>CAYNWK010000035.1:0-1282 GCA_964400875.1 uncultured Anaerolineaceae bacterium | reverse complement strand
CTCGGAGAACTGCGTAACTCCTACTATTAATCGGTTAGCTCTTTTTCACGTCGGCTTCCTTGACGTACAAGCCGGCGGCGTCCCCGTTGGCAGCCTCTTTCGTGACTAGGTAATAGAAGCGGTTGTCGGCGCCGCGCACCCGTCCATCGCCCTTATCGAATTTGCTCAATTTGTGGTCGGATGAGACGCGCAGGCGGTCGCCGGCTTCCCGGGTCACGCGTTCACCCAGCTTCAAGGTGTCGAGCGGCATCATGATCGGTTTCCCGGCCGCGTCTTTCTTGGTGAAGCTCTGCAAGGCAGTTTTCTTACCGGTCTTTGGCTGGACGATGACGGTGAAGCTCGTTTCTTTTTCGGGGGCGGAGATGGGCGGCTTCTTGGGTGGTTCTGCAGGTTTGTCGCCAGGAGTTTCCTGAGAACCTCCTCCGTCGCCGACTTCGCCAACCAGGCTGACCTGAGGGGTGATCCCGGCCCCCTTTAATAAAGCCAACAGTTTTTTCACCAGAGCCAGGTCGATCTTTTCCTGGCTGAATTCGAAACGTACGACCAGGGAGCCCCCTGCTTTTCCGATTTCGTCTAGCTGTTCGACAATTCCTGTTGGGGGCTTTTCTCCGGTGATTGGGGCGGGTTTATCGCCGTTCTCGCCGGTTCCAACGGTCACCGGCTGACCCGCCAGGCCTAGCCAGGCGCGCAGGTCCTCGACGGAACCGTTGTAAACGTTCAGATCGACGCTCTTGGTTTTAGCGCCGTAGCCGGCGCCCTTTCCGTTATTGCGGTCCGAATACTGCCAGAAACGCCAGCTGCTCACCCCGGGGATCTTAACCAAGGCATTCCCGTCAAAAGGGGTACCGATCGAGCTGGTGGATGGATCGTTGGGATAGCGGGCAATCCACAAGTCGATGTCTTTGAGGACTTCCCCACCCAGAGGCTGAATAAACGGTCTGAAAACAGTCGCCCGGGTGTAGAGCAGCACCTTTTTGCCGGTACGCTTGTGAACCTCGTCCACCCAGTGGCGGATGCCCTGCACGTCCGTCTTGGTGTACAGGTTGTTAGACTTCTCCTGCGTGTCCGGATGGGTCCCGGCGTAGCTCTCCAGGTCCAGGGCGAAGAAATGGAAATCCTTATCTTTCACTTGCTGCAAGAAAATCTCGGCCTGCTCCTGCCAACCAAAGCCCGGGATCTGCACAGTCTCGGTTGTGGTTATCTTTTTCTTCTTCTCTTTCTTCTCCACAGTCCTTTTGACGGTCACCCTGGAAGTGACGAAGTAATGGTAAGCCCCGCGCAC
>CAYNWK010000034.1:0-34452 GCA_964400875.1 uncultured Anaerolineaceae bacterium | reverse complement strand
TGAGGAATCAAGACTTTCCCGAATTCGTCTCTAGCACCATACCGTTATTGATGCACCCGCCCCCCACCCCCCGGCTGTTGAGGACTTCCCCAAAGCCATTTTCACGCAGCCAGTCGTGCACTTGTTCCGGGATCATAGACCCAATCCTTTAAAACTACCCAGAGATAAAAGTAGACGATTATAAGCTCGCTTCGTTGGCATCGTTTTGGCGGTCAAGCATCGAGCCGCCGCCTCGCAGGAGGGCACCTGTTAGATATCCCTGGTAGGCGCGCCTCAGGATTGCGGCCATTGGCGAGCGGCCATCCGGGCTGAACTTCGGGGCTTCAGCCCAAATGCGGTTGATGATGAACTCCCGGTCTAGGTTCAGGTCCTTGGTATCGAACAGCAGGCCAACCTCTCGGTGTTTATCCCGGATGCGGGCTAAGAGATCGCGGTCCAACCCGAAAGCTGAGTTGGGAAAAGAAAACGGCACTTCGTCGGCCCCGGTCAGGTCTTGGATGATGGCGCAGGAGCCGGCGATCTCTTGCTCGATCCCGGCTTTGTCGAGGTGAATCAGTTTTTGATGCCTTTGGCTGTGAGCCCCGATCGTGAAGCCCTGCCCGATCAGGGTTTTGATCTGCTCCCTGCTCAAGTAAGGGCGGTGCGAGGTTAAATAGCCGGCCACATCCACCCCAAGCAGTTCGCAAATCTCGGCGATACGATCCTCGTCAATCAAACCCTTGATCCACGCAGCGAAAGTTTGCTCGCTCTCCAAAGACAGGCTAAACGCACGGTTGAGCTCAGCGAGCAGCAGTTTGCGTTCGCCCTGCCCGGCGCCCAGAACGCGCTCGATGCACAGCGAGACTTTGTTGCGGTAATACATTGCCCGGTTGTCGATGAAGTTGGTGGTCAGAAAGAAGGTACAAGGGACTTCATAGCGGAGCAGCAAAGGGGCTACGTTGGTAAAACATTCGGCGAAACCATCGTCGAAGGAAAGGAATATCCCTGGAGTGCGTCCTTGCTGGCCCGTCCGCAGTTCGGCAACCAGGTCCCGGTAGGAGAGCAGGCGGTACCTTTCTTTAAAGAAGCGCAGGTCCGATTCAAAATCCTCGATCGAGCGGTGGGGGTAGAGGTGCTTGACGTGTGGCGGCGCCGTCTCGCTGACCAGGTGGTAAAACACGCCGATAAAGGTGCGCGGGATCAGGCGATGAAGCGCCCAAAGCGGCACGACCCCGGCGATCCGGCCGGTGACCCTGCGGGTGACCTGGATGGCTGTTCTGCGCATGGTTAAGAAGGCCTACGAGAAGGGCATATCACCGTCTGGATATGCGAAGCTAAACTCGGGCCAGGCCTGTGCCAGCGGACTGTCCTCGCTCTTAGGGTGAGCCTGGTAGGTACGAGACTTACGGACCAGTAACAGGCTGCGGAGCAAGCCGCCGCCAAGAGAATCCGCCAGATGACTGGGGAGTTCAATGCGATCGGCGTAGCGCTCCCGGGCGTAATGGACCGCCACTGCCAGGACGTACTTCCGATCGGCGGGGTCCACAAAACCATGATCGAGGACTTTGAGGGTCAGTTTGCCATCGACGGTCGATAAGGAAAACACGGCAAAGCCCAACAAGCGGCGATCCTGGGGAGTATAGATCTCCACGGCGATATTTTTGAATACCGGGCGCACGTCGCTGAAGTAAAAATCCAGGTCCCCGGTGGCGGATTCGCCCGGCTCGACGACCCAGGGGTAGGTTAACATCCAGTTGATCGCCTCGACGCCCCGTACTAACCCCACCTCAGGCGCACGCCAGGCCAAATCGGTGAGCTTATCCGAGAGCGTTTGGACCTCTTTCGTTTGCACGGTTAGAAAGTCATCCCGTACCGAGCGCCAAAGCCAGTGGTAAAAAATGGGCCGGGTCAGCGGCGCGAGCAACGCCGCGAAGGCGCGGGTAAAGCGGTTGTCGATGGAAACCTTCACACCCAACAGGTGCAGCACTTTCCGCCAGAAGCGGTTTACCAGCCTGACCAGGTTGAGACGCTGCATGCCACTCGGATCGAGCACAAAATAGTGCAGACCGACCCGCTCCAGGAAACCAAAGCGGCGGCAGACTTTGCGCGCCGGGCCGCTGCCGACGATCAGGTAATCCTGGTTCAGTTCGAGCGCGGCTTGCATCAAGCGTGAACCGAGCGCCTTGCCGCGTAGACGGGGGGAGACATACCAGGTGGAAAACCAGTGGACTTTGTGAAGTTCTCCTTGGGACCTTAACAAGACGGGCATAATGCCGAAATAACCCACGCATGCCTCGCCCTGGTAAGCGACCAGCAGACCGACGTCATTTGGGTCAGCGTAGGGATTGTGGGCGTGGGCGACGGCGCGCTGCATGGTGATGGGCAGCAGCTGACCGTCCTTCGTCCTGGCGATGGCGGAGTGAGCGAAATTCTCCAGCTCACCGATCCGAACCTGCTCGATGCGGATATCGTCTCTTTCCATGGGCGCTACCCGGATAATTCCCCGCCTTCTAAGGCTGCCAGAAGGCCGCGGCAGGAGCGCTCGACGATCCTGTAGACCTCTTCAAATCCGTCAATGCCGCCGTAATAAGGATCCGGCACGCCAGCTTGCGATCCACCATGGGGATCGAACTCACGCATCAGGCGGATCTTGTTCCGGCTGCCCTCACCCGGCGCGAGTCTTTCTAAATCAGCGCGATTATCCGGATCCATGGCGACGATCCAGTCAAAGCGGTCGAAATCCTGGCGCTGGAACTGGCGCGCGCTCCCATCGTAGCGCAGGCCCTGACGGGCGGCCACGCGGCGCATGCGTCCGTCCGGCGATTCTCCGATGTGATAGCGAGCCGTGCCGGCGGAATCGACTGCGTACTTCTCACTGACGCCCGCCTGATCCGCCAGATGCCTGAATATATTTTCCGCCAGTGGACTGCGTACGATGTTGCCTAAGCAGACGAAACAAATGGTTGTTTTATCCGTCAATCCTTCCTCCTCCAATAGCGTAAATCCAAACTCGTTAATTCTACCCGGTGGTACAATCCTGTCGAACCCCGTGCGGAAACTATTAACCGACAACTGTATCGCACAGCTCACGCCGATGAAATCACTCAAACGAACGCTGGCCTGCATGCTTGCCATCACCTGGCTGCTCAGCGCCTGTCGAATTACTAACCAGCTGCCCGAACCTGGGATCACGGCAAGCCCCGAGCCAAGCAATGCGCCGATGATCACACCTCAGCCGCCAACTGCCGAAGCGCCGGACTCTTACCTGCCGCTCCTGGCGAAGCAGCCCACCAGCACGCCGACCCCCTCGCCCGAATCGCTGCGACCAAACATCCTGCTGATCGTCAGCGACGACCAGCGTTATGACACGATGGAGGTGATGCCGCGCACTAACGCCTGGATCTTCGACCAGGGGGTCACGTTTTCTCGTGCATACGTCACGACCGCCAAGTGCTGCCCAAGTCGATCCAGCATCCTCACCGGCATGCTGGCGCACAACCACGGGGTGCTGGTCAACGCGAACCCATTATCGCATACCACGTTCGCCCAGCGCTTCCACGAGAGCGGATATTATACCGGGCTGGTAGGCAAATATCTAAATTCCTGGGATGGCTCCAAGCGTCCCGAGTTCGATTTCTGGGTAGCGCTGCAAGGAGAGAACAGCCCTTATTACGACCCACAGCTGTACGTTCAGGGGAAACTCACCCAGGAAAGCGGCTACATCACCAGCATCCTTGGCGAACACGCCCGAACATTTATTCAAACTGCGCACAACCAGGAGAAGCCATTCTTGCTGATCTTTGCACCCAACGCGCCGCACGCGCCCGCATTGGCGGCCCCAGGAGATGAAGACCTGTACGGAGACCTGGAGCCCTACCAGCCGGCCTCTTTTGGCGAAGAAGACATTTCGGATAAACCGGACTGGGTGCATGATTACCCACTGCTTACTAAAAATGAGATCGGGGAGATCGAGCGCTTCAGGCAGAAACAACTGCAGACCCTGCACGCCCTGGATCTGACTGTTGACAGCCTGATGGCCGAACTATCTGCAACCGGTGAGCTGGACAACACCGTCGTGCTCTACCTGTCGGACAACGGCTACTTCTGGGGCGAACACCGCATCTCAACGGAAAAGGATTGGGCGTACGAAGAGGGGATCCACGTACCTTTTGCGCTGCGCTACCCGCCGCTGACAGCCAATCCGTATGTGTCGGACCAGCTGGTGGCGAATATCGACATCGCGCCAACGTTTTACGAGCTGGCTGGGATGCCGATACCGGACGAAGTGGACGGACGCTCGCTGGTCCCGCTGTTGGAGGGCGAGCAAGAGTGGCGGGATAAATTATTGATCGAAAACTGGAGGCAGCGGGAACCTTACCTGGCAGTGCGCACGCAGCAATATATGTACGTGGAATATGCTTTCGACACCACGGAACTGTACGATATGGTCGCTGACCCTTATCAGCTCAACAATGTCGCCAAAAACCCGGATTATGCCGAAGTCGTAGCCAAACTGCACGAATACCTGGACGGGGTACGGGCGGACTTACCTGAGCGGGTAGCCGCGCGATGGCAGGATTGACCTGGCATCGCGCATGCTGGACAGGTTAATCCCTATTCATCGAGTCCATCACGGCGACCGCCGCGATGTTGACGATATCCCTGACCTCATCGCCGGTCTGCAAAACGTGGACCGGAGCGCCCATGCCGAGCAGGATTGGGCCGATCGCCTGGGCATTGCCTAAACGAGCGAGGAGCTTGTAGGCAATATTGGCCGCTTCCAAAGAGGGGAAAACCAACACATTAGCGTCTTTCACCTGGCTGAACGGGTAACGTTCATCCACGATCTCAGGGACCACCGCAGTATCAGCCTGCATTTCGCCGTCTACGGCGAAGTCCGGGCATTTTTCCTTGATGATCTCCACCGCCCGGCGGACTTTATCCGATAAGGCATGCGGGGTGCTGCCGAAATTCGAAAACGACAACAGCGCTACGCGCGGCTCCAGACCCAGTTGGCGGGCAAAATCGGCGGATAAACAAGCGATCTCCGCCAGGTCTTCCGCTGTGGGGTCGATATTGACGGTCGCGTCGGTAAACAGGTAAGTACGGCTATCCACGATCATGATGTAAACGCCAGCGGCGCGGCGCGCGCCCGGATGGGTGTGGTGCACTTCCAGCGCCGGGCGGATAACCTCTGGGTAATCATGGGTCAAGCCGGACACGAAGGCATCCGCGTCGCCAACTTTGACCATCATGGGGCCGAAGATGTTCGGATCGGTGACTTTCGTGCGCGCATCCTTCATCGGCACGCCCTTACGCTGGCGCAGTTCGAAATACGCCTGGGCGTATTCATCGATGCGGTCGAAAGTTTCAGGGTTGACGACCTTCAAATCCGCTTCCAAGCCCAACGTCGAGATTTTCGCTTTGATCACATCCGGTCGGCCGACCAGGATAGGGATGCCGATGCCTTCATCCTGCACCTGGACCGCGGCGCGAATGATCTTAGTCTCCTCACCCTCCGCGAAGACCACGCGCTTCTTTGGCGAGGCCGACTTGGCCTTGTTCATGATGAAGTAGCGCACCTGCTGCCCCATACCCTGGCGGAAAGCCAGCTCCTCTTTATACGCATCGAGGTCGATGGTTTTGCGGGCCACGCCGGTGTCCATAGCAGCCTGAGCGACCGCGGGGGACTCCCACAACATCACCCGCGGGTCGAGCGGCTTCGGGATGATGTAGTTCATGCCGAACTTCAAAGCATCCAGCCCATAGGCCCGCAGGACGCTGTCGGGGACATCCTCCTTGGTGAGATCGGCGAGGGCATGTGCAGCTGCGACTTTCATGTCTTCGTTGATCGCCCGGGCGCGCACGTCCAGGGCGCCCCGGAAGATGAAGGGGAAGCCGAGCACGTTGTTGACCTGGTTGGGGAAATCCGAGCGCCCGGTCGCCACGATCGCGTCGGGGCGGACTTCCTTGGCCAGGTCGTAGCGGATTTCGGGATCGGGATTGGCCATGGCGAAGATGATCGGATTCTTGGCCATCGTCTTGACCATCTCCGGAGTGAGCACATCGGCGACGGACAGCCCGTAAAACACGTCGGCCCCACGGACGACGTCTTCGAGCGATTCGGCGTCGGTATCCTGGGCAAAGCGTTGTTTATACTTGTTCATCCCCTTCTCCCGGTCCGTGCGTACCACCCCCCGGCTGTCCACCATGTAAATATTCTCCCGTTTGGCGCCCATGCGCACGGCCAATTCGGCGCAGGAGATCGCCGAAGCGCCCGCGCCAGAGACGGCGATCTTAACTTCGCCGATGGGCTTGCCGACTATCTCCAGGCTACTGAGCAAGCCGGCCCCAGAAATGATCGCCGTGCCGTGCTGGTCGTCGTGAAAAACGGGGATGTCGAGCATCTCCTTAAGGGTTTCCTCGATGTAAAAGCACTCCGGGGCTTTGATATCTTCTAAGTTGATGCCGCCGAAAGTCGGTGCGATGGCTGCTACGACCCGGATCAATTCGTCCGCATCCTGAGAATTGACTTCTATATCGAAGACGTCAATGTCCGAGAAGACCTTGAACAGCACCCCCTTGCCTTCCATCACGGGCTTGGATGCCAGCGCCCCGCGGTCCCCCAAACCCAAAATAGCTGTGCCATTGGAGATCACGGCGACCAGATTGCCCTTGGAGGTATATTCGTAAGCCAGCTCAGCATCCTTCTCCAGTTCCAGTACCGGATAGGCGACGCCTGGTGAATATGCCAAGGACAGGTCGCGTTGGGTAGATAATGGTTTTGTCGGTAAGATAGATATTTTTCCCGGTTTCCCACCTAAATGATGGTATTCGAGTGCATCTTCCCGCAAGCTGCTCATGTGATTCTCCTTAGAAAGTTGTAAGAATCTGGTGGTTATTACCATTATACTTGGATATCGATCCGAAACGTTCGGACCCATGGGAATTTTCAAAAAATGTGGGGAAGAGAGTGCTTTCGGCCGCGCGGCCGGAAAATACACCTCCGACGATAAGCGCCTGCCAATTATTTAGATATAATGTATAATAAACGTGACGTTTGGTTAATCCCTGATTAACATTCGGCGCTGCAGGTACCTCGCCGGGGCGGCAAGGATAGAGCCTGGCGCAAGTATCTTTGCAGGCACCTTATCAATGAACAGGACAACGATCCTCCCAAACCGCCGTTGGATAGCAAAGTACGCTTCCTGAAGTTGAGGGAGAACAATCTGGCCAACGGCTGGAACACCGCGCTTTATTCTTAGGAGCAACGCAGGTATTGCAAGTGCGTAAATCCTAAATCATTCTTTTTCTTATTTTTGCGCGGTGGCGGCTGACTGGTGTAAACCAGCCGCTCATTAATCTCAGTATTGACGATCGGTTCTGGTGTGATTTTTAATGAAATTACAAGCAGCTCTGGCGAAGATCGAGCCTCAGCATCGAGTGACTCGAGCATAGAATTGCCAGTGGGAACTACCGGACAGACAAATAGCAGAATGACCTAGTCTGCGGTGTGCGATCGGCGGAACGCTTGTCGATCGACGAATCTGCTACTCATCAAACCTCGACAACTGAGATTTAAACGAGCCCTCGTACAGCCGTGTTCCGGGAGGTGGACGCACGGCTGTTAGCTATTAATGGCAGGATGGAACAAAAAATAACCGCACTGAAAGTCCAAAAGCGCAACCACCAGCGGGTAAACGTTTACCTGGACGGCGAATTTGCCTTCGGATTAGCCCGCATCGTGGCGGCCTGGTTGCAAGTTGGCCAGACATTGGACGCAGAAAGAATTGCGCAATTACAGGCGGAAGATTCGCGAGAAGTAGCCTATCAGCGCGCGCTGAAGTTTGTCGGCTACCGCATGCGCACGGAATCCGAAGTCAGGGATAAAATCAGCGGACTCGGGTTTACCGAAGAAGAAACCGACGCCGCGATCCAGAAGCTTCGCCGGATTGGATTGGTGGATGACGACCGCTTCGCTGAGCAATGGATCGAAAACCGCAACGAATTTCGCCCGCGCAGTAAGCGCGCCCTGGCTTATGAATTACGGCGAAAAGGCGTCTCAAATCAAACGATCGATCGCGCCCTGGAGGCCGCTTCTCTAGATGAGGATGCGCTGGCATACCAGGCCGCGCAAAAGCAGTACCGCAAATACAAAAGCCTGGAATGGCCTGACTTCCGCGGCAAACTGGGCAGCTACCTCGCCCGCCGCGGTTTTTCATACCAAGTCATCGCACCGGTTGTGGAGCGCGTCTGGGAAGAGCTCGACCGCGAATGACCGGGAAGAATAACCATAACAGAAAATGAGGACATCACATGATCGCTGGAACATGGTTGCTAATCGCTGCACTGGCTCTGGCGTTGGGGTTCGCTGCCGGTTACGCCGTCGGTTTTTGGATCAAGTTGAATCAAGTCCGGCAAGAGCAGGAACGCGAACGTGAAGAAGCGAGCAATATACTCAACGCGGCCAAAGAAGAAGCCCGAGACTTGGTGCTCCAGGCAAAAGATGAAGCGCTGGAGCTGCGGGAAACTACCGAGAAGGAGCTGGCCCGCCGCCGGTCCGAGTTGACCAAGGAAGAGGACCGGCTGCAACGCCGTCGCGAGGACCAGGATAACCGTTCGGAACGGCTTGAGAAGCGCGAGCAAACCCTGAATAAACGTCAAAGCGCGCTGGATAAGCGCGCCAACGAAGTCGATACCATGTATGAACAAGAAATGGTCGAGTTGCAGCGCATCTCCCAGATGACCTTGGATGAAGCGCGCGAGCAGCTGTTATCCGAGGTGGATAAGGAAGCGCGCGCAGACATGGCGCGCATCATTCGCCAGGTTGAAGCGGAGGCACGGGAAGAAGGCGAACGCCGGGCCCGCAAGTTGATCGCAGACGCCATCCAACGGGTGGCATCCGAACACGTCAACGAAGTAACCACCTCCTTTGTGCCTTTGCCCTCGGACGACATGAAGGGCCGCATCATTGGGCGCAACGGACGCAATATCCACGCCTTCGAGCAGGCAGCCGGTGTTGACGTGATCGTAGACGACACGCCGGAGGCGATCACGATTTCTTGTTTTGATACGGTGCGGCGCGAAGTGGCCGTGCGGGCGATGTCAAAGCTGGTCATCGACGGGCGCATTCACCCGGCCCACATCGAACAGGTGGTGAAGAAGGAACAGGAAGAGATCGAGAAAACCATCGTCGAGGCCGGAGAACAAGCCGCTTACGACGCCGGAGTACCCGGACTGCACCCCGAGATCCTGAAGACGCTGGGACGCCTGAAATTCCGCACTTCCTACGGGCAGAACCAGCTAGCTCACGCCGTGGAGACGGCCCAGTTAGCCGCTGTGATCGCCGCGGAGCTGGGGGCGGATGTGGAGATCTCCAAAGCTGCCGGCTTGCTGCATGACTTAGGTAAAGCGATGGATCACAACGTGGAGGGGACGCATGCCCAGATCGGGGCGGATCTTGCCAAACGCTACGGCGTCCGCCATGCAGTCGTTAATGCGATCGCCGCCCATCACCACGAAGTCGAACAGGAGACGGTCGAAGCGGTGATCGCCGAGGCAGCGGACGCGATCTCCGGCGCCCGCCCAGGCGCAAGGCGGGAAAGCCTGGAACAATACATTAAGCGCGTACGGGCTCTAGAAGAAGTTGCCAATTCCTACAAAGGAGTCAACCAGAGCTATGCCCTGCAAGCGGGCCGCGAAGTGCGCATCTTCGTCAGACCCGAGGATATTGACGATCTGGAGTCAGTTCGGCTGGCGCGGGATATCGCCAAGCAAATTGAGGACACCATGCAGTACCCCGGCCAGATCAAAATCACCGTAATCCGGGAAACAAGGGCAATCGACTATGCGAAGTAAACGGGTTTATTCGAGAAATGGATTGTAGCGCCGCTCCCGGCCCACCGTCGTCTCAGGACCATGTCCGGATAGCAATCGGGTCTCGTCCGGCAAAGATAAGACCTGCTCACGAATGCTGTCGATCAGGGTGTTGAAATCCCCTCCCGGGAGGTCGGTGCGACCGATGCTGCCCTGAAAGATCACGTCGCCGCAAAATAATACTTTCTCAGACTGACAATAAAATACGACGTGCCCCGGCGTATGGCCCGGAGCATAACGCACCTGCAGCTGGTTGCTTCCCAGGTGCAAGATCTGTCCATGGTGTAGATCGATGGTGGGTTCCGGTCCAGGATCGATACGCACGCCAAAGAACGGCGCGCCGCCCTGAGCTCGCCATAACGGGTAGTCCTGCGGATGCAGTGCCACGGGAGGCGGTGGAGAGCTTTTATCGGCCACCGCTCCCGCGCCGCCGATATGATCGAAATGAGCGTGCGTCAGCCAGATGTTGCCTATCCGCCAGCCGTTCTTTTCGGCCTCGCCGACGATCAGGTGACCATCCCAGGCAGGGTCGATCACGGCAGCCTCGCTAGTTTCCGGATCGGCGATCAGGTACGCGTTGGTCATCGCAGGGCCCAAGGTAAAGGTGACGATTTTCAGCACAATTTTTTCCTCAACATGTCTGTTCCTCAGCCATTCGAGCGGGCGAACAAGCGGCGCAACAGCTTCCAGCCCCAGGGCAGCAAGTTGTCCAGGCCTAAGAACGAGCCAACCACCATTCCGGCAATCCCTAACAGGCGCGCGGAGGTGCCGCTCAGTCCAAGCAAATTAGCCGCGCGCACCTCAATCGTTTTAGCTGCCAGGGTGCTCTTGCTCTCTTGCCCGCCATCTTTGGGGATAAATCGCAAGTAAAGCCACATAGTCCCGCGCAGTGTACCCACCCCCTCCGGCTTTACGCTCCAGATAAACTCCACCCGGTCGCCGGGCTGCATCGGTTGGCTGACCAGGTCCGCAGGCGCGACCTTAACGCCGGCCATCTCCAGGCGAGCCTCCGCCAGGATGTTGTGGGTTTCATAGACGTTGGGGATCTCGAAGCGCTCGGAGCTCAGCTCGTTTCCCAAGAAGACAGCTGTGGAGGTTGGCAAGCCGTCCTTATCGATCTCAAGGACCAATCGGACTAAATCGGAGTCACCGATACGGATCACCCCAGGCCATTCCAACACCAAACGGCGCATCTCGGGGATGGCGGAGGGTAGTTCGGTACCCGAATTCTCCAGGACCTCACCGGCTGGCTCTTCCGTCGGAGCTGGTTCGCCCACCAGGTCCGCAGCCCCGCTCATACAGGCCAGACTCACCAAGATCAGGACAGAAGGAACCAACCATAACCGGGGATAGACTGTAGGGCTGGACCGCAAAGCGCGTGACCTCAAACGATCCATGGTATCAGCGGTAAGAATGAGTCCGGCATCGGCAGCTGCAAGTCGACTGGTTGGAGCGGAATGCTTTGAGAGATCGGCTGAAAGGGCCATAGACCCCAGATCAACAAGATCAGGGAAACGAGCATGATCAGAAGGCCTAGGATCCGGCGGACCGATAGCCAGTCAGGGGGTTTCATAGGCGGAATTATACCCGGCAAACATAAACAGACACCCCCAGGGAAACAGGAAGGTCGTCGTTTCTTACCAGGAAGAGTATTCCTTGGAGTTCAAGACAAAGCATGCTAAACTTTGATTCCATCCATCCACACAACCTTTCCGGAGGCAACGCATGGCAACCTATCCCCCTGAACCATTTCGCATCAAAATGGTTGAACCGGTCCGCTTGATCGACCGGGAAGAGCGGGAACAAGCCTTGAAGCGGGCGGGGTACAACGTTTTTGGATTGCACTCGAACGAAATTTTTGTGGATCTGCTTACCGATTCGGGGACCGGCGCGATGAGCCAGGGGCAATGGTCCGCGATGTTGCTGGGGGATGAATCCTACGCCGGAGCGCGCTCTTATTTCCGGCTGGCGGAAGCCATGGATGAGATTTTCGGCTTCCGCTTTTTTGTGCCTACCCACCAGGGACGCGCCGCGGAGAACATCCTCAGCGCCGTGCTGGTCCGGGAAGGTCAATACGTGCCTTCGAACATGCACTTCGACACCACCGAGGCGAACATCCGCGCGCGCGGCGGTCGCCCGGTCAATCTGGTGATCGACGCGGCCTACGAACCCGGAGAACGGCACCCCTTCAAAGGCAACATGGACATCGACAAGCTGCGTGCCTTTATTGAGGACATTGGTCCCGAGAACATCCCCCTGGGGATGATCACGATCACCAACAACGCCGGCGGAGGGCAGCCTGTTTCGCTCGAGAATATCGCGGCGGTATCTAATCTGTATCACCACTATGAGATCCCCTTCTTCATCGACGCCTGCCGATACGCTGAAAACGCTTATTTCATCAAACTGCGCGAGCCGGGCTGCGCGAGCAAGTCTACCCTTGAGATCGCGCGCGAGGTCTTCACACTGGCCGACGGCGCAACGATGAGCGCCAAAAAAGACGCCATCGTCAACATTGGCGGGTTCCTGGCGATGAACGACGAGGCGCTCTTCCGGCAAGTCTCCAACGAGCTGATCCTGCGGGAGGGTTTCCCCACCTATGGGGGGCTGGCGGGGCGAGATCTGGACGCCATCGCTGCGGGGTTGCGCGAGGGTCTGCAAGAGGATTACCTGGCTTACCGGCTGGGCCAGACCCGGTACTTGGCCGAGAGGCTGCTCGAACAAGGCATCCCAGTCATCGAACCGCCCGGCGGGCATGCTGTTTACGTGGACGCCGGCAGCTTGTTTGAGCATATCCCCCCTGCGGAGTTCCCTGGACAGGCGCTGGCGGTGGAGCTTTACCGAGAGGCCGCTGTGCGGGCTGTAGAGATCGGCTCGGTGATGTTTTCCTACCGGGACCCTGACACCGGGGAGATGGTCTTCCCGCGCCTCGAACTCGTACGCTTGGCGATCCCGCGCCGGGTATACACCCAGAGCCACCTGGATTACGTCGCCGATGCGCTGGGCGCCATCGCTGAGAGAAAGGAAAGCATCCGCGGCTACCGGTTTACGTACGCCCCTGAACTGCTGCGCCATTTCACGGCAAGATTTGAGCCGGTGGGGTGAGATCTTGCTTCAAGGCTGTATGGTTCTTAAGGAAAGTTGGAACTGTCGGTTCAGCGCACACACACTTGTTCGCGCGCGGGTTATCTTCTATAATTATTTTCACATATGAGCAATAACAACCCAGACACCATTCGTCAAACTTTAATGCACACCTGCGCCTGGTGCAACCGACGCATCGAGCCGGATGAGGAAGCCTTTGGTTTCGGCGCTAAAGCGAGCTCCCAGACCGATTTGCGCGGCAAGGAAGGCGAATTCATCTCGCTGGACCTCGCGCTGGCTCAAAAGACCGTGGTTGCCATGGTGGTGCCCGAGGGTTCTCCGGCGAAGGAATCCGGATACGACCTGATGTTTGTAACTTGCAGCCAGGCCTGCGCCGAAGACTTAAAACAGGCGCTCGAATTGGAAATGGACGTATTCGAAGACTACTCGTGACCGGGTTGCGTGGCGGTCTCAAATTCTCAGAGGAGCCTCCCCCACGAGTACGTCCTGAGCGCCCTCTGGGAGTCACGCTCCTGACCATCCTGGATGGGACCATCTCCGGGCTGCTGCCTTTATTATCGCTGGTCGGCCTATTCCGAGTTGGGACGGCGCAATCAGAAGCCACCCCCCTGTTGTTTGTTTCCATCCTGCTTTCAGCTGGGATCGTTTTCTCTGCCATCGGCGCGTTCCGCGGCCATGACGGTTCTCGATTGGCCCTGATCATCTTGATCGTGCTGCGCTACAGCCTGGTGATCTTTAACCAAACCATCCCGCTGTTTGCCGGGGTTCTCGACGCCGATATGAGGCTGTCGGCGTACGGCCGGGTCCTGCGCTACGTTTTCTGGATTGTCTTGAACGTCTGGTATTTCCTGCGCCCCAAAACGATCGCTTACTACAGGCGCAGCCTGCAGAGCTGACCCTGAAGAACCAGCGCTCACAATGTTAAACTGATAGGAGTTTCACAGCTCTCCAAGAAAGTGGGGATGTTCGGGCGGGCTTTGCCCACCCGAACATCCCTTTGCTTCCCTCAAGTGCGTAGGTCCTCTCCGAACTACCATCGTTAATTTGGTATACCATCGTGATAAAGCCAAGCCCACCGAAACGATGGGCGCCCAATAACAGCAGAAATAGTGAACAAGGAGGATTGCAATGGCTGACGTGATCGAGTATACAATTTACGGCGACGATTTACAGATGGTCGAGATCGAGCTCGACCCCAACGAAGGAGTGCGCGCGGAAGCCGGAACGATGATGTACTTGGATAACGGCATCCAGATGCAGACCGGCACGGAGGGGGGTTTGTTCAGGGGCTTAAGCGGATGGTCACTGGTGAAAGCTTCTTCATTACCAGCTTCATGAACGGAACGAGCCAAAAACAGAAGGTGGCTTTTGCGGCGCCTTATCCGGGTAAGGTCATCCCATTGGATTTAAGCCAGATGGGCAGGCGTTTCCTTTGCCAGAAAGACGCGTTTTTGTGCGCTGCCCAGGGGATCGAGATCGAGGTCGCTTTCACCAAGCGCCTTCGATCCGGAGTCTTCGGCGGGGAAGGATTCATCCTGCAGCGGTTGGAAGGCGACGGACTGGCCTTCGTCCACGCCGGCGGAACGATCATCGAGCGCGATCTCGCTCCCGCCGAATCCCTGAAAGTTGATACAGGCTGCCTGGTGGCCTTCGCGCCCACGGTCGATTACGATATCCAGTTCGTGGGAGGCTTCAAGAACGCCTTGTTTGGTGGCGAGGGGTTGTTTTTCGCCATTCTAAAGGGTCCAGGCAAAGTCTACTTGCAGTGCCTGCCGTTCTCGCGCCTTGCTGACCGCATCATCGCCGCGGCGAACTTCAAGCATACTGGTGAACAGCGCGGCGTAGCCGGGTTAGGGGGCAATATCATTGGGGATATTCTCAGTGGAGGATAAAAGTTATGGAGATGTGCGGATTGGATGCACCAGCCCGCAATCTCCACCGGCTCAGGTCTTCGATTCTTCCCAAAGATCGTTCAGCTCATCTAAGGAGAAGTCACCCAGATCGCGCTGTTGGATTTCCGCAGCGCCCTCGATATGAGCGAATCGCTGCCGGAACCGCTGGTTGGCCTCCCGCAGAGCGCTCTCTGCATCGACATCATACCAGCGGGCTAAATTAACGACCGCAAAGAGCAGGTCGCCGATCTCGGCGGCGCGTTCTATCTCGGAATCAGCCTGCTGCGCTTCCAGCAGCTCCTCTTCGATCTTTTCCAGGACTCCTTGCACGTTCGGCCAATCGAAGCCGACGCGGCCAGCGCGCTTCTGGTAGGCTTCCGCCTGGGCCAATGACGGCAGCGCCAGGGAAACACCATCCAACAGACCTGACTTCTTTTCACCCTTTGATTCCCGCTCGGCGGCTTTGAGGCGTTCCCAATTTTGCAGGACCGCTTCTTTGTCCCGCAGCTCTAAATCGCCAAACACGTGTGGGTGACGCTGGACCAGTTTCTCGTGAATGCCGGCGATCACGTCCGCCATGGTGAACTCGCCGTACTCGCTGCCGATCTGGGCGTGAAGGACGATCTGCAGGAGCAGATCGCCGAATTCTTCCTGCATCGCTCGGGGATCGTCTGCGTCCAAGGCGGTGAGCACCTCAAAAGCCTCTTCGAGCAGATGGGGGCGCAAGGAACGATGGGTTTGCTCTCGATCCCAGGGACAGCCATCCGGCGCCCGCAGGTGGGCGACGATCTCTTGGAACGCCTCCATGGAAGTGTTGGCGCCGTACGGCGGCAGGTAGAGAGCGGTGAGCAGACCGATATCCCTGGTGCGGTCGATCTCGAACAGTTTGAGGCGCTCCACCTTAACGCCGGGCGTACCGGCTCCGTGGATCATCTGGACTGGATGTTCGTCCGGATATTGGGACATCAAGGTAATCTTGACCTCGGAGGCGATCGCGGGTGAATGGATCTGGGCGATTACCGCCGGCGCGGTGGGCGGAAACGGAGGGTGATGCTGCACCGCCAGTTCGAGCGCATCTACGAGCGCGGTATGCGGCATAGGGTCGATCTCCAGCGCGGAAAAGAGCACTTCTAGGAAACTGAGCCCCTCCACCAGCTTCACCGGGATGCCCTCTTGGCGGGCGCGATGGGTGATCTCTGGGCCGGTAGCCTCGGCGACGTATGGGTGACCGGGGACCGCGTAGACCACCCCTTCAGGCCGTCTGCCCAGCGCTATTACCCTCTCGACGATCTCTGTATAGACTGCCTCGAACGATTCGCCATCCTGATAAAGATGGTCGAAAGAATGCACCTTCAAATTCGGGGGGAAACCCGCTACCGTCGGATGCTGGCGGGTGCGAAGGTATACCTCCAGCGCTTGAGATAATACTTCCCAGGCTTCCCGGGTAAGCAAGCTGGCATCTCCAGGCCCCAGACCTAACAATGTGATCCCGCTTATTCCGGTCAAGGAATGCTCCTTCGTTGAAGCCCAAATTCCCAGGCTGGGTTTAAATAAAAACGTAATGCGGGATCATTATTCGGGAAGTTGGGTCTCTCCTGAACAGCGCTCGCGCACTACGTTGGATTTACTTAATAACAGGATTTACGCATTGGAGGGAAGAAAGGGGGTGTTTGGGCGGACGAAACCCGCCCAAACATCCCCGCTTTCTCGGAGAACTGCATAACTCCTATTTAATAAATTAGCGTTTGGTGTAGGTTGGCGCTTTGCGGGCGCGTTTCAAGCCTGGCTTCTTGCGTTCTTTGATGCGGGCATCGCGGGTCAGGAAACCGCCTTTGCGCAGCGGAGGCCGCAAATTGGGATCCAGTTCGACCAGCGCGCGTGCTACGCCGAGCTGCACTGCGTCCGTCTGTCCGGTCACACCACCGCCGTTGACCAGCACGGTGATATCGTACTGGCTGCGGCTTTCTCCTGCCGCTTCGAAAGGCGCCGTGATCGTCGCCACGTCACCCAACCGGGTAAAATACTCCTCGATCGGTTTATCGTTGACGATAAATTGACCCGATCCGCTCATCAGGCGCACCCGGGCTGTACTGGCTTTACGCCGTCCAATACCTTCGTGATACTCTTCTGCCATACTTACTCCACTTAATCCAACTCAAAAGTTTTCGGTTGTTGAGCCTCGTGCGGATGATCGGGGCCGCCATAGACTTTCAGTTTCTTGAGCATGCGGCGGCCCAACTTGTTATGCGGCAGCATACCCCAGACCGCTTTGCTAATCACTCGATCCGGGTGCTTGGCCAGCTGGTCGCGTAAATTGATCTGGCGGATGCCGCCCGGGTAGCCCGTGTAGCGGTAATAAATCTTGTCGTCCAGCTTGTTGCCGGTGACGGTGATGTGTTTCGCGTTGATCACCACGACAAAGTCGCCAGTGTCCATGCCCGGGGTAAAGGTCGGCTTATGTTTACCCATCAAGAGTTCGGCAATGCGGCTGGCCAGACGACCGAGGGTTTGATCGTTGGCATCGATCAAAAACCATTCGCGCTGGACATCTCCGTCCTTCGGTATATAGGTCTTTTGCACTGTAATACTCTCCCAATCAGACAATGTGAGCTGACTACCAGCTAGCCCGCATCGAAAGCGTCACTTCCTAAATTAGAATTCTCCTGGAACTCATCCGTTCCAAAGCGAACTTCCGCAAGAACCAAACCACATGCTGGCGCTAGGCCTACAGCAGGGTCGGCCTTGGGGTCATCCAGACGAACAAGCAGCTCCTCGAGCGTCTTCCTACCCTGGCCGATCTCGACCAGGAACGCCACCAGCCTCCGGATCATGTGGTACAGAAAGGCATTGGCGCTGATCGTGAAAACCAGCACGTCGCCGTCTAACTGCCACCCGGCATGGAAGACCATGCGAATAGTCGCGCCGCCCGGCTGCGTAGGAGCGCCGAAGGCGATGAAGTCGTGGCTGCCGCACAGGTATTGGGCGGCCGGTTCCATCAAGTCCAAAGATGCCGGCGGCCAAACCCGCCAGGCGTAACGCTCCCGAAGCGGGTGGCGAATCGCCTGGCAAAACAAGCGGTATTCGTACCGGCGGGCTACGGCGTCGAAGCGGGGATGAAACCCTGCCTCGGCTTGGTCGAGCGCGCGCACGGCGATATCGGCGGGCAGCGCGGCGTTCAAAGCTTTCAATAGATCTTGCTCGCCGTGCCGCCAGTCCCAGTCGAAAGCAATCACCTGACCGGAGGCATGCACGCCCGTATCCGTCCGCCCGGCTGCCAGGATCGAATCACCCGGCCAGCCAAGACCGCTCAGCGCGGTTTCCACGGTTGCCTGCACAGTGCGGGCCTCCAGCTGGCGCTGGAAACCCTGGAATGCGGCGCCATCGTATGCGAGAATTGCCTGGTAACGTGCCATCCCACTCAGCCTAGTCCAGGCGTCCCATGTCTCAAATATACCGGAACCGGGTTACCTTCCAGGCCAAGCGTACTACTCTTCTACCAGCTCGATTAAAACCATCTCGGCTGCGTCGCCCGGGCGAGGCCCCAACTTCAGGATGCGGGTATACCCGCCGGGACGATCGACATAGCGTAGAGCCAGATCGTCGAACAACTTGGTCACCACTTCCGGGTCGCCGATTCGGGCTGCTGCCAGTCGGCGGGCATGCACCATTTGCGCGTCTCCGGCCTCGTTGCCGCGTTTCGCCAGGGTAATCAACCGCTCCGCCGGGCCGCGCATGGCTTCAGCTTTTGCCCGGGTCGTGCGGATCCGTTCGTGGGTGAACAGCTGCTTGATCATCGTGCGCCGCATGGAGGCGCGATGGTCTTTACTACGGCCGAGTTTATGTCCTGCTACTTTGTGTCGCATTTTCTCTACTCTGCCTCAGCTTCTTCCTCTTCTTCGTCCTCGAGATAACCCTTCTCACGCATCTTGGAGCGCAGCTCTTCGAGGCTTTTCTCGCCGAAGTTGCGGATGGACATAACGGCCTCATCGCCCTTCTCGAGCAGTTCCAGCACCTCTCCGACCGTGGTGATCCCGGTACGCTTGAGCGAATTGAACACCCGCACCGAGAGGTCCAAGTTCTCGATGGGCGTTTCGATCATCTCGCTGGTCAGGCGGCTGCTCTCGACCTCCTCTTCCGCGATGGCGGCGAGGGATTCTTCACTGACGCCGGCCAGATGGCGTAAATGATCGATCATGATTTTGGCGCTGGTGCTCAGCGCCTCTTCCGGTCCCATCGTTCCATCCGTCCAGATCTCGATAATCAGCTTATCGTAGTTCGTGCTCTGCCCGACCCGTGCATAACCGACATCCCAATTCACTCGCTTGACAGGGCTGTATATCGCGTCTACGGGCAATTCACCGATGGGCAATCTGCCAGCGCGATCGTCCGCCGGTGAGTACCCGCGGCCAAGTTCGAGCGCCATCTCGATCTCCAGATTGGCTTTCCCATCGTCTACCGTGAACAGGTAGAGGTCCGGATTGACGATCTCGACTTCCGGCGGAGCAATAATATCCGCAGCCGTTACCACGCCCTCGCCGCGCACTTCCAAATGCAGACGGGAGTTATCCACGTCGTACAGCTTCATGCGCAGCTGTTTGAGCTGGAGCATCACCCGGATGACGTCTTCTCGCACTCCAGGGATGTCACTGAATTCATGCTGAACATCAGCGATACGAATCGAGGTGATAGCCGCGCCTTCCAGAGAGGATAGCAAGACTCTGCGTAAAGCGCTGCCCAGCGTGATCCCATAACCACGCTCGAGCGGACTGATGATAAACTTGCCGTAATTCCGAGCCTCTGCTTCGCGCTCGATCTTCGGCGTTACCATGTTAGTTAAACCGATCACGGTTCACCTCATCCTTATATCGTACGTGATTACGTTGCATGTTTTGGTCACATGCAACGTAATCATTTAATTCTGTTTGCGATTCCAGTCGTGCTTTCCAGCACGTTATCGTGAGTAAAACTCAACGATTAATTGTTCGTTCAAGTTGCCGTCGATCTCCGTGCGTTCCGGCAAGCGGACCAGCGAACCCGCCAGGTTGCGTACATCCCGGCTGAGCCAATCCGGAGAGTTCTTTTCTTCGGCAATATCGGATAGATTTTTAAAGTAAGTTCGTTTGCGCGAGCCATCCCGGACGGCGACCTGGTCGCCAGGAGCCAATAACATGGACGGCACATCTGTACGGCGACCATTAACTGTGAAGTGGCCGTGGGTGACCAGCTGACGGGCCTGCGCCCGGCTGTCTGCAAAGCCCAAACGATAGACCACGTTGTCCAGGCGCGACTCCAAGATCTGCAGCAGGTTCAAGCCTGTCAGGCCGCGCCGCTGCAAAGAGACCTCATAATAGCGCCGGAACTGGCGTTCCAGGATGCCGTAAATACGACGCGCCTTCTGTTTTGCCCGTAGCTGGCGGTTGTAGTCAGACTCCCGCCGGCGGCGGAACTGGGCGCTTTTGCCATGTTGTCCCGGGGGATAACTGCGGCGCTCAATAGCGCACTTGGGGGAAAAGCAGCGCTCCCCTTTGAGGAATAATTTCTCACCTTCTCGCCGGCATAGTTTACATACCGGCCCACGATATCTTGCCATTCAGTCTTCCCTCTTTATCAGATTATCAATTAAACTAGACGCGCCGTTTCTTAGGCGGCCTGCAACCATTATGCGGTACCGGGGTCCTGTCCGTGATGGAGGTGACCCGAATTCCCATCGATTGGATCGCGCGGATGGCGGCCTCTCGTCCCGGACCTGGGCCCTTGACGTAGATTTCCGCTTCCTGCAGGCCCATGGACATCGCGGAGCGCATCGCCTGCTCTGCTGCCAATCGAGCAGCAAAGGGCGTGCTCTTGCGCGAGCCTTTGAAACCTGCCGATCCAGCGCTTCCCCAGGTGACCGTGTTGCCTTGCATATCGGTTACCGTGACGATGGTGTTATTAAACGTCGCGCTGATGTAGACCTGCCCGGAGGACAAGCTTCGTTTTGTCTTCTTTGCGCCTGGACGGCGCGTTGAACGTCCACTTTTCGCCATATTGCCTCACTAAAACGTTGATCCTCGTTTGCCAGTAGCCGCTGGGTAGGGAAGGAACCCAACTGGCGCCCGAGCTGAACCAACCTGGGTTATTTCTTCTTGGCGCCGCGCCGTCGTCCACGCCCGGCAACGGTCTTCTTAGGGCCTTTGCGGGTGCGCGCGTTGGTCCGGGTGCGCTGGCCGCGCACCGGCAAATTCCGCCGGTGGCGCAGGCCACGATAACTGCCGATCTCGATCAAGCGCTTGATGTGCAGCTGCACTTCGCGACGCAGGTCGCCTTCGACCTTGTAGTTGCGATTAATGAACTCACGCAACTCGGCCACTTCGGTATCGGTCAGGTCTTTGATGCGAGTATCTGCACTGACCGAGGTCGATCCTAAGATCTGCCTGGCTCGGCTCGGGCCGATCCCAAAAATGTAGGTCAGCCCAATCTCCACTCGCTTGTTACGGGGTAGGTCAACGCCTTCGATACGTGCCATAATCGATATCCTAAACTCTTATGCTAGCCTTGTCGCTGTTTGTGTTTCGGGTTTTCACAGATCACGTAAACCCGGCCTTTGCGGCGGACAATTTTGCACTTCGAGCAGCGCCTCTTGACAGAAGAAGATACTTTCATGCTGAAACAACTCCTAAAATCTCACTCCAAAATCGGCATTAGCCGAAGTTTTAATTATAACGGTTTTCAATGTTCACGTCCAGTGACCTATTTCTAACTTAACCGCTGACCTGTGTAAGGATTAGCGGCTCGTCTTCGGTGACTGCTACGCTGTGCTCGAAATGAGCGGTCAGCGAATGGTCGGCGGAGGCTACCCCCCACTGGTCGGACAAGACCTGCGTGCGGTGCGTGCCAACCATGACCATCGGTTCCAAGGCTACAGTGATGCCCGGGCGCAAGGGCAAACCGCGCCTTTTCACACCAAAATTCGGCACCAGCGGCCCTTCGTGCATCTTACGACCGACCCCATGACCAGTGTATTCGTGGGGTACATGGTAGCCATACGCCTCCACGTGCTCCTGGATGGCTGCCGATACGTCGCCAACCCGGTTTCCAGGCCTCATCTTGTCGATTCCGATGTACAGAGCTTCCTCGGTGACCTTGAGCAGCCGCCGGGCTTCGGGAGAGATCTCTCCCACGCCTTCAGTAAAAGCAGCATCGCCGACGTAACCATTCAAGATCGTCCCGCAATCCACGGAAACGATATCGCCCTCCTGCAAACGATAATCGCCAGGGATGCCGTGCACCAGGACCTCGTTAATGCTGATGCACAAGGTCGCCGGATAGGGGTACGGACCGGGGTAATCCTTGAAGGCGGGGACGCCGCCGTGGCTGCGGATCAGCTCTTCAGCGGCTGCATCCAGCTCGGAAGTCTTAACGCCAGGCTTGATCATCTCCCGCACGGTCGCCAAAGCCAGCGCGTTGACCCGTCCGGCTTCGCGCATGACGTCGATCTCATGCGGGCTTTTGATCACCACGTTGCGATCAGACATCATCACCTAAACCTACCTGCTCCAAGGCGGCAAACAGATCCTCTTTGACCTGATCGATGGGCTGTTTCCCATCCACTTCGACCAGCAAACCTCGCTCGCGGTAATAGGCGATCAGGGGCTCGGTCTGCTCCAGGTACACTCGAATCCGCCGCGTGACCGTCTCGACCTTATCATCATCCCGCTGGTAGAGCTCCGATCCGTCGAAATCGCACACACCCGGAGTTTCCGGAGGGTTGTATTCCTTGTGGAAGATATGCCCTTCCGCCCGGCAGGTCAATCGCCCGCTCAACCGCTCGATCAGCTCTTTTTCGGGAACCTTGATATAGGGGACGAGCGCGACTTCGCCGCCCATCTCCAATAACATCTCGGCCAGGGCTTTTGCCTGAGCGGGCGTGCGGGGGAAACCGTCTAGCAGAGCGCCATTGGCGCAATCCGGACGTAAAAGGCGCTCGCGAATCATGGCGATGGTCACGTCGTCCGGAACCAGCTCGCCTCGGTTCATATAATCCTTGGCAGTCTGACCCAGCTCGGTCTTATTTTTAAGGTTCTCTCGGAAGATATCCCCCGAGGAGATGTGCGGTATTTCCAGTTCTTTGGCGATTACCTGCGCCTGAGTGCCTTTTCCGGCGCCAGGAGGGCCCAACAGGACGATGAATTTCGACATTTCCTTCTCCTGCGCTAACGGATCAGCAGCGTATCGTCGTAACCGTGCAACTTGAGCTCGGCTTCGATGGTGAAGAATGTGTCCCGAACCACACCGACCACGATCAGCAGACCCGCCGATCCGACCAGCAACAGGCCCCTGTTCCCTCCTAAGGGAACTACAAGGCCGATCAACCAGGGAAGAATAGCCACAATACCCAGGAACAGTGCGCCAGGTAAAGTGATGCGGCGTAAAACGCGCGTCAGGTATTTTTGCGTCGGCGCGCCCCGGCTGACGCCTGGGATCTGTGCCCCCACCCGCTTGAGATTCTCACCGTAGTTTTGCTGGGAGAAGAGCACGTCCGTATAGAAGAAAGTAAACGCCACGACCATCAGGAAATACATGACCCAGTAAACATTGCTGTTCCCGCCAAAAGCATTCTGCATGCTCAAAGCGATATTTTTGACCCACTCCGCGCTGGCATCGGTAAAGAAACTGGCAATAATGGCCGGGAAGGTCAGCAACGACTGGGCGAAAATCAGCGGGATCATACCGGCCATGTTGACTCGTAAGGGCAGCGTGCCTTTCACGGGCATGGACATACGATTGCCAACGCGACGCCCAGGGTACATCACCGGAACATTGCGCTGACCCTGCTGCACGAAGACGATGGCAAAGACGGTCAGGCTGGTAAAGATGATCATAAAAACGATCAAAATTAAACGATTCTGCTGATCCGCCAGCAAGCTGCCTGCCGTTATCGGTACCCGCGAAACGATGCCGGAGAAAATGATCAAAGACAGACCCTGGTTGCGAATACCATATTCCGAAATCAACTCACCCAGCCAGATAGCGAACATGGTGCCCGCCGTCATGCTGATGATGATCGTCAAGGAAGGCAGCAAGCTGCTCCCGCTAAAACCAAAATTTTGGAGGATCGGCTGGCCGCCTGCAAAAGTACTGAACAGGTTGATCTGGCCAATGGCTTGCAGCAGCGCCATAGGCACAGCCAGGATGTAGGTCCACTTTTCCATCCATTTCTGGCCTTCGCGCGGGTCTTCTTCCATGCGCGCCTGCAGCGCCGGAATGATTGGCACGAGCAGCTGGAGGATAATCTGGGCGGTAATGTACGGGTACACGCCCATCGCCAACACGGAAAAGTTCGAAACAGTACCACCCGAGAGCAAGTCCAGCAAATTGAATAAGGTCCCGGCAGCGCCGCCGCCCGTCAGGATCCCGGAAAGCACGTCCCTGTTCACTCCGGGGACGGGCACGTGGGCCGCGAAACGGTAGAGTGCTAAGAGCGCCACCGTGATCAGCAATTTTTGCCGGATATCTCTGGCTGTCCAAAGGTAACGCCAGGCAGACCGCTTCATTGTCTAGGCTCCTTAACTTTCATGCCTCTATGGGGAGAATCTCGACGCTGCCCCCGGCGGCTTCGATCTTATCGCGGGCGCCCTGGCTGACGCGGTGCACGCTGACGTTCAAGGCGACACTCACATCGCCGCGCCCTAAAAGCACCACAGGGTTGCGTGGATCGCGCAGCAAGCGCGCTTCGGCTAAAGTATCCGGGGACACCTCGCTCTTGGCCTTAAACTCGCCGAGCTGGTCGAGGTTCACTTCGTTGTACTCGACCCGATTCAAGACCGTCATGCCCTTGCCTCTTACGAACGGCAATCGGCGATAAAACGGCAGGTTGCCACCCTGGTGGTACAGGCGGGGCCCCCCGCCTGAGCGAGCGCCCTGGCCTTTGGTGCCGCGCCCGGCGGTCTTGCCCTGCCCGGCGGCGATGCCTCGGCCAACGCGTTTACGATTCTTGCGTGAGCCTTCGTTGGGTTTCAAATCGTGCAATTTCATCTTAATTCCTTATTCATCCACCTGGACGAGGTGGCTGACCTTATCGAGCATACCGCGCAACGTGGGCGCGTCGAGGTGCTCAACCGACTGGTTCATCCGCCGGAGACCCAGCGCTCGAATGGTATCTTTCTGGCTCTGTGAATAACCGATGGGACTGCGAACCAAGGTTATGCGTAAGTATTTCTCTTTTTTGGAGGATTTCTTTGCTTTGGCCATGTTACTTCCTCCGCCGTTCCCAGAATGGCATCAGCTCTTCGGGAGATTTGCCCCGCAAGGAGGCCATCTCCTGTGGAGATTTCAGCTGGTCGAGCGCGTCCATCGTGGCATAGACAACGTTGAGCACGTTGCTGCTGCCTAGAGACTTAGTCAATATATCGGAAACTCCCACGACCTCCAGCACGGCGCGCACGCCGCCGCCGGCGATCACACCGGTGCCTTCGGAGGCTGGTTTCAACATGACGCGGGCGCCAGAAACCTCGCCCATCACCTGGTGCGGGATGGTGGTCTTGAACAAGGATACTTTGTGCATATCCTTGCGCGCTTTCTCTGAGGCTTTGCGCATGGCATCGGGCACAGAGTTCGCTTTGCCAACGCCAACGCCAACGCTGCCGCGGTTATTACCCGCAACCATGGTCACCCGGAAAGAGAATCGCCGACCGCCCTGGACCACCTTAGCGACGCGGGATATCTCGATGACACGCTCGTCGATCTCTTGCTCAAAATCTGATGATTGATAATTCGACATTCGTTACTCCATCTAATTCGGGGACAGGCTAGAACTGCAGCCCACCCTCCCGAGCGCCTTCAGCCAACGCTTTGACCCGCCCGCTGTAGCGGTACCCACCGCGGTCGAAAACAATGCTCTCAATACCTTTATCCTTGGCACGTTCAGCCAAGGCCTCCCCCACCAGGCGGGCTTGTTCGGTCTTACCCTTCCCTTCGACCTTCGCTCGGAGTTCCTTATCAACCGTGGAGGCCGAAGCGATGGTGTTTCCGGATTGATCGTCGATCAGCTGGGCATAGATCTCTGTTAGGCTTCGGAATACGTTAAGGCGCGGCTGTTCCGCCGAGCCGCTGATTTTGCTGCGCACGCGAGCGTGCCGGCGTAACCGAGCTGAATTACGCGACTTTGTACTTGCCATAAGATTAGACCTTACCCGCCTTACCAGCTTTGCGGCGGATTCTTTCATCGATATATTTAATTCCCTTACCCTTATAAGGTTCCGGGGGGCGCACCTTGCGGATATCCGCAGCAACCTGACCGACGACCTGTTTATCGTAACCCATCACCTTGATCTGGCGCGTGCGGTTATCCACTTCGAAGGTAATCCCTTCCGGGGGGACGATCTCCACCGGGTGCGAATAACCAACGTTCAACACTAAATTCTGACCGGTTAATTCCGCCCGGTAGCCAACACCGTTGATCTCCAGAATTTTCTGGAAACCCGTGCTCACTCCAACCACCATATTGTTGATCAAAGCACGGGTCATGCCATGCAAGGCTCGGTGGGTGCGCTCGTCCGAGGGACGATCGACGGTGACTATACCGTCATCAACTTTGATCTTCATTGCCGCTGGAAAGGTGTGTTCCAGCTCTCCCTTGGGGCCTTTGACGCGAACATGCGAACCTTTGACTTTCACGTCGACGCCTTGCGGGAGCTCCACCGGCATTCTTCCAATTCGAGACATGATTAATTCTTCTCCTGAGTCAGCCACCACGGACGGTCGTCGCCGTGAGCCGATCTGACTATCCACCTCGAAGCATCCCTGGCGCCTGTATGAATAAACAAGCACGCATCTGGGAGTACGCGAAGCATCATTACCAAATCTTGCACAAAACCTCACCGCCTATACCGAGCCGGCGAGCGCGCTGACCGGTCATCACACCTTTGGGGGTGGAAAGGATGGCGATCCCCAAACCGGATAAAACCCAGGGGATATCGGTCTTTCCGGTATAGACGCGGCGACCTGGCTTGCTCACCCGTTCTAAACCGGTGATCACCGGCCGGCGGTCACGGCGTTCGCCAACGTACTTCAGGCGGATGCGCATGACTTTATGTCCAGGCCGTTCTCCATCGACAACATCGAAGTTAGCAATGTAGCCCTCTTCCTTGAGGATTTTGGCGATCGATGACCGCATCTTCGAACTTGGCATCGCTACCAAAGTCTGCCCTGCCATCATAGCGTTGCGCAGCCGGGTCAGCATATCTGCAATCGGGTCTGTCACACTCATCATCTATCTCCGAGAGTTACCAAGACGATTTCACTACGCCGGGAATCTTGCCTTCCAAAGCGAACTCTCGAAAGCAGATACGGCACAACCCAAAGCGGCGTATATAACCACGCGGTCGACCGCAACGCATGCATCGATTGCGAACCCGTGTCGGGTACTTGCGATTTTCTTCTCGTACAATTATTGAAGTCTTCGCCATTTACAATCCTTCCTTCCTGAACGGCATACCAAGCATATCCAGTAACCTTCTACCTTCTTCATCGGTCTCAGCAGAGGTCACGATGGTGACCTCCAAACCTCTGACTTTATCAATCGTGTCATAATCGATCTCGGGGAAAACCAGCTGTTCCCGCAGACCGAGTGTATAGTTGCCGCGCCCGTCGAACGAGTTCGGGGATACCCCTCTAAAGTCACGAACGCGCGGCAGGGCGACGTTGACCAGCCGGTCGTAGAACGACCACATGCGCTCACCGCGCAGGGTCACCTTGACGCCGATGGCGCGCCCTTCGCGCAGCTTGAAGTTGGCGATGGATTTACGCGCCTTGGTGATGACCGGGTGCTGGCCTGTAATGCGGGTCATGTCTTCCACAGCTGCGTCGAGAGCGCGGGCATTATCCAGCGCCTCGCCTACGCCGATGTTCACGACGATCTTTTCGAGGCGCGGCACGCGCATGCGGTTCTCCAGGCTGAGCGATTTCATCAAGTCTGGGACAACTTCCTCGTCATAACGTTCTTTCAACATGTGAGCCATAATATTTTCCCTTATGTCGTTTAGTCGATCAACGACTCACAGTGCTTGCAAATCCGCTGGACCTCGCCGTCCTCTCGATGGATGGCCACGCGCGTCGGTTCACCGCAACTCGGGCATACCAGCATAACATTGGAGATGGCAATCGATCCTTCAAACTCAATGATACCTGGAGTCATCGTGCGACCTTGGGTCTGCATCTGGCTCTGGTGCTTCTTGCGCATGTTGACGCCCTGCACAACCACGCGGCGATCCTTGGGCAATACTTTGATCACCTCGCCGCGCCGGCCTTTGTCTTCTGCACGACCGCTGATGACTTCGACAGTGTCGCCTTTCTTAATCTTGGTCTTCACTTTCACTACTCCTAAACTCGCTGCCTTAGAGCACTTCGGGGGCTAACGAGACAATACGCATAAAACCTTTATCACGCAGCTCACGTGCAACCGGTCCGAAGATGCGAGTGCCACGAGGGTTCTGGGTTTCGCCGTCTAAGATGACGGCAGCATTGTCGTCGAATTTGATGTACGAACCGTCCTCCCTGCGCCATTCTTTGGCACAACGGACGATCACGGCTTTGACGACATCGCTCTTCTTCACCGATCCCTGCGGGGTCGCCGACTTTACGGTACCGACGACGATGTCACCGATGGAGCCATAGCGACGGCCCGAACCGCCCAACACATGAATCACGAGCAGCTCGCGTGCGCCGGTGTTGTCGGCGACTTTCATGCGACTCTCTTGCTGGATCATTCCTTCGCCTCCGGTTCAGAGTCTTCTTCCGATTCTGCTGCTTCTGTTCCGGCGTCCTCGACTGTTTCTTCCTCTTCGGCATCTTCGGCTTCGGAGGCTTCACTTTCAGCGGCCGGCTCCTGCTCCTCAACTTCGGCTTCACCCTCGGCCTCAGGCTGCTGCTCTTCAACCGCTTTGGTTTCTTCGACCTCAACGTCTTCCACGACAGGCTGCTCGGGTTCGGGCTCCGGGACCTCTTCAGCGTCAACCTCTTCGGCGTCAGCTTCTTCGGCCTCTTCGACCTCTGCCTCCTCGGCGTTGGTATCTTCGACGTCTGCCTCTTCGACCTCAGTCTCTTCAACCTCGGCCTCAACTGCTTCGAACTCAGGACGTTCGGGTTCGGGGCGCAGGACTTCGGCGACCTCATCTGTGAATTCCGGCAGTTCCGCAGTGATACCCTGGCGTAGGATTTCTGACACGACCCAATGTTTGTTCTTCGAGATCGGCTTGCTCTCGACGATGATGACTCGATCGCCTACATCACAGCCAATTTCGTCGTGCGCCATGACGCGCTTCTCCGAAGAGATAACCTTCTCATAAAGCTGGTGGCGGAACGTTCGACTGATCTCGACGACCACCGTTTTTTGCATGGTATTGCTGGTCACCACGCCTTCAACTCGGCGACGATTGTTCATTCTTCACCTTCCACTGCGCCCATTTCGACTTCCGCAGCGTCTTCAATTTCGCGTTCTCGAAGCACGGTAAGCATGCGGGCAATCGATCGACGGGTGTAACCGAAGCGGGTGTGATCGGTCAACTCACCAGTTGCCTGTTGGAACCGAAAATTCATCAGCTCCTCTCTGGCATCTAACAGACGGGAGTGGATCTCGCCATCCGATAAGGCCCGGATTTCCGATATTTTCATGATTCGCCTCCGGCTATGTCATGGCGGGTAACAATTTTGGTTTTAACCGGCAGCTTGTAAGAAGCCAACCGCAAGGCTTCGCGGGCGGTCTCTTCCGGCAACCCTCCGCCGACCTCGAACAACACACGTCCGGGCTTGACGACCGAAACCCAGAACTCCACGTTCCCTTTACCCTTGCCCATGCGAGTTTCCGCCGGCTTTTGGGTGACCGGTTTGTCTGGGAAAATGCGGATCCAAACCTTACCGCGGCGCTTCAAGGCGCGCACAATGGCTCGCCGGGCAGCCTCAATCTGACGGGCAGTTATCCAACCCGGCTCCAAGGATTGCAATCCGAGGTCTCCGAAGTGCACCTCAGCCCCGCGCCGCGCCTTGCCCTTCATTCGCCCGCGCATTTGCTTGCGGTACTTAACACGTTTTGGCATCAACATAATACAACCTCACTGCTTTGTTCAACCTCTCGATACAGCCAGGACGCCCAGACTGAAGTCACGAAGGACCCAGCGGGTTGTATCCGGCCCGGCGAGAGAGTATTATTCGCTAACGTAAACGCCCTCGGTCGTCTCCGCCTGCTCATCGACTTCTGGGAGTACTTCTCCTTTATAAATCCAAACCTTCACACCGATGCGCCCATAGGTGGTCAAGGCTTCGGCGCGGGCAAAATCGATGTCGGCGCGAAGCGTCTGCCGGGGCACACGGCCTTCGCGCATGTTGACAGAACGGGCCATATCGGCTCCGCTCAAACGCCCGGCAACTTCGATGCGCACACCTTCCGCGCCTTGCCGCATAGCCTGTTGAATGGAGCGTTTCATCGCCCGGCTGTAACTGATGCGCCGTTCAAGCTGCTCGGAGATATTCTTAGCGACCAGATAAGCATCCATATCCGGATTCTTGATCTCTTTCACATCCAAATCGATCTTCTTGCCGACCAGTTCTTCAAGCTTGGCGCGCAATGCCTTGACGTTCTCGCCTTTCCGGCCAATCAGAATGCCCGGTTTGGCGGTGTGGACCGTGATCTTTACTTTTCCGGGGAAGCGTTCGATCTCGATGCGGGAGACGCCGGCGCGGGGTGATTCCTCGCGCACCATATCGCGAATCTCGAAATCTTGATGCAGCTGGTTGACGTAATTCTCTCCCTCCGCGTACCAGCGTCCTTCCCAGGTTTTGTTGATCCCCAGGCGAAATCCGGTTGGATGTACTTTTCGACCCATAATTTCTCCTATTCCTGATAACGAGCAGTCCAGCCTGTAGTCTGACCAGCTGTCAGCTTATTCTCCGTATTCTCTCTCTCGCAAGATGACGGTGATATGGGAGGAGCGTCGGATGATCGGCTTGAATCGGCCACGCGCACCAAATCTCCGCCAGCGCCGTAAAGGAGCTGCATCGGCAAAAATCTGGTAAATATACAAGTCATCCCGGCTGACCCCGAAATTCTCTTCCGCATTAGCCATTGCCGAGGCAACCACCTTCGACACCGGCTGAGCGGCCCGGTTCGTCGTAAACCTCAGCGTATCCAGGGCTGATAATACGCTTTTACCCCGCACAAGGTCCAGGACCAAACGCACTTTTTGAGGAGAGATCGGGATATTGCGCGCATACGCACGAATGTCTTCCGCCATCGTTTACCTCCGGAGCCTTCGTTCGGCAACATGACCGCGAAAGGTGCGCGTCGGGGCAAATTCGCCCAGGCGGTGTCCGACCATGTTTTCCGTGATGTAGATGGGAACATGGCGGCGACCATCGTGCACCGCGATGGTGTGTCCCACCATCTGCGGGAAGATCATGCTGGCGCGGCTCCAGGTGCGGATGACCTTCTTCTCACCGCGCTCGTTCATCTCTTCGACTTTGCGGAGTAACTTCGGGGCGATATAGGGCCCCTTCTTCAAAGAACGACTCATAATTCTGTTCTCCCAGCTCTACCTGGCTCACCTGCGTGCGCCATCAAACTATGTTTATCCGCGGCGGCGCTTCTTGCCGCGCCGGCGAACGATATATTTCTCGGTTTGCTTATTCTTGCGCGTCTTCTTACCCAAGGTCGGCTTGCCCCACGGGCTCTTCGGGCTGGGCATACCAATCGGCTGGCGCCCTTCACCACCGCCATGCGGATGGTCACGCGGGGACATCGCAGAGCCGCGCACGGTCGGGCGGATGCCGAGATGGCGTTTGCGCCCGGCTTTACCCAGTTTGATGTTGCCGTGATCAAGGTTGCCGACCTGACCAATCGTAGCGTAACATACCTGGCGAATAAGACGGACTTCACCGGAGGGCAGACGCACCTGGGCATAATCGCCTTCCTTGGCCTGCAGCTGAGCTGCAGCGCCAGCTGCGCGCACGAGCTGCCCCCCGCGTCCCTCTTTCATCTCGATGTTGTGCACCTGGGTTCCGACAGGGATGTTGGCTATGGGCAGGCTGTTTCCGGGGTTGATCTCTGCTTCCGGACCGGACATGACCTCATCGCCAACGCGCAGATTCAACGGGGCGATAATGTAGCGTTTCTCCCCATCAACGTAATGCAGCAATGCCAGGCGAGCAGAACGATTCGGATCGTACTCGATCGCCGCGACTCGCGCAGGGATGTTGAGTTTGTCGCGCTTGAAATCGACCTGGCGAATGTGCCGGCGGTGTCCGCCGCCTCGATGCCGAACGGTAACGCGCCCATATACATTGCGCCCACCGCGGTTCTTGCGCGGTACGAGCAGGGAGCGCTCTGGCTTCGATTTGGTGATCTCTTCGAATGTATGCCCGGTCATGCCTCGCTGGCTGGGCGTCGTCGGCTTATATTTCTTTACGGGCATCAGCGCACCCCTTCAAATACTTCAATGCGATCACCAGGGGTCAGGGTGACAATCGCCTTCTTATACCCACTGCGGCGGATGCTTACCCGGCGGCTGCGCCACCTTCGGCTGCGCTTGGGAGGAACGTTAATCACGTTTACGCGTTCGACTCCCACATCGAAAAGCGTTTCGACGGCGTCCTTCACCTGGGTCTTCGTCGCGTCAGGGGCGACCTCGAACACATACTGGTTGAGATAGCCCGACTGATAATTCGACTTCTCGGTGATCAGCGGTCGACGTATGACGTCGTGTATCGTGGTCATGGTTGACTTACCTCTATCCTAGGTACGACTCGATCACTTCTAAAGCGGCCAAGGGTACGATGACCTTATCATATCCCAGCAGATCGCGGATGTTGAGGTAATTTGCCATCAGCATCTTCGCGTCGGAGATATTGTTGAGCGAGCGCGCCACTCGATCATAATTGTCGTCTTTCTCGGCATATAAAATCAAGGCAGTGGCGTCCCCGACCAGCTGGTCCAATGATTGAGCCATCAGGCGGGTTTTGGGCTCCTCCAGCTCCAGCGCTTCAAGAAGGATCAGGCCTTCTTCAGCCGCTTTTACCGAGAGCGCAGAGCGCAAAGCTGCCCGGCGCATCTTGCGCGGCATGTCTTTGTTATAGCTGCGTGGCTTGGGGGTGTGAACTTTTCCACCGCCAACCCATTGTGGAGCGCGAATGGAACCTTGCCGAGCCCGGCCGGTGCCTTTCTGCCGCCAGGGTTTCCTGCCGCCGCCGCTAACTTCGCTGCGAGTCTTGGTGCTGTGGTTGCCTGAGCGCGCGTTGGCCATCTGGCGGACGTACGCCTGATGCATCAGATCGACATTTACCGGTGCGCTAAAGATCCGCTCGGAAAGCTCAACCTTGCTGACCTTTTTGCCCTGCATGTTCAAGACATCAACTTCCATGTTCGTAAATCTCCATCTAGCCCTTGCGAGCTTCCTGGATCAACACCAGGCCGCCCTTGGGCCCCGGTACGGAACCGCGCACGGCGATTAGATTGCGCTCGGAATCGATCAACTCAACCGTCAGGTTTTGCGCGGTAACCCGCTGAGAACCCATATGGCCAGGACCGCGGGAGCCCTTGAAGACGCGACCGGGATCGGTCGTTGCGCCCCGGGAGCCGGGAGCCCGCCAGCGATCGGATTGACCGTGGGTTTTTGGTCCACCGGCGAAACCATAACGCTTCACCGCGCCAGCGAAACCTTTCCCTTTGCTGGTGCCGACAACGTCCACAGCATCGCCTTTTTCGAAGATCTGCTCTACGGTGAGCTTGTCGCCTTCGATTACCCCAGGGTCTTTGACCCGGAACTCGCGCAGGTAACGCACCGGCGGCAGGTCGTTGCGCTTGAGGTGACCAATCTGGCCGCCCGTCAGGTGTTTCGGTTTATATTCTTCAAAGCCCAGCTGCACGGCAGTGTAGCCATCTTTGTGCGGTTCGCGCACCTGGGTGACATAACAAGGCCCAGCTTCGATGATGGTAACCGGAATTGCCGAACCGGCTTCGTCGAAAATCTGGGTCATGCCAATTTTCTTGCCAATCAGCCCTTTCAACATCTCGATTTTCTCCTGTCAATTCAAAATTTCCAGGGACTGTCAGCCTGGGCTTTATAGCTGCATCATCCCTTACGGCAGCACAGTTAGCGAGTTGGTCGAGAACTATGGAATGGTTAGTTTCCCGAAGGCGCTCGCTCTTACGCCGCCTGAACCAGCCATACAGCTGGGTTTGGCGCTCTTGTCGCTAAATTTTGATCTCGATATCCACACCGGCCGGTAAGTTCAACCGCATCAGCATATCAATCGTCTTTGAGTCCGGATCCAGCACATCGATCAAACGGTTGTGTGTCCGGATTTCAAAATGCTCGTGCGAATCTTTGTCGATAAAGGTCGAACGGCGCACGGTAAAACGCTCGATCCTCGTGGGCAAGGGCACCGGCCCCACCACTCGGGCGCCAGTCCTCTCTGCGGTTTCAACAATTCGTTTCGCGGATTGGTCTAACACACGATGATCGTAGGCTTTGAGCCGGATACGGATCTTCTGCTTTGCCATTTCGCCTCTATTCCAGAATCTTAGTAATCACGCCAGCGCCGACGGTCAGGCCGCCTTCGCGGATGGCAAACT
>CAYNWK010000033.1:0-34453 GCA_964400875.1 uncultured Anaerolineaceae bacterium | reverse complement strand
CAGGTCGCCGAGGTTGAAAATCCCGTCGAACCGGAGCAGGCCGAGGGGTACGTTGTCTTCGATCACGTTCGCTTTGGGTACACACCGGACAAGATCGTGATCAAGGATTTCTCCGCCGAGGTCCAGCCCGGGCAGAAGATCGCCTTAGTCGGTCCAACGGGAGCTGGTAAGACCACCATCGTCAAGCTGCTGATGCGCTTTTACGATGTTGACAGCGGCGCCATCCTTATCGACGGGCACAACATCAAGGACTTCCGGCGCGAAGACCTGCGCTGCATGTTCGGCATGGTGCTGCAGGACACCTGGCTGTATAACGACACTATCATGGAGAACATCCGCTATGGCTGGCCCGGCGCCAGCGACGAGGAAGTCATCGAGGCGGCCAAAGTCGCCCACGTGGACCACTTCGTGCGCACGCTGCCCGAGGGGTACGACCTGGTGTTGAACGAGGAAACCACCAACATCTCGCAGGGTCAGAAACAACTGATGACCATCGCCCGCGCGTTCGTCACTGATCCCAAGATGCTGATCCTGGATGAAGCGACCAGTTCAGTCGATACCCGCACCGAGGTTCTGATCCAGGAAGCTATGGATAAGCTGATGAAGGACCGCACCAGTTTCATCATCGCCCACCGCCTGTCAACGATCCGCAACGCCGATTGGATCCTGGTGATCAATGAAGGGGATATCGTCGAACAGGGCAAACATGAAGACCTGCTCGCTATGAATGGCTTCTACGCGGAGCTCTATAACAGCCAGTTTGAGTATGGATTGGTGGAGGCATAGCTCGGGAACCTGCCCAGGCTGAATGTGACCTGCGATCGACGGGGCGCAAACCCCAGCGATCGCAGGTCATTTTATTTCCCACCATCAGCATTACACCTGATCCGATTCCAGGAACAGCTTCAGCGATTCATGATTCGCATCAATCTGTTTTTCCAGCATCCGGGCAACCAGCCCTTCAGCCAGCTTGAAGAAACTGCCCATTTCGCCCTGGCCTTGATTTGTAAGCAGGGTCCCCTCACCCTGGGGTTCCAATATATTCGTGACTTCACTGGGATAGGGCTTGACGCTTTTCCAAGCGAACCTGTAGGGCGGCTCCCAGGCCGTGACCTCGAGGTTTGATTCGATTTTGCGTCCCAGAAACCTGGCCAATACTTTCATGGTTGAACCAACGCCAACATCGCCGTTCGATGAAACTTCCACGGCTTCGGTCATGCTCTGCCAAAGCGTCAGTTTGTCCGGATCGGTGAGCGCGTCGAAAACCTCCTGTGGGGGTCGATTGATGATAATGCTGTTATTGGTTTGGAACATGGTAATCCTCCTGTTGGGTACTCAGAAAATTATTTACCTGCTACGCTGATCAAACCTGTTCGGCTTTCTAGAACCAGTAAAATTTTGCGATCCTCACACCTCCCGATATTCACTATTGAATACTCTGTTTTGCTCCATCCAGATGGTGCTGATGCTTAATTCTTTAAGCCGCATCCATGGGTATCACGCCCATCTGCTGCATCAGGCTCAGGTTGTCGGCGAAGTACCATGCTTCGGCGATCCTGGCGCCGGCCAGGCGGAAGATCGTCGCCACGGTCTGGGTAACCTGCATCCCGGTGGGGGGGATGCCCAGCAGCTCTCCCTGGTGCGTGCCTTTCATCGTCCACCGGATGACGACCTGATCGCCTTCGGCGATGGCATCCTCGATGGTGATCTGGAAATCCGGGAAGGCCTGCAGGCTCATGGCGTAAAATTGTTTGAGGCCCTCCATCCCAGGAGTAAGCTGTTCGTGGTGGACGAAATCCTCCGCGTAGAATTCTTCCAAGAGGTCAAGCCGGCGACCGGTCCATACCTGGTCATAGAGACGACGGACGATGGCTTTGTTGGTTTCTTTGGACATCTGGTTCCTCCTTCAGTCTAGAGGGTTTATAATTGGTCAAAGATTGTCTAAATAATACAGAAACCCCGATCCATAAACGTGACCATACCGGATCTTCTGAGGGGAAAGCGTGACATGTCAGCGCTAAACATCCGCTTGTTGGGCAGCCCCGAGATCGCTTTTAACCGACAACCGTTAACTTTTCGCACCCGTAAAGTGCTGGCCCTCCTGATCTACCTGGTCGTCGAGGAGGGAATGCACAGCCGCGAGAAACTGATGGCGCTGCTCTGGCCGGAAAGCCCAACCCAGAATGCGGCCGTTACTCTGCGCGGGACCCTGTCCCGGCTGCGCAAATCCCTGGGGCCTGTCGGAGGGGTTGTCCTCAGCGAGGCTGGTAAAGTCGGCCTAAACTTGCCAAGATCCATCGATCTGGACCTGGCCTGGCTTGCCGAAGCCGTCCTGCCGGAAACGCCTCCAGATGATCTGGTGCAAATTCTGGAACTCGACCGGGGGGAGTTCCTGGATGGCTTTTCTTTACCTGACGCCCCGGAATTCGATCACTGGGCAGTGATCCAGCGCGAGGCCTGCCAGAGGCAGGTGGAGGCAGTCTACGACCGTCTGACCAAAACCCAGCTGGCCAATTACCAGAGCGCAGCAGCCGTGGAAACGGCAGCGCGCTGGCTGGCCCGCGCCCCGCTGAGCGAAGCTGCCTACCGCCACCTGATGGCCGCCCAGGCGCTGGCTGGGGACCGCCCCGCTGCGCTGGGCACCTACGAGCGCTGCCGGGAAATGCTGCAGCGTGAATTCGGCCTTCAGCCATCCAGAGAAACCGCCGACCTGGCCGAACACATCAGCCACGACAGAGTGCAGCATGCGCTGGATGGCGCAGCGACACAGAAAAGGGCTGAAGAGACACAGACCACACGCCCGGCAATCCGGGGCATGTTCTTGCCTTTTGAGGGGCGGGCAGAGGAACACAGCCAGCTGGTGACGGCCTTTCGCCAGGCCGGTGAGAGCGGCGCGCAAGTGGTGAGCCTGATCGGCGCGGCCGGGGTGGGCAAAACCCGGTTGATCGACGCCTTTCAAGCCTGGGTCACCCTCGAATCGCCCGGGGTGGAGTTCTGGCAGGGCCGCGCCTTCGAAACAGGCGGCCGCCTGCCCTACCAGCCGGTGATCGAGGCGGTGCGGGCGCGCCTGGAGCAGGAAAACGCGCCGGAAGACCTGTTGGATGACGTCTGGCTGGCCGAACTGAGCCAGCTGATGCCTGAACTGCGCGCCCGCTATCCGGACCTGCCCACGCCGATGGCGGGCGATGCCAACTTCGTGCGTTCCCGGCTGTTTGCGGCGATAGCTGCGTTGGGCAGCGCGCTGGCCGCGCGGGTTCCGGCCGTTCTTATCCTGGATGACATGCAGTGGGTGGACGCTGATACGCGGGATATGGTCCACTATCTTGCTCGGAGCTGGGCGGAGAGCGGCGCGCCGATTTTGCTGCTGTTGGCGGTGCGCCAGGAAAGTTACGCCGCTGACGCCGCGCTGCGGGAATGGCTGGCGCACATAGGCCGAGATGCGCCTCTGACGCGCTTGCTCTTAGAACCCCTGAACGGGACGACCGTGCAACAGATTGTGAATCGCCTGGCCTATCCGGAGGCAGATGAAGAACAAACCCATGCATTTGGCGACTGGTTGTGGGCTGAAACGCAAGGTCTGCCCTTCTTTATCGAGGCCCTACTGCAAATGCTGATTGCAAAGGGGACCCTGGCATTCACGGAGAAAGAAGGCCATTCCGGATATGATTTTGCTGTCGCCTTGAACCAGGTCAAGTCTAGAGGGCAAATACAAGTACCGCCTGGCGTGCGTGATGCCATCTTGTCAAGACTAGACCGTCTTTCCGAGAAAGAAGCCGACATTCTGCTCGCGGCGGCAGTTCTGGGGCGGGAGTGCAGCCTCGAGCGGCTATTTAAGGTGGCTGGGGTCACTGAACTGGATGCACTGGCGGGAGTGGAGGCGCTGCTGAACAGCCGCCTGCTTACGGAAAACCGCACCGCCCGGAAGCCTTACACGCTGGCTCACGACTACATCCGCGAAGTGGTCTACGGCGAGAGCCACGAAGCGCGCCGCCGGGTTTTCCACCGCCGGGCGCTGCTGGCCCTGGAGGCCAACCGGGCTCCGGCAGCCGAGTGCGCCTTCCACGCGCTGGCCTCCCAGCTGGACGAACCGGCCTTTCGCTTCTCGGTGGTCGCCGGCGATGAAGCGCTGCGGGCGAACGCTTACCAGGAAAGCCTGGCCCATTACGAACGGGCGCGGGACGCCGCCCGGCGCATGATCGAGGCATCTGATTCTATTGACCCCAAATCCCTGCTACGGTTGTATCGAAATCGGGGCCGGGCGCTGGAACTGGTCGAAAATTTCCAGGCGGCGCAGGAAAACTACCAGGAAATGCTCGAACTGGCGGCCGAACGGGAGGATCAAACCTTGGAGCTGGCCGCGCTGATCGCCCAATGCGACATCCACGCCAGACATACCCCGGTTTTCAATCCTCTCGAAGCCAGAAATTTCGGTCAAGCTGCCCTGGAACTGGCCCGGGAGTTGAACGACCGGGAGGCGGAAGCCGCCGCGCTGGGAGGGCTGATGTTCGCGGCGCTGTATGGAGGTGAAGAGAATCAAATTACCCTGGCTTACGGGGAAGCCTCCATGTCCCTCGCCCGGGAGTTGGGGTTGAAGGAGCAAGTGGGTTCCTTGCTGATTCACTTGTGTTGGCCGTACCTCGCCCAGAGACAGCTGGGCTCGGCATTGGAAGCCAGCCGTGAAGCCGAAACCATCTGGCGCGAATTAGGAAACCTGCCCAAGCTGGTCGAGACCTATGAGGTGCGGCAGTACCTCTACCAGCTTGCGGATGAACCTGAGCAGCAGCTCGCTGCTTCATCCGAATTACTTCGCTTGAGCCGTTCGATTGGCAACCGGATGTCCGAGGGCAACGCGCTGGCTATGATGAGCGATGTTTACCGATTGCAAGGACATTTCGGCGAGACTTTCACCGCTTATAGAGAGGCCGAAGCTGCCATTAATTTTCTCGACCATCCTCTATGGAAGCAAGCCGAATGTTATTATCGGATAATTCTCTATCTAGCTGCAGGGGCTTTAGATCAGGCCGAGCTCTGGGCGGACCAGATGTACGCGATGCAAGACAGCTTAACACCATTCTTCCAGTCGGGCTATCTGGATAGAATCGCCCGCGTGAAGATCGCCTGCAGCAAGCTAGGTGAAGGGAAGGCGATCCTGGATCGGGCCCTGGAACTGTGCACCCCAGATAATATCTGGTCGCATTTCGTCATTTGGATCGCGATCACCGATGCATACCTTCAGCTGGCCCTGGGAAGCCCCGAACGCGCATTCAATCGCCTGGAAGAACGCCTGCAGAGCTACCGCCAGGCCGGCTTCCGGCACTATCTGGCCGAAGAACTGTGGCTGCGAGGCAGGGTAAGCTTGGCCTTGGGTGAAATCGAAACGGCTCATGAGCTCCTCCTGGAAGCCAAAACAACCGCCGAGGAGAAGGGAGAACGCCTCTACCTCTGGCAGATCCTGGCTACGCTCGGCGACTTAGAAGAATTGCGCGGGGATGGGGTTGAGGCTGAGGCGTGGCGGGTGCAGGCAGGGGAAATTATCCATTACATCGTCGGCCACGCCGGCGATGAAGAGGATCTACGGGCTGCGTTCCTGGCTCAGCCAGCGGTTGTGCGAGTCTTAAACGAAATCCCAAGTTCTCAGTTAACTCGATGATCGCCAGCGGCGGGGGTGAGACTCGCCATTCACGTACGTATTCATGAAGGCAAACTCGACGGTCAGCGCAAACAGGATGTAGTGATCCTGCGGTTCGTAAGGCGATGCCTGCGTCGCCTGGGCGCGCATCCGCGGGTCGCCGGTCAATCTCGCCCTGCCCCGGACGTAAAACTCCCCCTCACCGCCGCTCGAATCCTCAACCGAGCAGTGCAGCGTATAACGGGCATCGCGCCGTAAATCCTTCCCCTTGGGCGAGGTAGGTTCCATGAACAGGAATAACTGCTCGCCAAGGATGGGGGTCACCGGATGGACCCGCGGGCTGCCGTCGGCGCGCAGCGTGCCCAGGTAGGCGACGCCGCTGCGAAAACGAGCTTCTCCAAACGCGGCGATCTCCGGGGCCTGCTCTGCAAATACCGCCCAACTGGTCATGTGTGAGCTCCTAAAGGATCGGCTTGATATCCACGATCGACGTTCCGTCGATGGCCTCCATCGACGTCACCCGCAGCCTGTGCCCCACGACCTGAAGGACGACAACCCGGTGGAGGCCAACCGGGTTGGGACGATCCGGCGAACGAGTGGCGAACACGCCTTTCAGCGGGGCTTCCAGATCGCCGCGTGGGTGCACCTGCAGCACCTCGCGCTGCGCCCGGTGCAGCCAGGTGAGCACGACCAGTTCATCACCGGCTGCTATGCTGAGCAGCCCCTGGGCTGCCTGGGCGGCCAGCTCCAACCATGCTTCCGGCGCGCCTTCATCGCCTTGGCGAGGCGCGGCCTCCAGGCTCGTCAGCTCCGAGCGGACAAACCCAATGGGCTTGATGGTAAACACAGACTCGACGGTCATTTCATCCTTGAATTATTCCGGCAGCTTGAGCAATTGTTCCAGCTGCTTCTGAAGATAAGCGCGCTCGGCGCGATTGCCGCACAAGTCGATCGCTCGCTCGTAGGCTTCGGCCGCGGCCTCGCGCTGGTTGGTCCGGCGCAGCAGATCCGCGCGCGCCACGTGATAAGGATAGTAGCTATCCGCCTGGCCCTCGAGGCGCAGCAGCAGCTCCAACCCCACCTGGGGGCTCCGGGCCATCGCTACCGCCACCGCGCGGTTCACTTCGACTACCATCGAGGGAGTCATCAAAGCTAACGTGTCGTAGAGCGCGGCGATCTGCCGCCAATCGGTCGCCTCGGCTGCCGGCGCTCCAGCGTGCAGCGCGCTGATCGCCGCCTGTACCTGGTAAGGCCCCGGATCGTCAAGCGCGAGGGCTTCGTCGAGAACCGCGATCCCCTCCTGGATTTTCGCCCGATCCCAGCGCGACCGGTCCTGTTCTTCGAGCAAGACCAGTTCTCCGTCCGCGTTGAGCCGCGACTCGCGCCGCGCATCATGCAGCAGCATCAGCGCCAGCAGACCGCGCGCCTCGGCGCTGCCCGGCAGCAGCGCTAACAGCACGCGGCTCAGCCGGATCGCTTCTCCAGACAGTTCCTGGCGGGTGAGCGAATCGCCGCTGGTGGCGACGTAACCTTCATTGAAGATCAGGTAAATGACCGCCAACAAGGCTTCCAGACGCTCCGGCAGCAGTTCGGCAGGCGGCACGCGGTAAGGAATGCCCGCGTCGCGAATCTTCTTACGCGCTCGCGACAGCCGCTGCGCCATGGCTGGCTCCGAGACGAGGAACGCTCGGGCCACCTCTTGCGTCTTCAGGCCGCCAAGCGTATGCAGCGTCAGCGCGACCTGCGCTTCTAGCGCCAGCGCAGGATGGCAGCAGGTAAACATCAACTTCAAACGATCGTCGGGGATTGAATCGTCCATATCGGGATCGTCGTGGACGGTGGGGAAGTCCAGGCTGGCCAATTTTCGCTCTTGCGTCGAGGCGCGCCTCAGGCGGTCGATGGCGCGTCGCTTGGCGACGGTCAGCAACCAGGCAGCGGGGTTGCGCGGCGCGCCGTCGATCTCCCAGCGCTCCAGGGCCTCGACCAGCGCATCTTGCAGCGCGTCCTCCGCCAGTGTAAAATCTCCAAACTGGCTGATCAGCGCAGCGATAACACACCCGTGCTCTTCACGGAAGGTCGCTTCGATCTGCGCCGCTGCGCTCATCTTACCGGCTGGATTCCGGAGACCACAATGGACGGATTTCAATCGAGCCGTACTTGGCGGTAGGAATCTTCTCTGCCCAACGGATGGCTTCGTCGAGGTCCTGGCAGTCGAACAAGAAGTACCCGCCTAATTGCTCGTGCGTTTCGGCGAAGGGGCCGTCGGTGATCAGGGTTTTTTCGTTCCGGACGCGGACCGTCGTCGCGCTGGCGCCGGGGGCGACGCCGCTGCTGGAAATCAGTTCACCGGATGCCGACGTTTCCTTTCTGAACTCGGCCCAGGTCTTCGCTGCAGCCTGGAGTTCTTCCTTCGAATAATTTGAGCCAATCGACTCATCTGCATACATCAATAACAAATATTTCATGAGCTTGGTCTCCCGTTGAAAAAGGTAGACTCGCCAATGCAATTGCTGATGCAGAGCGAGTCTTCAATGTCCGCGCAACTAGGATGGGATCGACCCAATGATATTGCCGTCTATCCTCAGCTCACCGCTTTCTTCACGAGCGCTTCGATCCTTTTCTCTACAGCGGCGGTCAGCTCCTTCAGCGCGAAGGCAGTCGGCCACATAGCACCTTCGTCGAGGTTCGCCGAGTCGTTAAAGCCAAGCGTCGCGTACCTGGCGTTGAACTTCTGCGCGCTTTGGAAGAAGCAGACGACCTTGCCGTCTTTGGCATACGCGGGCATCCCGTACCAGGTTTTCGGCGAGAGGTCTGGCGCGCTGGCTTTGATGATGGCATGCAGCCGCTCGGCCATGGCGCGATCCGGTTCCGACATCTCTGCGATCTTAGCGAGCAAGTCGCTTTCCCCGGCGGCCCTGTCCTGCTTGGCGCGCGCTTCCGCCTTCAGCTCTTTGGCGCGCTCCTTCATTGCGGCTTTTTCCTCCGCCGTGAATCCCTTGGATTTCTTGGTGGCGCTCTTATCTTGGTTCATGTGAATCTCCTTACCTGTAATGGGTGGATTACGGCTTATTTCTTGCCGTTCTATTATAACGTCGTACGAGAAGGGGGCAAAATGACAGGTCGGCAGGCTTTCTCATCATTTTCTAATCTTCGGACGGGTTGAGAGTAACCTGCTTGCCCCCTATTACTGCGGAGATTCTTCATGTATAAGAAAAAATGGGTCTTACTTGTCGGATTAAATGTTATAATTATCTCCGGACACTCATAACTTCCCTCCGAACATCCCTGCGCAAGAGACAGCGTCCAAACCATGGGGGTAATGAATGGGCTGAAATAAACGAATACCGAATCGCTGGATGGAGGTGATATCTAGAGAACAAATCAACAGATTCATCTTTAGTGCAAGTGATCGGGCGCGGGAATTGCCAGCCGGTGGGTCACCCACGTCGTAGACAGGGAAATTGTCCCCGATGAACTATCAAAATTCGAAAACGATCGACGCTGCTCCATACCTGGGAGGTAGCATATCTCAGGAACTCACCAAAGAGTTCTTTGAACGCGTCAACCGGCAGATCGAAGCATGAAATTTGGCCCGGTTCCGGTCTCCCAGGCGGAAGGTAAGGTTTTAGGTCATAACGTCTCGAATTCCGAGGGCATGCGCGTCTTGCGCAAAGGCAAACAGCTAACCAGCGACGACGTCAGGCTGTTAAGCGGGATCGGTCGCTCCATGGTCTACGTCGCCGAGCTCGCGCCGGGAGACATCGACGAAGACGCCGCCGCGGGTCGCATCGCGCAAGCCGTGTGCGGGGACGGCGTCCGGACGTCCGGCTCGCACGTCGGGCGGGTCAACCTGGTCGCCGAGCAGTGGAGCGTGCTGCGCGTGGACGCCCTCCGCCTGAGCCGCATCAACGAGTACGAAGGCATCAGCCTGGCAACCCTGCCCTCCCACTCCGTGGTCCGGCCCCGGAAAATCGCGGCGACGATCAAGGTCATTCCGCTCGCTTTGCCGGAGATGGCTGTATGCGCAGCCGAAGCAATCGCAGCCGAAGACGGTCCGGTCGTGCAGCTCTACCCGCTCAGGCAGCGCAAGGCCGCCCTGATCTTATCCAGTTCTCCCTTTACCAAAAGCCGCGTGATCGGTGACTTCGAGCCGGCCCTGCGGGAACGCCTCGAGGCGCTCGGTTCAGAACTTCGTTCGGTAGATTTCGTGCCGCTGGAGGATGAAACCGGGGAGCGGGTTCTGGCCGAAACGATCCAGGCGAGGGTGGCGGGCGGCGCGGAGATCGTCATCCTGGCGGGCGAGACGGCCATTATGGACCGCTACGATATCGCCCCCCGCGCTGTGGAGCGCTCTGGAGGTAAGGTGACCTGCTACGGGGCTCCGGTCGATCCGGGCAATCTGCTGATGCTCGCTTACCTGGATGAAGTCCCCATTCTGGGCGCGCCCGGCTGCGTGCGCAGCCCCAAGACCAACGTGATCGATTGGGTCCTGCCCCCGCTGCTGGCCGGCGACCGACTGTCCCGCAGGGATATCATCCAGATGGGCCACGGCGGATTGTTGGAAGATATACCCAAAAGACCCGTACCGCGCGAGAAAGCGGTCAAGATTTGACACAGCATGGATAACCCCTGGTTCTCCCTGATGAGCAAGAAAAATGCCTGCCTGCTGGCAATTAAAACGCGCAGCCTCAGGAACGATGCCCCCGTACATCGCACTATGATCCACCTGGTTTCCATGCGCCCCAGCAAATCGCGTTACCCTTGGAGAGAACAAGCCTGAACCGTCGCAGGCTTGTTTTTTTTATCCCGTTCTGGTATGCCCGAGATCCCTCCGGCATACGCAATTTCTACAAGGAGGCCGTACCATGAGAGTTCCCGTTTCAATCACCGTTAACGGGGTTCAACACCAGCAAGAGGTTGAACCGCGCATGCTGCTCGTGCATTTCCTCCGGGAAGGGCTCGGGTTGACCGGCACCAATATCGGCTGTGACACGAGCCAATGCGGCGCCTGTACCGTGCACCTGGACGGGGTAAGCGTCAAATCGTGCACCACCCTGGCGGTTCAAGCCGATGGCAGTGAAGTCACCACCATCGAAGGTCTGGCCCAAAACGGGGACCTGCATGCCATGCAGCAGGCGTTCTGGGACAACCACGGGCTGCAGTGCGGGTTCTGTACACCGGGCATGATCATGTCGGCGGTCAAGCTGGTGGAAGGCAACCCCAACCCTACCGATGAGCAGATCCGTCACGGTCTGGAAGGAAACTTCTGCCGGTGCACGGGTTATGAAAATATCGTCAAGTCTGTGAAAGCTGCAGCAGGGGCAGGAGATTAGCCATGACATACGTAGGTAAGAGTGTCAAAAGAGTTGAGGACCCGCGTTTTATTCAGGGTCAAGGTAAATATGTGGCCAATCTACAGCTGCCCGGGATGGCCTACGCTGCGATCCTGCGCAGCCCGCACGCCCGCGCCAGAATTAAAAGCATCGATGCGGAGGCTGCCAAGAACCTGGAAGGGGTCATCGCGGTCTATACGGGCCGGGATTTGGTAGAAGGCATCAAGTTCTCCGGCCCTTGCGGCGCGATACCCTGCGGCTTCACGCCGCCCGACACGAAGGTGCCCACGCACCACCCCCTGGCTGTCGACGTGGTCAACCATGTCGGCGATGGGGTTGCCGTGGTCGTCGCCGAGAGCGCCTACATCGCCAACGATGCGGTGGACCTGATCGTGGTGGATTACGAACCCTTGCCGGCTGTGGTCAACGCCAAGGCTGCCGCCCAGGAAGGGGCGCCCCAGCTGTACGATGAGATTTCCAACAACACTAGCTTCCACTGGACCCTGGGAGATAAAGACGCAACCGACAAAGCCTTCTCCGAAGCCGACCACGTCATCGAGCTCGACCTGATCAACCAGCGCCTGATCCCCAACGCCATGGAGCCGCGCGCGGTGGCCGCTCAATGGAATGGTTTCTCCGAGGAGATGACCGTGTGGACTTCCAGCCAGAACCCGCACATCATCCGCCTGCTGCTGAGCGGCTTCACCCTGGGCATCCCGGAGAACAAGCTGCGGGTGATCTCGCCCGATGTAGGCGGCGGGTTTGGCAGCAAGATCTTCCATTACCCGGAAGAGGTGATCGTCCCCTGGGTAGCCCGGGCCATCAACCGCCCGGTGAAATGGGTTGCCAGCCGGAGCGAATCCTATATCACCGACGCCCACGGGCGCGACCATGTCACCCACTGCAAGCTGGCCGTTAAAAACGACGGCACCTTCACCGGCCTGAACGTGGAAACCTATGCCAATATGGGGGCATACCTGTCCACTTTTGCGCCCCTGATCCCGACCGCGCTCTACATCACCCTCTTCTCCGGCCTGTACAAAATCCCGGCTATCTGGGGCGAAACTTGGGGCACCGTAACCAATACCGTACCCGTAGACGCCTATCGCGGCGCGGGGCGCCCGGAAGCCAGCTACCTGCTTGAACGGCTGGTTGACCTGGCGGCCCGAGAATTGGACATTGACGTGCTCGAGATCCGGCGCAAGAACCTGATTCCCAAGGATGAGTTTCCCTATCAGACCCCCGTAGCCATGGTCTATGACAGCGGAAACTATGCCGCGTTGATCGACAAGGTAGAAGATCTGGCCGGCTACCAGGACATGCGCAAAGAGCAGGCTGCGGCCCGCCAGGACGGACGCCTGGTTGGGGTTGGGATGAGCGGCTGTATCGAAGCCAGCGCCCCAGGCCCATCGCCGGTGGTCACCTCCCTGGGGTCCGCCATCGGGCTGTATGAAAGCGGCATCGTGCGCGTGCACCCCACCGGCAACGTGAGCGTCTTCACCGGTTCGCACTCTCACGGGCAGGGGCACGAGACTACCTTCGCCCAGGTCGTCGCCGATGAGCTAGGCCTGCCCATGGAAGCAGTCCAGATCGTCCATGGCGATACGGACCGGATACCGTTTGGCACCGGCACTTACGGCAGCCGCAGCGCGGCTATCGGCGGAAGCGCCCTGGTCAGGAGCGCCGAAAAGATCCGGGAGAAAGTGACCAAGCTCGCCGCCCACCAGCTGGAGGCCGCTGTCGAAGACATGGTCTACGACCAGGAAAACGGGACCGTTTACGTAAAGGGCTCCCCGGATAAATCCAAGTCCTTCGCCGAGCTGGCCTTCGCCACCTACTACGCCGCCGATATGCCCGAAGGCATGGATCCCGGGTTGGAAGCCACCACGTTTTACGACCCGTCGAATTTCACTTTCCCCAACAGCGCCCACATCGCCCAGGTGGAGATCGACCGGGAAACCGGCGCGGTGACCATCCAGCGGTATGTCGCCGTAGACGACGTCGGCAAAGTCATCAATCCCATGATCGTCAACGGCCAGATCGTCGGCGGCATCGTCCAGGGGGTGGGCCAGACGCTTTGGGAGCACGGCCTGTACGACGAAAACGGGCAGCTGCTGAGCGGCTCGATGATGAACTACGCCCTGCCGCGCGCCGATAACTTCCCGAACATGGTAACCGGGCGGGTCGAAACCCCCTCGCCCCACAATCCGCTCGGGGTCAAAGGCGCCGGCGAGATGGGTACCATCGCCGCGACGGTGACCATCGCTAACGCCGTCATGGACGCCCTGGCGCCGCTGGGGGTCAGGCACCTCGACATGCCGCTGACCGCAGAGAAGATCTGGCAGGCCATCCAATCCAGCCAGAATGGAGGATCAAACTGATGTATCCACCAAAATTCGAATACTATCGAGCAAGTTCCGTCAGCGAGGCACTATCCTTGCTGGAACAGCACCACGGCGCCAAGGTGCTCGCCGGTGGGCACAGCCTCATCCCGGCGATGAACATCCGCCTGGCCAATCCCGGCGTGCTGATCGATATCGGCCGCATCAAGGAGCTGAAAGGCATCTCGGCCGGGAACGGCTCCGTACGCATCGGCGCGCTGACCACGCATGCCACGGTCGCCGCCTCGGACCAGGTGCCGCAGGCTCTATCCGATGCCGCCGGGGTGATCGGCGATCCGCAGGTGCGCAACCGGGGCACGATCGGCGGCAACATCGCTCACGCCGACCCGGCCTCGGACCTGCCCACGGTGCTGACCGCCCTGGGCGCGACCCTCCACATCACCGGCCCCAATGGGAAACGGACGATTGCCGCCGGAGATTTCTTCGTCGATCTCCTGACCACGGCGCTGAAAGAGGGCGAGATCGTCACGACCATCGAAGTGCCGGCCTCCGGCCCGGGACAGGGTTCCGCTTACGCCAAATTAGCCAACCCGGCTTCCCGGTATGCGATGGTCGGGGTCGCCGTTACGGTTACCCTGGAGAACGGCAAATGCACAAGAGCCGGGGCTGCGGTGGGCGGCTTAACCCCCACTGCCCGACGAGCCGGTTCGGTCGAAGCTGCGCTGATCGGCAAGACCCTGAGCCCGGAGGCGCTCGTCGGGGCCGCCGAGGCCATCCAAAATGACCTGGGCGACGAAATCCTGGAAGACATCCAGGCCGGGGCCGAATACCGCAAGTCTATGGCATCGGTGTATGCCGGGCGAGCCCTGACCGCAGCCGTGGAGCGGGCTCAGGCGAGTTGAGAGACTCTCAGATCGCGCGTACGGCAAGTAGCAAACAGGCTGGGGGTATCCCAACACCCCCAGCCTTTCCATTCATAACCTCAGCTTTAAAATGAAGGAAGGTGAAGATGTCCTCAGGTCGTAAACTGCCCACCGGGGAAGCCTTGCGCAGGCAGGTTTGGAGCCGCGGGCGGAAGGAGGAGGAATGCACTCATCGCGATCAGGTCCGCGAGGTCGTCCCCGCTTCTGAGGGCTGTGAAGAGTGCCTGGCGATGGGGGATACGTGGGTGCATTTGCGCCTCTGCATGACTTGCGGTCACGTGGGCTGCTGCAACGATTCTAAGAACAGGCACGCCTCCAAGCATTACCATGCCACCGGCCACCCGATCGTAAAGACCATGGAGCCCAACGAAGACTGGCTGTGGTGCTTCGCCGATGAGGTCATGCTGCCTGTAAAATAGCGTGTCAAGCCTGGGGTAAAATCAATAGGACTTACGCACTGGAAGGAAGAAAGGGGGTATTTGAGCGGACTTCGTCCGCTCAAATACCCCACTTTCCCGACGAACTGCGTAACTCCTGATCAATTTAAAGAAGCGCGCAAGATTAAAACCAATGAGTAACCAAGAGGGTGCGAATTGTCGATTACTTCGATAGACGAGTTAATGATTTCCCTGCGGGAGCGGCTTTATGTAGCCGAGCGCGGCCTGGCCACTTCTATCTATCTGGCTTACAAACTCGGCCGCCCGCTCTTCCTGGAGGGCGAAGCCGGGGTCGGGAAAACCGAGGTCGCCAAGATGATGGCGGGGATCTTCGACACAGAGCTCATCCGCCTGCAGTGCTACGAGGGCCTGGATGTCCACCATGCGGTCTACGAATGGAATTACACTCGCCAGATGATGAACATCCGCCTGATGGAAGCGCGCGGCGATCGCATCTCGGAGAACGAGTTGTTCAGCCGCGAATTCCTGCTGCGTCGGCCCTTGCTGCAGGCGATCGAAAAATCCCAGGAAAGCCAGGTCGTCTTGCTGGTCGACGAGATCGACCGCAGCGACGAGGAGTTCGAGGCCTTCCTGCTGGAAGTGCTTTCCGATTTCCAGATCACCATTCCCGAGATCGGCACCATCAAGACCCAGCGCCCCCCGTTCGTGGTGATCACCTCCAACCGCACCCGGGAGGTGCACGACGCCCTCAAACGGCGCTGCCTGTACTTCTGGATCGATTATCCCTCCTTCGATAAGGAGTTCGAGATCGTGCAGGCCAAGGTCCCGGATGCGCCGGTAAAATTAGCCCGCCAGATCACCGCCTTCATCCAGGAACTGCGCGAGGTGGACCTGTATAAGATCCCCGGCGTGGCGGAAACCCTGGATTGGACCACCGCACTGGTCACGCTGGATCAAAAGGCGCTCGATCCGGGCATCGTTGAAGAGACCCTGGGCGTGGTCTTGAAGTACCAGGACGATATCGAAAAGGTCGCCAACGACCACGTCAAGGCGATCATGGAACGCGTGCAGGTACGCGTAGGTTAAGGCTCCTGAAGGTTCCAGACCGTGACTGGTATTCCCCCCCAGGTTAAACAATCCGGGCAGCTCTTGCAAAACTTGCTGATCTTCGGCCGCTTGCTGCGCGGCCTGGGGATGGATATCAATCCCGGGCGGATGATCGACCTCGTCCAGGCCCTCGACCTGATCGAGATCGGCCGCAAAGAGGATTTTTACCACGCCATGCGCAGCCTGCTGGTGCACAAGCACGAGGACATCCCCCTATTCGACCAGGCCTTTGAGCTGTTCTGGCGCAAACCGGTAGAGCAGTGGAGCGATCTCAACATCAACCGCCTGCTCGACAAAAAACGCGAGGACATTGATATCATCCCCCCGCCTTTACAGCAGCCTGAAGAAGCACTTAATAAGGAGCAGGCAGGCGAGGATTCCGAGGCTGAAGAGCGGGTCGTTGTCGAAATCACCCAGACCTACAGCACCCGGGAAGTGTTAAGGCATAAAGACTTCGCCGATCTGACCGCCAGGGAGATCGAAGCGGTCAAAAACATGATGCAGCAGCTCACTTTGCGGCTGGGCGAGCGGCGCACCCGGCGGAAGCGCCCGGGGAATGGGCCCGGCATCGACCTGCGCAGGACCCTGCGGAAGAGCTATAGCTACGGCGGAGAAGTGCTCGTCTGGTCCAGGCGTGAGTCGCGCTACAGGCCGCGCCCGCTAGTGGTCATTGCCGACATCAGCGGCTCGATGGAACGCTACACCCGCCTGCTGCTGCACTTTATTTATGGGCTGGCCCAATCCCTCAACCAGCCTGTCGAAGCGTTCGTCTTCAGCACCCGCCTGACCCGCATCACCAGGCAGATCCGCAACCGGGATATCGACCTGGCGCTGAGAGAAGTCTCGCAGGTCGTCCAGGATTGGTCGGGCGGCACACGCACGGGCGAATCGTTGAAGGAGTTCAATTTCAACTGGGGGCGCCGGGTGCTGGGGCGCGGGGCTATCGTCCTGCTGATCAGTGACGGCTGGGACCGCGGAGATATGTACATGCTGGAGCGCGAGATCGCCCGCCTGCAGCGCAGCTGCTACCGGTTGATCTGGCTCAACCCGCTGCTCGGCTCGCCGCGCTACGAGCCGCTCACCCGCGGCATGCAGGTCGCGCTCCCCTACACGGATGATTTCTTACCTGTTCACAACCTGGCCAGCCTGGAAGATCTGGCTAGCCACCTGGCTACACTGGACAAAAAACGATGAGAGATATCCTGAACGACCTCGAACGGTGGATCGAAGCGGACCAATCGGCCGCGATTGGAACCGTCATTCAGACCTGGGGATCGGCGCCGCGCGGCGCGGGCTCCAAGATGGGCGTCTCCAATAAGGGCGAGATCACCGGCTCGGTGAGCGGAGGCTGCGTGGAAGGCGCCGTCGTGGAAGAGAGCCTTGAAGTGCTGAAAAGTGGGGTGCCCCGGCTGCTGCATTTCGGTGTCGCCGACGAAACCGCCTGGGAAGTGGGCCTGGCCTGCGGCGGCACCATCGATGTGTTCGTCAACCGGCTGGACCAGGCCTGGTTTGCGCCCCTCGCCAGCGCCGTTCAACAAGAGCAGACCGTGGCTGCCGTGACGATCATTCAGGGTGAAGACGAACAGCTCGGCCGCACCCTCCTGGTATACGAAGACGGTTCGGTCCGGGGAGGCCCTCTCGGCGAAGGCCTGGATCAGGCCGCCTTGGAGTCGGCTAAAGAGGCTATATCCGCAGGGCGTCCCCTGCGGCGTACCATCCGCCCGGCGCAAGAGGGGAGCCAGGTCGATGTGTTCATCGACGTGATCCTGCCTTCGCCCGTGCTGGTGATCGTGGGCGGCGCCCATATCTCGATCGCACTCGCCGATCTCGCCAGGGTCCTGGGGTACCGCGCCATGGTCGTGGATCCGCGGCGCAGCTTCGCAAACCAGGAGCGCTTCCCGAACGTGGACCGGCTGCTGCAGTCCTGGCCCGGGCAGGCCCTCGCCGAGATCGGGCTCAACCGGTCCACCGCCGTGGCAACCCTCACCCACGACCCCAAAATAGACGACCCGGCGCTGATCGCCGCGCTGCCCAGCCAGGCTTTTTACGTCGGCGCGCTGGGCAGCCAAAAGACGCAGGCTAAACGCCGGCAGCGCTTGCTCGACGCAGGCCTGAGTGAGGCGCAGATCGGCCGGCTGCACGGCCCGATCGGCCTGGACATCCAGGCCAACACGCCCGAAGAGATCGCCCTGGCGATCATGGCCGAGATCGTCGCAGCCCGGCGGGGAGCGTAGCTTAATAAGCTCAGGACTTACGCACTCAGGGAGTTGTGGGTATTTTGGCGGGCTTCGCCCGCCAAAATACCCACAGTTCTATCCCAGGAGTAAGCTGCGCTTAAAGTTGTTTGGTAAAAAAGTAGCGCTGATGTCCGAGAGGAAAATCTGGTAGTTCTCCAAATATCCGGTAGCCATGGGCTTTGTAGAAATCTGGCGCTTGAAAGCTGAAAGTGTCCAGGTAAGCATTCTTTGCGCCACGTTGCCGCGCCACATCTTCGGCGGTTGTCAATAAGCTATGCCCGAATCCGCGACCACGAAGCTCTTCTTTAACCCACAAGACATCGATATAGAACCAATCCCAATACGTTGCGCCGATTAAACCACCCACAATTTCCTGAGCAGGGGTGCGCAGAACGTAACATAGGTTTTGATACTTATCCTCGCCTGCTTTTTGTTCGTTAAAATCTCTAATGCCTTGTCCGATTATCCCCCATTCTGGTTTATCAATGTAAACGATTCGATATTCTTCATCCATCCGATTTTTTTAATTCCTTTCTAGTTGAACCCGCTTTGCTGCGCGGTGTTGAGAAGGGATACCGCTTCGAAGTCCTTTGGCTGGTAAATAGCCAACCATTTCGGAGGCCAACGTCGCGGCGCAGTCGCTACCGGATGGGAAATTGCTCCAGCGCCGCCTGCATTAGTTCGTCCACTTCCGTTGACGGATCGTCGCTAACTTCGATCTGTGGAGACACGCCGCGCTCCTGGTACCATTCGCCGTTGGGTGAGCGCCACCGGGCGATGGTGAGCTGCAGAAGGGTATCTTCTTCCAGGGGAACCGTGGCCTGGATCAGGCCCTTCCCGTAGGAATTGCTTCCGACGGTCTTGCCTCGACCCGTCTCGGCGATGGCCGCGGCGCAAGTCTCCGCAGCCGAATAAGTCGTCTCATCCATCAAGACGACCAGGGGGATATCCACGGCGATTGGTTCTCCTTGGGCGATGAACTCAACGGTGCGATCCTGGGTCAGCTCTGCGGTGAAGAGCAATCCGTCGTCAACGAAGTAGCTGAGGATTTCCTGCGCCGCCAACATATCTCCACCCTCATTATTGCGCAGATCCCAAATCAGGCCGGTCGGATTCTGTGGCAGGAGCGCTTCCAGAGCCTCTTTCATCTGCTGGCTGGCAGTCCGGTTGAACGCATTTAATGAAACGTAACCAACCCCCTCCGGAAGCATGCGAGAGTCAACATACTCACGTACCTGGCGGATTATGTCAAAATCGAGCGTCTGATCCCCACGCAGGATCTTAAGATGGACCGTACTGCCGGGCGAACCGCGGATCATCAAACCGGTTTCCGACGAGTCCGAATCTTTATCTAGGTCCACGTCGTCGATCGCTAAGATAACATCACCTACCTGCAAGCCCGCCTGCTCGGCAGGCCCGCCTGGGAAGACGATCGAGATGACCACCTGTCCGCCCTTGTTCTCGGCATACAGGCCAACCACACCGGTTTGACCGGTAAAGGTAGTGTTGAAATTTTGGGCGGCTTCGGGTTCGATCAGTTCGGCGTATGGGTCATCAATCGTTGCGAGCATCCCGCGAACGGCTGCATAGGATAACTCCTGGTCTGATTGTTGGTTGTAGATCGCATCGTTCGAAATCACGCGAAAAGCGGCTTCGATCAGCTTCTCATCCGGGTTTCGAAGCCTTCCGTTAAACCAAAACCCGGCGCCGAACGCCAAAGCTAATAGTATAAGTACCCCCAGCGCCTTGTAGGATCGCTTCCAATAACGGATTAATTTCATTAAAGTAGTTCCCCCGGAGGTTTTGCGCGCCGCGTTAGTCTTCGCTCCTGGCCCCATTTTCCAACTGATCCGGTAACCCCTGGTGATTTATTTCGACCGAGCGAGGATATTTTCCAGGGCGCGGACACAGGGGGCGTCAAACAAGCTACCAGCCTTTTGTTGCAGGTAAGACAGCACTTCCTGGACGCTCAAGGCCTGCCGGTAAGGACGTTTACTGGTCATCGCATCGAAAACATCGGCAACCGCGACGATCCGGCCCATCCACGAAATCTGTTGGTCGGTCAATTTTGCAGGATAACCCGAGCCATCCAGGCGCTCATGGTGCTCGAGAATTGCCGGCCGCATGGGGTCCAACAATTTGACCTCGCTCAAGATGTTCACGCCGGTGCGCGGATGCTGCCGCATCAACTCAATCTCTTCAAAGTTGAGCGTGCCGTTTTTCAACAAGATTGAGTCCGGAATGCCGATCTTGCCGATATCGTGGAGCAAGCTGCCAATGCGGACGTCATTGACCAGCGTCTCGTCCAATCCCAGTTCACGGGCGATCAGCACGGAATAATCCGACACGCGCTGTGAATGACCTTTGGTGTAGGGATCCTTAGCGTCAACAGCCGCGGCCAATGATTTGATCACACCCAAAAACAGCTCGCCGGTGCTCTCGTACATCTCGACGACTTGCAAGAAAGTGCTGACCTGATCGGCGAGAATCTGCATCAGCTGAGCATCTTCCTCCTGAAAGGAAGCGCTGGGTTTGTTCAGCACCATCAGCCCGCCTAATACGGGCTTGCGAGACTCGGCGCGCTCTTGTGAAAGCAGCTCGCTGCGCAATGGGACGGTGATTGCCGATCGGTTGAAGTACGAAAACTCCCCTTCCTGAAAATTCGCCAGGCGGGATATACGGCCAGAATCACTGCGCCCGGAGGAGCGGAATTGCCTGCCAGACGGCGCTCCGGCTGTGTGCGCCTTGCCTTGTTCTGGCGGCTGGTAAGCGACCTGGAAGACCATCTCGCTCGTCGTTGGGTCTACCAAAAAGAGCGAGCTGCGTTCGGCGTTCACCAGGCGCGCGGCGTGTTCGGTCACCATGTGTAAGAGCTGGTTGCGATCCAGCGTCCCGGCCACCTCCCCCAGCATCTCAACCAGGTCGAGCAGGCGCTGGTTCGAGCGCTGGAGGGCGCCGGTTTCTACCCGGTGTTCCAATTCGACTGCAAGACGACCCCCTAAAACTGTGAGCAGATCCAATTCGGCTTGCTGGTAATTGAAGATCTGGACAAGGCCAAGCGTACGCTCCTGGATGGCGATCGGCAAATTGATCACATTTTTCTTGCGAGCAGCGTTGAGCGGATCGACCGAGCGCAGCCAGTCCGGCTCGGTTGGCAAGTCGCCTATCACGGTTACCTGGGTGTCGCACAGGGATATCCCTGGCAATCCCTGCCGGCGGTTGAGACGCAGGCCAACCAGATACTGGCTTTCGGTGTCGCCACGCACGTGCGTGATCACCAGTTCGTCAGCAGCCTCATCCAGCTGAAAGAAGTTTGCCGAATCGGCGAGGGTGATCTCGATCATCAGATCCAGGATGTCCGGGATCAGGCGCGAGGCCTCCGCCGCGCCGGCGATCTGGTCGACGCGGGTAATGACGGACAGAACCCTTTCACGCTCCTGGCTTACCTGAAAGCTATCATCTGGCGTAAGCGCTTCTTCCAACCGAAGCTGCTGCACGCCGTCATCCATCTTGCCTGTTTTACTCATTTCAAAGGTGGTCTACCCTTAAGTGGCCGGTCTTTCCAACGAATCATGCTCTCTTCAAGAACAGAGAGCATGATTCGATCAGCATCATTCAATTTCGGATCACATTAACTCGGATTTATCCGGACCACAGCCAGCCGCCGGACCATATCCAGCCGCCAGACCACAGCCAGCCACCGGACCATATCCAGCCGCCAGACCACAGCCAGCCACCCGACCACAGCCAGCCGCCGGACCAGACCAGGTAACCCGCGGTGGTGGGGTACGTAACCCTGGAAACATTCGCTACGGCCACAGGAGCAATCAAAGCTGCCAGTATCAGCAGGCATACCAGGATGATGATTCTTTTCTGAACTTTACTCATTTCTATCCCTCCGTTGAGTCTTTAATGGAAGTTGATTGATTTGGATATTGCCATGATTACTGTAGGTTCAATGAAGCTGCGATGTCGATTGATATTTTCAGTTCTCCTTTCAGCCAATTTCAGCCGAACGTACCGGATAATGACTTGAATAAAAAAATCCCTGCGGCGACTTGCTACCGTAGGGATGAAACTACACTTTCCTGTGCCTAGGTAGCCCGACTGTCGTACGGAAGGGATGCTGCTCCACCGCTTAGACCGTGACTTTGCGCCGCCATCTTTCGATGGGTTTGCCTTTTCTGTGCGAAAAATTATTGCCTAGGCAGCCAGGCTGTCATACAGGGAAGGCCCTGTTTAGACCCTTTAGCTTTGCGTCTCCATCTTTCGATGGATTTGCCGTTTCTACGCTGTTGTTAAGCTGCTGTTAATAATATACAGCAAGATTTCCCCAGAGTCTACTTACAAAACTGTTATGCAAAAAGTGTAACAAACGGAGATTCTTCTTGATCCGCCGAGGCAGGAGCTAGGTGGGTGGGGGTTTTCACTGGATCTCGATCGATTCCAGCAGGGAAAGATCGCGAGCAGCGCCCAGCTGTTTAAATACTTGCTCTGCAGCCGCGCGATGCCGGCGCGCCTCCTCCTGATCCTCAACGGCCAGGGCAAGCAACATCGCCTGCGAATGCAGACGCCCATCTTCGATTCTATCCGGGCCGTCTTCCAGGGCTTTCCAGGCGTTTTCAAGGGCCTGCCCAGCCTTTTCGATCTGTCCCTGACGCAGCAGGCTGGCAGAAGTTAATCTCCAGGCAGTCGCCAACAGCGGGCCGACCCCAATCTGAGAAGCAAGGTTAGCAGCGTTCCGGGCGGTTGCTTCGGCCTCGGCCGGTTTGTCCATCGACAGCTGGATCTCGGCCATCGTGCAATAAGCTTCTACGATCACGTCCGGAGCATTGATCTCCTGCGCCAGGCGAATACTATCCTGGAGCGATTCCGAGGCCTCATCGAGTTTGCCCTGAATCAGCAGGGTTTGCGCCAGGCCGACGAAAGAGTTGGCGGAATGCCAGTTCATTTGAAACGGCCTGGAGACGGCCAGGCTATCGCGATAGTACAATTCTGCCTGGACGGCATCTCCGGAATTGCGCACCAGCTGGCCCAGGTTGTGGTTGGTGATGGCTACCCCTTCGACATCACCCATCTTCCTGCGCAGTTCAAGGCTGCGTTTAATGGAATTATAAGCCGCCTGCCAGGCTCCAGAAACGCTCTCCAAGATGCCTAAATTGCTCAGGGCGGCGGCCACCCCCCAACTATAGCCGATTTCTTGCCAGTAAGCCATCGCCGTGCGTGTGTGCTGCATGGCCTGTTCGAGATCGCCCTGGCGGAAAAGGATGCCGCCCAGGTAATTTTCAGCCATAGCCAGGGTCGTCAAATTCTTGGCTATCCCGGCGTAATGCATCGACTTCATCACGGCTTCTTTGGCCGGTTCAAAATCGGACTGTATGAAGTGGCACCAACCCAAACGCGCGTAGATCAGCGCCGATTCCACCCTGGACTGGTTGTCATCCGGTTCACCGAGCACATCCAGGGCCAGTTTCAGATAATCGACTGCCTGTTCCTGATCGCCTTTTTTATGGGCGGTATCGCCCATACGCCGGTAAATACCGGCGCGCTGCGCGGGGGAGAGCAAAGTGCTCTCCAGCAGGTCCAGCCCGCTCTGGAGCACTGCCAGGGATGTGTCGTAGTTGCCGATGAACTGGTATACCTCGCCCATTTGGTGGATGATTCTCCAGCGAGCTTCATCTCCAACGTCGGGGACGGCGCTGAGTAATTCAACTGCCTGCTCAAAAAAGGACACTGCCACATCGTTGGCATGCCTGGCAGCGGCTCGTTCACCCGCCAGGATCAAATAATGTAGGGCGCGATCGTAGATCTCGGCTTTTCTAAAATGGTAAGCCAGATCCTCAGCATGCTCATCTTCACTTCCCTGCCACTGGTGCTCCAGGGCAATCGCCGTGCGGTGGTGCAGGATGCGCCTTTGCGCTCGCAGCACCGAGTTATATACGATCACCTCGATCAGGGGATGGCTGAACTCCCAATACTCGGCCTCCATGGTGGGATTCAACATCCCCCTGCTGTGCAGCTGGTCAAGAATAGAGTGGTTCTCTTCGCGTTCTGCCACCTGGGCCAGCAGCGCGCTGTTGAAGCGGTGCCCGATCACGGAGGCGACTTGCAGCAGCTGCCTGGAGGAGATATCCAGCGAGTCAACGCGGGCTCTGATCAGGCTCTCGAGCGAAGCTGGCACGGCCAGAGCATCGGCCTGAACCGTGCGGTTGGAGACCAACTTGCCCCGAACCAGCCGCAAGAAATCCTTCTCCACCAACAGGCGGACGAACTCCTCGATAAAGTAAGGGTTGCCGCCGCTCTGCTGGATAATGAGAGACAGGAACGATTCGGGCAAATCGGCAGACGCCAGAAATTCATTCAAGAGCTGCTTGCATTCTTCAATGGTGAGCGGATTGATGGACAGTTGAATGTACTGGTCGGGATGCATGCTGCGGGTGCGCGCCAGGACCGGCTCAAAGGGGCTGATCTCGTTCTGCCGCTGCGCTAAAACGAACAAGATCGGCCGGGAGACGACCAGGTGTGAAAGATACAGCAGCAAGTCCGCAGAAATCGAATCGATCCACTGCAGATCGTCCAGGATGAACACCAGGGGTTGACCTGAGGCCAGGACGCTGAACAAGTGGTGGATCGCCACGAACGTCTGGCGGCGGAGTTGTTCCGGCTCCATCGCCGTGATCCGTTCTCCCTGTGCTCCACTTGGCTGCACACCCATTAAGAGTTGCAGGAACGGGCGTGTTTCGAGCAGATCGGAAGACCATAGCTTGATTTTCTGATCGATTTGCTCGTTGATCTGGCGATGAGTGAAATGATGTTGAATGTCGAAGACCTGCATCAGCAAATCCGAGAACAGCGAAAAAGCATATTCTGAATGGCGCGCGGTGCATACCCCACCCAACACGAGGGGCTGATAACTCCCGACGCTTTTCGAGAACTCGCGCATGAGACGGCTTTTGCCGATTCCGGCCTCGCCTTCAATCCAGATAATCCCGCCTGTCGGCCCCTTCAAGACCTTGCTCATGCGGACCATCTCGTCCAGCTCTTTATCGCGGCCGATAAAGGGCGTCTTGAGACCGATCAATCCCCGCACCGGCAAGATTTGTTCGCGCAGACCCTCGAGTTGGAAGACGGTTTCGGCTGATAAGTTTTCAACAATATTGGAAGGGACCGAGGTGTATTCAAACCGATAAGAGGTGTGGTTGCGGATGGATTGTGTAACCCAAACACGCCCCGAAGGACAGGCCTCGGCGATCGTCCGGGCTATTTGAACAGGTTCGCCAGCCGCCATAAATTCAGCCGACTGCTCCATTTCGAGCTTGCCGGCGACGATCTTTCCCATGGCAACTCCCAGGTGAATCGAGATGGGTAGATCGGTCTGCTGATCCAACTCGTTGTAAAAATTGACGATTTGCATGACGGCATCGACGGCGCGTTCAGGATCGTCCTCGTGTGTGACCGGCGCGCCGAAGATCCCCGTAAACCCGTCCTGGTGACGGATGACCTGGCAGCCATTTTCCTGGATTAATTCGGTCAACGAGGGTATCAGAAAAGCGATTGTCTCAAAGATATATTCTTCATCCGTGCCCGGCTGCGGGGTTAAGATTGCTGAGATGATCGTTGCCGGGTACCATTCACCCTCAGGCAAATGGAGCTGGGCGCGCAGCAGCTTTGCCTGGTTTTCGAGCTCGGCTTCTCCTTCGGAAGTTCTGCCGTCATTTTCCGGCGACAGCATCAACAGGCGCGCTTGTTTCGCTTGCTGTAGGTCGTGTTCTGCGCCAAGCGCTTCAAAAATCTGCATGGCTGCATCCAGGGAGCGCACTGCCTGTTCGACATATTGATCCCGTTGAGCGGGGTCCCGCTCGCTTTGACGCCCAAACAACCGGCCCAGTTCGTAGCGTGCTTTCGCTTCACTGAAGCGGTCGTTCGATCCCTGCGCCAGCTCGATTGAGTTGTAGAACAACGTTTCAGACTGTTCGAATTCATCGTTCTGTACGGCGATTGTGCCCAAGATCCGGAGTGCGTCGACCACATTCTCGGTTATCCCCCCGCGCTGTGAAATCGACAGCGCCTTATCAGCAGACTTTTTGGCTGCTTGAAGGTTGCCATCCTGAATTTCTATCTGCGCCTGGAGCTGATAGTAATTCGCTACGCGATCGTTGGTCTCATCTAAAGACTCCAGCAGATCACCTGCGTTGTGCAAATGCTGCCTGGCCTCTACAGGTTTCACTTCGACCAACGCCAACCGGCACAGGCCAAATTCTGCATACGCCTGGGAGATATTCAAGCCCAACCGCCGGCTGACCTCTCGGCTGGTTTCAAGGTTGATTCGCGCCTCCCGGTGGTTGCCCAGGTTGATTAAAACTTCACCCAGGTTCTTTAAATTAATCGGACGCTCCGGGTCATCTCCGTATTCCCGCCTCAACTTGTCGGCTTGCTCCAGGTACTCAACAGCCTGGAACCACTTCTCGGTCGAATAGTGAAGTACGCCCAAATTGGCTAACGAAATCGCCATCCCCCAGTGGTAATTTAGATTCTTATAAATCTCCAGGCTGTGTTCGACGCTTTCAATGGCATCGGCAAACCGCGAACGAGTCCAATAGATCCCGCCGATCGTGTTGTACATGGAAGCCATCGTGATGGGGTCTTCGGATTCCCAGGTGGCGGTATCTAAGAGGGCCAAATCCACCAGGTTGTAAGCTTCCTCGAGATTACGTTGGCGGAAATAAACCCAGGCGAGGCGGTCGGCAAGCCGGCGCCAGATGATCGGGTATGACATCCTGCCCGACTCGGTCAGCAGATCCATGCCGCGTTTGAGCAGCCGAACGGCGAAATCCAGGTCGCCTTCGCGAGCGCGGATATCGGCAAGCTCGCGAAGCGCTTCGATCTGGGTTTGAAAAGAAGGGCTATCGGTATATTCTGGCCCTTCAGCACTCTCCGGTATCCGATCGACGATTTCGATCAGCAGGCTGGCAGCTTCTTCAAGCTCACCGGTAAATTTGAGCGCTTGAGCCAGGCCAACCTGGGCCTTCTCTCTCTGGTCGATCTGCGCCTCCGCGACCGTGTCTAGCAGTGAGAGTACCTGCCGATAGAGCTGCACGACGGTGTCATTGGCGAAATGCTGGTAGGCCTTTTCGGCGGAGATGAACAGATACGGGATCGCCCTGGCCGGATCGGCGCTCTCGGACAGATGGTAAGCCAGCACCTGGTTCCGTTCTCCTGGCAGCCAATAGTCACCGGCTTCAATCGTCTGCGCTACCTGGGAGTGGAGCTTTCGTGAATCGCGTTTGAGCAGCGTTTTGTAGATCGTTTCTTGAACGAGGGGGTGTTTGAAAATATAGCCGTCTTCAACATCAAAGGTCGTGTGAATCAGAAAATCTCGCTCTTCCAATTCTGCCAAAGCGTTCGATAAATCCACACCTTCGTCTGCCACCAGCGCCTGTAACAATCTGACTGAAAAGGAATCGCCGAGGACGGATCCCCGCAGGAGGATATTTTTCAAGTCATCAGGCAGGTGATCAAAGCGAGCCAGGATAATATCCCCTAAGGTGCCCGGGACTTCGCGAATGAGCTCGGCTGCAGAGGCGGTCAAGTGCCAGTCTCCGTCCCTGCTGACCAACCCATCATGATCCATGAGAATGCGGACGAGTTCTTCCGTGTAATAAGGGTTGCCGCCAGCACGCGCCGTAATCAGGCTTTTCATTTCCCTGGCAGGTTTTGTATCTTCGTGAACCAGCTGGTCCACGAGCAGCTGAGCATCCGATTCGGTCAGCGGCTGAATGTAGAGGGCATGCGGTTCCCGGACGTGCTTATCCGCGGCGGCTCGGATTGACTGCGCAAAGGAATATTTATCAAAATCGCGCGCAACCATCATTAACAGAATGGGGGAGGTTTCGAGCGACTGGCATAGATACTCAAGAAACTGTCCAGAAGGTTGATCGACCCAGTGCAGATCGTCAAACACCAGCACGAGGGGCGTGCGGCGAGATTCGGCAATGAAAAACATGCGCAGCGCAAAATGCGTTTGTCTGCGGAGCATCGCCGGATCTAACAGTTTGATGCGAACCTCCAGAACCGGGTCGGCATGTAAAATCCCGAGCACGTGCATCATGTATGGCAAGATGTCACTGCGGTCGAGACCGAATCGCTCCAAATGCTGCTGCAGATTTTTTTTCTGCTCGTTAATCGGATCCGATTCGGAAATACCCAGGATATTGCGCAGCACATCCGCCAACACCCGGTATGGGGTGATTCTCATATACAAAGCGCACGTGCCCTGCACCATGGTGGCCGGGTACGCTGTTAAGTAATTTCTGAATTCAGCAACCAACCTGGACTTACCGATACCTGCTTCGCCACTGCATATCACGATTTCGCTGGAATTGGTATCCATGACTCGCTTGAATATGTCAACAAGCCGGTCCAGTTGTTCCCTGCGGCCGATCATCGGGATTTGCAGCCCCGGCAAACCCCTTACCTGGCCAGGGGTGAAGCGGATTCCGAGCGGTTGGAAGACCTTTTTGGGTTCGGAAATGCCCTCATCTTGTAGAGCTGGCATACTTTGATAATCGATAATTGGCCGCGAACGCTGGTAGGTGCTGAAACTGACCAGGACTCTGCCCGGCTCACTGGACTTTTTAAGCTGCGCCGCTAGACGGACGGTATCTCCAATGACCGAATATTCAAGATGCTGCTGGTCATTCAAAGTACCGGCGATGACTCCGCCGGTATTGATGCCAATTTGGATTTGAAAATCATGCTGAAAACGATCGATCAGTTGGCTGCGCAGCTGGCTGAGGCTGGTTTGCATCTCCAGGGCGGCTCGCACGGCTCGTTCGGGATCGTTCTCGTGGTTTATCGGCAGGCCGAATAAAGCCATCATGCCGTTACCCGAATATTTATCGATCGTCCCTTCGTACTTGTAGACCACATCCGCCAGCAGATGAACAATTTCGTCGATGGCTAAATAGATCGTTTCGCTGTCCAATTTCTTGGAAATGGATAGAAAATCGGAGATTTCAACATCCAGTACGGTGACTTCCCGCCTTTGCCCGTACAGCTCTCTTGAGCCCTGGATGAATTTATTGACCATCGAGGCAGGCATTTTTTTGCGCAGACCACGCAACATGCGCTCTTGCATATCCATGTTCGATGGAGAGAAGGGAGACTGGTCGCGCTCGGCTGCGTCCACGGTTTGCACCGGCGCACCGCACTGTCCGCAGAAGCGATTACCAGCCGGTATCTCTGCACCGCATTGGCGGCAGGTCAGTACTAAGGAAGAGGCGCAATTCAAACAGATGTGGATGCCGTCGGAGTTTTGGAAACCGCAATGAGGGCATTCGTTCATGCTACCGTCTCCGTGCAACTACTCAAGCTTCGGCAAGTACGACCCGGTTGCGTTTGCCGGCCTTGGCGAGGTATAAGGCCTTATCAGCCGAATCGCTTAAACTTTCCGCGCTTGGATACTCCGGAAAAGTTGAGATGCCACAACTAAAGGTAAGGGAGAGCGATCTCGCTTCAACCGGATAAAATTCGATTTCAGAGAAATGGATGCGGATCTCATCCATGATGGTAAGCGCCTGGTCCGCGACGCAATCAATCAACAGAGCCACGAACTCATCCCCGCCATAACGACCGACGATGTCGCTGTTACGCAGCCGCTGCTGCAGCAAACGCGAAAGCCCCTTGAGGACGCTGTCGCCTGCGGCGTGCCCGTGTGAGTCGTTGACCGTCTTAAAATGATCGATATCCAGCATCGCCAAAGCCATAGGCGCGTTCTGTCGCCTGCAGCGGTAAACTTCTTGGGTCAGAACGTTGCGGAAAGTAGTATGGTTCAACAAGTTCGTCAGGCTGTCCCGCACCATAAAAGAACGTAAAGTCTTCGAGCGTTCGAGCCGGCTGCGCACGACTGCCATCAGGTGGGAGGCTTTAATCGGCTTGACGAGGAAATCATCTCCTCCCAGATCTAAAAATTCAATCCGCTTGCCAAAATCATCCACGCTGGAGAGGAAGATGATGGGGATGCTGACATATTCTTCCATCTGGCGAATCACCCTCGCCAGATCGGCGGCATCGATCTTCGACAAGAAGGTATTCATCAGGATCAGATCGGGATGGAATTCGATCATCTGTTCGAGGGCGTTACTCGGGTCCGCCACGACCTGAGCCTCCAACCCGGACAACTTGAGCACCATTTGGTAGTAGCTGGCGACCGCGTATTGATCTTCGATGATCAATACCTTGGAGGTCTGTGGGGTTGACGCGCTCCTGTTCAGTGAATCGAGTTTGTCAATCAGGCTGACGATACTGATCGGTTTGGTAAAGAAAGCCGCACCACCAGCGCGAATTGCGTTTAACCTGACGATCTGATCGTCAGGATCCGAAATGAAAACAAAATTACTGTAGCTGTCCTGGAAAGCGCCGATTTCATCAAAAAAACCCGGATCGGGCTGCTCATCGGCGTTGGAGGGGATGTCGATGAGGATGGCGATGGAACTCTGGTCCGCGATGATGTTGGGTAAATTCTTGATATTTCGAACGTGCTGGACGAGATATCCAAAATGGACGATTTGTTGGGAAAGGTGCGCGGCAAACTGGGAATCATCCGTTACCAGATATACCAATCTTTCGGATGGCTGTGCGGATGGGCTGGGATTGGAAGCTTTCGGTGTCTCCATTTTCCCCATGCTTTCCAAGTGATGAACCGGGCGCGACTCGTGAATTACCATAGGATACACCATTTTTTACGCTTTTGTTAGCCCGAACGCTATCAATCCTGTTATGCGATAGTACTCAGATACTAATCCAGGTCGGTCTTGGCTGCACGCGAGAATACGATACTTGATCTAAAATCCCCCAGAATCTGCTCAATCCTACCCACCTGACTAGGGCAAAACCCCTCCGCTGGCGGAGGTTTTTTGATCAAAAACCCACTATAGTTGAACAAAGTTCATTATTAGCGAGCAAACCGATGACCAGAACCGTCGACTCATATCGCTTCATCAGCGGCATTACCAGGCGCATGATCAAGAACTGGATCAAGATGGAGGCGCCTCGCCCGATCCCGTGGACGCCGCTTACCAAGCCGCTCTCGGAATGCACTGTGGCGCTGCTCAGCTCGGCCGGGGTGGCGCTCAAGAGCGACGCGCCCTTCGACCAGGAGGGCGAACGCCAGAACCCCTGGTGGGGCGACCCTTCTTACCGCATCCTGCCGAAGGATGCCACCGAGGAGCAGGTGCGACTGTATCACCTGCACATCGATCCCGCCTACGCCGAGCAGGACCTGGACTGCCTGTTCCCGCTGCAGCGTCTGCAAGAATTGGAAGACCAGGGACGCATCGGGCGGACGAGCCCGCGGCATTATTCGATCATGGGCTACATCCTCGACCCGGAGGAGCTGCTGACCAAAACGGTCCCAGCCTTGATCCGCGATCTGAAAGAGGATTTCGCCGATGTGGTCGTGCTGGTGCCGGCCTGACCGATCTGCTGCTGGTCCGTTGGACTGGTGCAGCGCGAACTGGAAGCCGCCGGCCTGAGCACCATCTGCCTGACGCCGGTGCCGGAGCTGACCGCCTCGGTCAGCGTGCCGCGCATCGCCGCGATCGAGTATCCGCTGGGACGCACGCTCGGGCAGCCCTGCGACGACGCCGGGCAAATGGCCGTGCTGGAAGCGACCTTGGGGGCCCTGGAAAGCATCCAGACCCCGGGCGGGATCGTCCACCTGCCGTTCGAATGGCCAGAAGACCCCAAAGAGGTGCAGAACCACCCGCCTGAGGACCCGCCCATCGGCCGCTACATCGTCACCCATCCTTGGACCCTGCCTCGCCTGCTCTCGCGCAGAGTTCCCGATTGAATGAATTCCGGAACCAGCTGAACCGATCAGGAATCGAATTGGCTGCGAATCTGCTCCACTAATTCCGCGCTGATTTTTTCGAACGCCGCCTGGGTGATCCCCCACCTTGGATCGGCCTTCACGCGGGACATATCCCCATGCGGCTGGTGTTCCAGCTCGCCTTCAGGGGTCAGGATAAACTGCCAATGAAGTTTAAAGCCGGCTTTGACGATCCCGCGTTGTGAGGCATGGTTGTCGCCGCGATGACCAATCCAGAAATGTTCAGCCTGCTTGGATTCAGCCTTTAAGATGGCTTGCAATAAATGAGGATAGACGCCGCGCCCGCGATAAGGCGGTAAAGTAACAAAATCCCATAAATGACGATCCTGGGGCGCCAGCATCCAGGACAGGCCAGCCTCCATGATCTGCCCCACCTTCGTCGCCACCCAGCCATAGCCGACCGGCACGTCATCCAGAAAGGCGAGGTAACACCGGTTGCCCTCCTCAAACCGTCTCTGTATCTCCTCCGGCGCTACATCATGTAAACGTGCCAGCAGATCGACATCTTCGACCACAGCTGCCCGGAATCCCTCCAAAGGCTCGAGCTCGGGCAGCGGATCGCCTAACCACCAGTTGTACTCGCAACCCAGAATGATCGGATCGTTCATTGAGAAACTCCCTATGTGTAACCTGGACTTGGTTTAGAGGTCGGGCGCCGGGCGCGTCTTCGCGAGCAACGCCGCACCAGCACGCGGATTCTGCCAGCTTAATTGTTTCGTGGAACAATTGGAAACAAACAAGATAAATTTTACATAATACATTACGGGCACTTCTCTTCTATTTATAGCGCAATTTAGTGATAATTGCGTGCGAATCTCCTCAATGCCCTTGCCCCACCACCGACGACATTCGGGCGTATTCATGGCAACCACATTCCCGGAGTATGTTTCCCATTACCTGCCTACGCTTAGCTTCTGGTTTAAGACGTTGTCTCACTTAAAACTGAGACCAATGCGCTCAATGCACCATCCAGAGGGCGCTGGGCGTTGGCTTCCGAAAGCAGGGTCTTTTTGCCGCCCATTACCAGGGTTCAACTCCCCCTCTGGTGGGGGGATATTCTCGTTTTTGGATTATGATTAGAATGCCGGGTAGCGCCGAATTCCCAGCCCTCACCAATGATAAGGAGTACCAGGTATCCATGAGAAGCGAATATCCCGTCCGGGAGTTTCTCCGCGCCAACAGCCACCTCCTGCTCCTCGGCTGTGTGGCCGCCCTGATCCACACCTTGTTCAACGGCCAGTACGGCTTCCACCGCGACGAGTTGGCGATCCTGATGAACGCCCGCCAGCTAGATTGGGGCTACGTGGCCTACCCGCCGTTGACGCCTTTCATCGCCCGGATCGGCTTGGATCTGTTCGGTAACTCGCTGCGCGGCTTGCGGCTGTTTTCAGCCCTCGGGCAAGGCGTGGTGGTCGTGCTGGCGGGGTGGATGGCGCGTGACCTGCATCCGGCATCGGGAGAGCGGTCGACCCGCCCGGCGGAGATCGCCGCAGCCGTGGCCGTCTTCATCGCCCCCATCGCGCTGACGGCCGGGACCATGATCCAGTACCTGGCTTTTGATTACCTGTGGTGGGTTTTGATCGCATTCCTCTTCGTCCGCCTGCTTAAAACCGAAGACCCGCGCTACTGGCTGGGCATCGGCGCGGCCATCGGCCTGGGCATGATGACGAAGTACACGCTGATCTTTTTCATCGCCGGCCTGGCAGCTGCGGTTCTGCTCACCCCCAACCGTCGCTACCTGCGCTCCCCTTGGTTGTGGGCGGGCGCGGGACTGGCGCTGCTGATCTATCTCCCTAATCTGATCTGGCAGATCCGCCACGGCTTCATCTCGCTGGATTTCCTCAGCGCCATCCATGCCCGCGACATCCAGTGGGGCCGTACCGCCGAATTCCTGCCCGAACAGCTCTACGTCACGACCAACCCGTTCATCCTGCCGATCTGGATCCTGGGCCTCGGTCTGTGCCTGCTGTCGCCCAAATTCAAACGCTTCCGCGCCGTGGGGATCTTCTTTCTCGTGACTTTTGGCCTGCTCTGGGTTTTACAAGGCCGGGGTTATTACGTCGGTCCCGCCTACGCCATGCTGCTGGCGGCTGGAATCGCTGGATTGGATGATTGGATCGCTACCATAGGCACGATTCCACGCAGGGCGATCCTAGTTGGTACGTGGGCGCTGCTTATTGTCGGCTTCGTCGTCGGGATGGTGCTGATCAAGCCCATCGCGCCGATCAACTCGGCTTTATGGGAGATCACCTCTGACGTCAACGGTGAGGTGCTAGAGATGATCGGCTGGGAGGATCTCACCGTGCAAGTCGCCGCCATCTACGCGGCGCTGCCCGAGGCGGAAAAGCCGGGCGCCGCCATCCTGGCAGGCAACTACGGAGAGGCCGGGGCTCTTGACCTGTACGGGCCGGCCTACGACCTGCCGCCCGTGATCAGCGGCTCGAACAGCTTGTGGGCGCGCGGCTACGGGATCTATGACCCCGAGACGGTCATCGTGGTGGGCTTCGAGCGCAGCTACGCTGATCAGTATTTCAAAAGCTGTGAGCCTGCCGGCCAGGTGACCAACCGTTACGGCGTGAAGAATGAAGAGACCACC
>CAYNWK010000032.1:0-35034 GCA_964400875.1 uncultured Anaerolineaceae bacterium | reverse complement strand
CCTTCTTCAGGAAGAGGGGCGTTGGGATGTGGGCTTGGGAGGCTCAGCTGCCTTCAAAACTTTGCACTGGCGGGCTTTGCTCCGGCGCAGGCCGATCTGATTCAAGCACCGCAGACGGCGTCACCGGCCTGGAGGGCGGCCCAGGTGGGACCGCTGGCGGTATCCCCGGCGTCTGTCCCGCATAGCGGGGCGGGTATGACTGGCTGCCAAAGCGAGTTAACAAGACGCTACCGAGCCCAATCAGGCCGACGATGGTCGGCAGGACCCAGCCCACACAGGCGATCAGCTCGCTGGCGCCATCGATGACCAGGGACAGCATGAATGTGCCTACACCGGCAGCGACCGCCAGGGACCAGTCCTGGTGCATCGACTCACCCAAGCGTTTCCCGATCTCCAACCCGATACCGATACGCCCGAAGAACCATGCAGCAATCAGGACGAACGCGCCTACCAGGCTGATGGGGATCAAAATCAACGTCAGGGTAATGACGATCAGCAGCAAAGGGGTTACAACGGCGGTCAGCAAGCCCACTGCCCCGCTCAGCACCGGCTGTCCCACCGCGGTCAGCGCCACACGTTCGGTCGGCTTCGGCAGGAACATGACTACCAGCATAGCCAGGGCAGCCCACAAGAAGGTGCGGAACAGAAACCACAGCCCGCTCCAGACCAATGAGATGCCGCGAACTTCGATGTTAGGGACCGCAGGGACGGTTGGAACGGACGGGACTTGAAAGCCTCCCGGGATGTCGAAGCGGAAAGGTCCCTGAAAGCCTCTGATCACCTGCCCGGAGATCACCGCGCCTTCATCCCGATTGAGGCTGGCGCCTATAGTAGTGACGTCGCCATCAATCGACGCAGTGCCCCCCAGGTTGACGACCCCTCCGATGCCAACAACGCTGCCGCTCACCTCCCCGTCAACGGACAGGCTGCCCCCCATCAGCACCACATCGCCGTTGACTATGGAGCCCTCTTCCAGGGTCACCGATCCACCGAAGATCAGCAGGTTGCCGTCAAGCGTTTCGCCGCTTTCAAGCGTATAGCTGCCCCCAGCAACAACTTTGTCTTCCTGCAGGCCCCTGGCAAAGGCGATCCCCGGAAAAGTGAATCCGATAACCAGGACCAGAAGTACTGCGTAAAGCATGGTTCGTTTCATTTTGTAATCCTCCGCGGGAGTATCAATCTCTGCAACGAGAAGATCCAGGTCAGGCTCAACATGCCCAGGACTGCGGCAAACGCCATCCAATAAACGGGGGGAATGGTTGTGATCAAGACTGTCACCAAAGTCGTGAGGAGCTCCTCGATTACGTTCAAGTTTGTGTAAGCGGCAGAAAATCGATATACGCCAGCCAGCAATAAGTCGGCTGGCGAGTCGAAGATCAGGAGCGCCTGTAGTACGATCAATAGCAAGATGACCAGGGCGCCACCGCTATAAATAGACAAAAGTATCCAGGATTGGCGGCGGTCGAGCTTCCTTTTGGCTAACTGCTGTTCACGTTCAAGACGCGCCTGCCAGCGAACCCGGAAACCTGCCGCCGGTTTAGCAGCGGGCGTGGTTTGCAACAAGCGCCCCACACTGTTCCAGGCTGCCGACAAGCGCGTACAGGCATCGCACTCATCCAAATGTTCGTGCAAAGCTTGCGCCTGCTCGGGCGTGAGTGGTTCTTCGGTGAGAATCCAGGTTTCAAAAGGCTGGTGATTCATGATGATTTTTCTCCGCAGCAAAGTTTTCAGCATTGTCTTGTTCCCATGATTCGGCCAGTGTCCTTCTTGCCCGGTGTAATCGACTTTTCACCGCGCTGTTGGTCAATGCCAACGCCTCAGCGATTTCATCGTATGAAAGTTCGTTCCAGTAAAACATAACTACCGCAGCTCGATCGGTTGGGCTTAAATTATCCAACAACGCCTGCACGCGTTCTTGTTGTTCCGAGATGCCCAACGAGGCTTCCGGACCCGGCGAGGGGTCGGCGATGAACTGGTAGGGCATGGCGTCCATGGAGACCTTGATAAACTTGCGCCGGCGAATCCGGTCGATGCTGTGGTGCGCGGCGATCGAGAGCAGCCAGGTGGAAAAAGGCCTCGAGCTGTCATACCGATCCATCGCTTTGTAAGCCCGGATAAATGATTCCTGCGCGGCATCTTCCGCTTCATAAGGATCTCCAAGCATGCGTAAACACAGGTTGAACACGGCATTCTGGTAAGCTTCCACCAGCTCTCCAAAAGCTGCCGAATCGCCGTTCTTGGCCCTCGCGAGCCAAACTTCTTCGTTAGCTTGCACTGCATTGCTCCTGATAACCCTGTGACGAGGCCAACTCGACGCGGGTCCCGAACTCGATCCGTTCAATTAAGTATACGTGGAAATCGTTTCAGGGTTGCAAACTTGAGAGAGTCTAGCTTGCTATGCTCTCATTCCTGGTTTATGATGCGGAGACCAACATCCAATATGGAGGAGGCTCTTATGGCTGCTGCTTCTCGAACTCGCCTGGAGGTCTTTCCGGTCTCGCTGCCCGGTAAAATTGTCCGGCTGGAACCACTCAGCGAAGCCCACATCCCGGACCTGGCCCATTACGGTTGTGATGATGATATCTGGCGCTATATGGCCTATGGATACATCCGTTCGGAGAACGAAATGCGCACCTGGGTGCAGTCACTTGTAGCCAAGAGCCAATCCGCTACCGATTTCCCCTTTGCCGTGATCGATCGTCGGTCGGATCGCGCCATCGGCGCTACGCGTTATCTGGACATTCGTCCCCAAGACAATGGGCTGGAGATCGGCGGGACCTGGTACGCTAAAGAGTTCCAGCGCACGGCAGTCAACACAGAGAGCAAATACTTGCTGCTCTGGCACGCCTTTGAAGTGCTGGGGTGCGTCCGAGTTCAATTCAAGACCGATCAGCGCAACCAGCGTTCGCAGCGCGCTATCGAGCGGATCGGTGCAATAAAAGAGGGGATCTTGCGCGACCACATGCTCACAGGCAGTGGATACCTGCGCTCGTCTGTGTACTACAGCATCCTGCGCGCTGAATGGCCGTCCGTGAAGGCTCGCCTTCAAGACCTGCTCTCTGCCTGAATAAAAAAGGGGTATTTGGCGGGCTAAGCCCGCCAAATACCCTCATCTAACCAGCTCTTTTATGAAAAAAGCCGGGCTGTTCACCCGGCTTTTCTAACATCACTGACGGGGAAGTTTAATCCGCCGCCGTTGACTGCGGCTCGGCAGGAACCTGCTCTTCCGCGGTCACCGCGGGCTGCAGGACAGGTTCTTCGACTTCCTCTTCAATTTCCTCTTCAGCCTCGTCGGAAGGCTCGACTTCCTCGATTTTCTCTTTACCGACGTCCTCGAACCCCGGTTGGGAGAAGCGGTTCGGATCGAAGCCTGTCCCGGCAGGGATGAGCTTGCCGATAATCACGTTTTCCTTCAACCCGTAGAGCGGGTCTTCGGAAGCAGCGATGGCTGCGCCAGCCAGCACCTTGATGGTGTGCTGGAAGGAGGAAGCGGAAAGGAACGATTCGGTGCTCAGGGAGGCTTTGGTGATACCCAGCAAAATCTCCAGGAACTTGGCCGGGCGCTTACCTTCAGCAAGTAACTCTTCGTTCGTCTTGAGCAGCTCGATGCGGTCCACCAGATCCCCAGGCAGGTAGTGAGCGTCGCCGGGTCGGGTCACCTGCACTTTCGACATCATCTTGCGGATGATCACTTCGAAGTGCTTATCGTTGATGTTTTGGCCCTGCGAGCGGTAAACTTGCTGGACCTCGTTAAGCAGATACTTTTGGCATTCGTGTCGACCCTGGATGCGCAAAATCCGGTGCGGGTTGAGAGAACCTTCCGTGAGAGGCTGACCCGGTTCAACATGATCGCCTTCCTTTACCAACAAGCGTGCGTTGCTGGGAATCTCGTACTCAGCCTCATCACGCTGCTCGTAGGAGACGATCACTTTGGAGGACTTCTCCTTCTTATTAGTTTCGATGCGAACGCGACCGGCGTTCTCGGCAACGATTGTCTTATCCTCATCCTCACCCAACCGGGCAAGCACGTCGCCAGCTTTGACTTCGTCTTCGTCCGCGACGGCGACTTTCCATTCGGAAGGCATATCGTACTCGTCGCCGATCATTTCGCTGTGCTCTACTCGCACGACGCGCAGGTCGCTGTAGCGGTCAGACTGCTCCACATGGGTGACCCCGGCGATCTCGGTGACGACGGCTTCACCCTTGGGGGTCTTGCGCGCTTCGAAGAGCTCTTCCACTCTGGGCAGACCGGTGGTGATGTCTCCACCAGCGGCCACACCGCCGGTGTGGAAGGTACGCAAGGTCAGCTGCGTGCCGGGTTCGCCGATGGATTGAGCTGCGACGATGCCAACCGCCGCGCCAATCTCAACCATCTTACCGCGACCAAGGTCCATACCGTAGCACTTGGTGCAGATGCCATGATCCATTTCGCAGGTCAGCGGTGAACGAACGACAACCTCCTCGACACCCGCCTGGGTGATAGTTTTGACCTGATCGTGCCCCAAAACCTGGTCACGCTCGGCCAGCACCTCACCGGTGTTGGGGTCGAGCACATGCTCAGCTGCCAGCCGCCCGAAGAGGCGATTGCCCATGGATTGCCCGGCAACGTCATCGCTCCGGCGGATGACTAGGCCGAGCTGGGTTCCGCAATCTTCATCATTGGTGATCACATCCTGAGCTACATCCACTAGACGCCGAGTCAGATAACCGGCATCCGCGGTTCGCAAGGCGGTGTCTGCCAGGCCCTTGCGGGAACCGTGGGTGGAAATGAAGTATTCCAGGGCGGTCAGTCCTTCCCGGAAGTTGGAGCGGATCGGCAGCGGGATGATGCGTCCCGAGGGATCAGCCATCAGACCGCGCATACCGGCCAACTGGGAGATCGGTTGAAAACCACCTTTGGTAGCTCCGGAGTTCGCCATGGTCGCCAGGTTTCCGTGCGGGTCCATGTACTGCTTAACCGCGTCAGCCACCTCGTTCGTGGTGCGCTGCCAAATCTCGATCAAGCGCTCGTTCTGTTCCTGTTCAGTAAGCAGACCGCGGCGGAAATCCCGCTCCGCGGCTTCCGCTTCTTTGAGCGCACCGGCAATGATCTCGGTCTTCTCCGGCGGAACGGTGATGTCGGAGACGGCGATAGTCGAACCGGAGCGGCTGGCAAAGGAGAAACCGATATCCTTAATGCGGTCAGCGACTTCAGGGGTTTGCTCCTCCCCGACGATTTCGTAAATCTCGGCAATCAGATCTTTCAGACCGCCTTTTTCCAACGACCGGTTGATGAAGCGGATCTCCGGTGGCAAAATACGGTTGAACAACACTCGCCCGACGGAAGTCTCGATCAGTCGCTCTTCGGCCTCGGGTAAGCGGTTATTATCCTCATCGTACCAGGTTTTGGTCCACAGCTTGATATTAGTAGTGACTACCACCTGGTTCAGGTAATAAGCCATCTCCACTTCATCCATGCTGGAGAAGGCACGGCTATCACCCTTGTGCTTGTGAATGGTATCGGTAGTGGTCAAATAGTACACACCCAGAACCATATCCTTCGAGGGACTGATGATCGGTTCGCCATCGGCTGGTTTGAGCAGGTTGCGGGTGGAGAGCATCAACTGCCGGGCTTCCCATACGGCTTTCTGGGAAAGGGGCACGTGCACAGCCATCTGGTCACCGTCGAAGTCCGCGTTAAAGGCGGTGGTGACCAGTGGGTGCAGCTGGATGGCGCTGCCCTCGATCAGCACCGGCTCGAAAGCCTGGATGCCCAGGCGATGCAGGGTCGGAGCTCGGTTAAGCAGCACCGGACGTTCTTTAATCACCTCTTCGAGCACCTCCCACACCTCTGGGCGGTTGCGCTCAATGAAACGCTTGGCTCCGCGGACGTTGGCAGCATAGTTATGCGACACGAGCCGGGAGATCACGAAGGGGCGGTACAGCTCCAAGGCCATGCTCTTAGGCAAACCGCACTGGTAAAGTTTCAATGTAGGACCGACCACGATCACGGAGCGGCCGGAATAGTCCACGCGCTTACCCAATAGATTGCGGCGGAAGCGCCCTTTCTTGCCCTTGAGCATATCGCTCAGGGATTTCAACTCGCGACGGCCGCGGCGGGAGAGCGCCTTGCCTCGCTGGGAGTTATCGATCAACGAATCGACCGCTTCCTGGAGCATGCGTTTCTCGTTGCGCACAATTACGTCCGGAGCGCCCAACTCCAACAGGCGCTTCAAGCGATTATTGCGATTGATCACCCGGCGATAAAGGTCGTTTAGATCGGAGGTCGCGAAACGGCCGCCGTCTAACTGCACCATCGGGCGCAAGTCAGGCGGGATAACCGGCAGAATGGTCAGGACCATCCATTCCGGACGGTTCATCGAGCGGCGAAAGGCCTCGACTACTTTCAAGCGTTTGGTAGCTTTCTTGCGCTTCTGCTTGCTGCGTGAGGTGCGCAGCTCGTGCCACAGCTCTTCGGCCAGCTTGTCCAGGTCGATGCGCTTCAAGATGTCAAAGAAAGCTTCAGCGCCCATATCGGCGCGGAATACCTGACCCCAACGCGATTTCAACTCGCGGTAGAGGTTCTCGCCCATGAAAGTAAGCGGGCGCAGCCCGAGCAGCTCTTCGCGCAGGCGTGAGTTTTCATCGCGGGATTGAGCTGCCTGGTCTTCTAATTGGTTGCGCAGTTCTTCCATCGCCATATCGGCTTCGGCGCGCATACGCTCGATTTCCAGGTTAGCGTGTTCGATTTCGCGCTGCTTCTGCTCCTTCAGGTCGGCTTCCAATTCGTCCAAACGCTCTTTGACGATCTTCTGCACCGTAGCCAGGTGCTGGTTGGTGATCGCCTCACCCGATTCGACGATTTCGATATCCGTATCGGGGAAATGGATCGCCGAACGCGCTGCCTCACCCATCTGCTCTTGCAGGCTGCGCTCCAGGCGCTGCCCGGCTTGCATGATAGGGTCTAGCTTCTCGGCGACGGTCTCGTCAAATGAACGTTCGATTTCTTCTCGGTTCTCTTTCAGCTCGTTCAGACGTCGATCACGGGCGGCTTTGATCTCGGCAATTTTGGCGTTCAGCCGGGTGCCTTGCTCCCGATCGGTCTGGTTGATCTTCTCTTCCAAGCGCTTGAGAGCCTTTTGGCGCGCATCCTCATCCACGTAGGTGACCACGTACTGGGCGAAGTAAAGCACCCTGTCGAGGTTGCGGCGAGAGATGTCCAGGAGCAAACCAAGATACGAGGGAACCCTGCGAGTGTACCAGACGTGTGCAACTGGCGCTGATAACTCAATATGACCCATCCGTTCACGACGAACCGAGGAACGGGTTACTTCGACGCCGCACTTGTCGCAGACGATGCCCTTATAGCGGATGTTTTTATATTTTCCGCAGTAGCATTGCCAGTCCCTGGTAGGGCCGAAGATGGCTTCACAGAACAAGCCGTCTTTTTCTGGGCGCAAGCGTCGGTAGTTAATAGTTTCAGGCTTCAACACCTCGCCATAAGACCAACTCGCTATGGTTTCCGGTGAAGCCAGACTTATCCGTAGTGCGGTCAACCCCTTCGTTTCCACGCAACAGCCTCCTAATACTGGATAAACAGACTCTCACGGGCTCAGGCAAAATTCCCCCATCACAGCCTTGAAATTGCTGTTTCGATTACCTGGGAGTCATATGTTTCGATAAATAAATGGAACAGGGAAAAAAGATGTAATGTCGACTATAAACCAAACGAAAGCCAGCGGTTGAGTAGCTAACTCAAACGCTCGCTCACTCTGTAAAGATATGCATTATTTGCATGCAACCGAATTATACCCGCCTGTGTCCAGATTAGTCAAGGGTCGCTTTAATCTGAGAAGGGCGCATTGGAATCGCCATAAAGAAGGTGCTGCCCTTTCCCAGGTGGCTCTCCACCCAGACCCCGCCGCCATGACGTTCGGCGATGGACTTGACGATCGCCAGCCCGAGCCCGGAACCACGCTCGCGATTGGCGCCCTTGGGAACAGCGCGGTAGAACTTTTCGAACAGGCGGTGCAGATCCGCCGGCGCGATGCCAATGCCGTTGTCGGTTACCTTAAAAATCATCTGATCGTTGCGCACCTGCACGCTAACCTGCACGTTTCCCCCGGATTCGGTGTACTTAACCGCATTCTCGACCAGGTTATGCAATGCCTGTTCGAGCAGGGCTTGGTCCGCTTCGACAACGGGCACGGTGGTTTGGGGGATATCGACATCCATGTGAATGCGCTTCTGCACAGCATGCATTTGCATCCCACTGACGACGCGCTCGACGATGTCGTGAATGGGGACCATCTCTAGCTGCAAGCCCACGCCAGCCTCAATCCTGCCCAGGTCGAGCAAGTTGTTGACCAGGCGAGACATACTCTCCACGCCAGAGACGATCTTATGCACGTAGCCGCTCTGCTGGTCGTTCAATTCTCCAACCATCTGCAGCATTGTGGCATACCCACGGATCAAGGTTAGAGGAGAACGCAGATCGTGGCTGACAGTGGAGACGAAATCCGACTTTAAAGCATCCAGCTCTTTGAAATGGGTGACGTCCCGCAAGATGCACACCCGCCCTGTGTTCCGTCCTTCAGCCTGGATGGGAGAGGCTGTGGCAAAATAGACTTTGCCATCTTCCATGATTAATTCGGCGGAGCGCTGGTCGCTGTTTTTCGTGCTCATGAGCTCGATCAGTTTGGTCTGGGGGATAACTTCGTCAATGGGTTGACCCTTGCCGGTTTGGACGACCGTCCCAAGCACCTGCCAGGCGGCCGGATTGGACAGCAGTAAACGGCCCTTATGATCGGTCACCAGGACGGGATCCGGGGTAGAGGCCAGGATGGCTTCCAGCCGCTGCCGGCCGACTTCGGCGGTCATGAACAAGCTGGCGTTCGCCGCCGCCAGCGCTGCATTCCCGGCTAAGGTGCTCAAAAAGCGGATCTCTTCGTCCGTGAATTGATGCGCCTCCTCAAACCCTACCCACATGGCGCCATAGAACTGATTCTCGTGGCGCAGCGCCAGACCCAACAAAGCTTCCGGGCGGGAAGAACCAGGCGAGAAGGCCAACAGCCTTGGCCGGGTTAGATTAGTGAGCACGAGCGGATCTTTTTGGCGAGTGAGGTCGAGCACTTGATCGTCCAGCATGCGGTATTCTTCACTCATCAAGCCTATCCCGGTCTGCGCTGGTAGATATGCCTCCTGCTCTGCGCCCGGGACCACCGATGGGTCGAGCACCACGCGCGCGGCGGAGGCACCGATCGACAGGGCCGATTCCAGCACTGGCCTGAGGGATTCCTCCAAGTCCAGGCTGGCAGCGACACCCTGGCTGACGAGCAGCAACCGGTTCAGCTCGGCCATGCGCTCGCTCAAGCTGGCGCGCATCTGTTCGAAAGCCCGGCGCAACTTTCCAGCCTCATCGACGCCTTCCACCGCTAGTGGTTTATCCAACGCGCCCGCAGCTATTCGATCCGCCTCGACGGTCAACTGGTCCAAAGAGCGCGTCACCACGTTCAAACCGTACCGCACGATAAAGGCGGCCAGAAGCGAAAGCGCAAAAATTGCCGCCAAGACCGGGGCTGCGATATTCATGGCTTGTTGTTGGATGTAGATGGCCGGCACAGAGATGATCACCGACCATTCGGCTCCCTGAACGGGGCGATAATAGCTGTACATGCGGGTACCGACCGGCGTGACGCTGGTGTAAAACCGGGCGCTGTCCAAGCGTTCACCCCCGTACTGGGTCATCACCAGGTCAGGGTTAGGATGATAAAGGATGATATCCTCGTCGTCGATCAACATCCCCTCCCCTTTGACGTCCGACAGGCTCTGCAACCCGGTGATCATTGGTTTAGCCAGGGGATTTTCCGATAAATCGCTGTATCCCAGCAGACCCCAGTGCACGTCTCCACTTCGGTCATAGATAATTTTAGTGAAGACTAATTCAGCGGCGCTTTTTTGCTTCAGTGAGGGTACTGCGTACACCTGACCCTCGATGCCATTCATCACATCATTAAGTGCATTAGTTTCTTCTGGCGAGAATTGATCCCCCTCGGATTCGGGTTTCTGGGAGTTATACTCGACGACCAGCTCCCCGTTTTCGTCGAACAGGTAGAATCGGCTGAAAAATGGGCCGAATTGAATCTCCTTAGCCATCACCGCTTGGATATCGTCGTCCGACAAACCAGGGGCATCGATGGTTTGAGCGAGATGGTCCATCAACTCGTGCCCGGTAAACGTGAAGATCGGCACCGTATCTACGGCAACTTCGGCTGCATTCGCCATCCTGCCGTCCAGCAATTGCCGGGCGGAACGGCTGGAGATCACCCAGACGACGACCATCAGCAGCAGGACCAGCAGCAGGGCAAAAGGAGCCATCCCGTAAAAGAAGCGGGCCGAGATGGAGCGTTCTCCCGGGGAGGGCTGGGTGGATCCTGCTTTGCCCCAGCGCGCGGGCATCGTTTGGGCGATGACCTCTGCGAAAATCCCCGCCAGAAGCAGGCTTCCTGCGATGGCCAGACTCGTCCCTCGCAAAGATGCAATGGCATAGTCCAGACGGATAGCAGCCGATCCAGGCACCGTCGCAAGCGCGCCCAACAAGTACAGCGCCGGGTAGAACGCGCTGAGCACGAGCAAGGCAACCAGCGGCCGCCGGATCCAGCGGTAGAATCGGGTGCGATAGTTTTGCTGAACCATGGCGCCGAAGAAGGTCGCCAAAAGCGCCAAAACCAGGGGCGTCATCAAAGTATAGCCAGCCCACAGATCCAGGAACAAACCACACAATGCAGCCAGGACCGCGGCTGCCAGCGGTCCCAATAGCCCTCCAGCAAGCACCCATGGCAGGGTGCCGAACATTACCAGGACCGGGCTCGTCGGACCTTTGGGTAACATCGGCTCCGCAGCGCTGCCAGGAATAGGCAGTTGTACTCCGGGGATCAGCAAGACGGTGACCGGAATAGCCAGAGCTAATAAGAACGCGGTCATCCAGCTGCGCCTGGTCCACGGGCGATTGTATTCCCGCCAACGCCACAAGAACCCAGCGGTCAGGATAAGCAGGGCAAACCAGGCGATCCAACCCAACAACCCGTTTGGTAAACCGGGATCAATTCGATTGTTAAACAAGAAAGTGAGTTCGACCATGTTTTTGCCCCTTGTAGAAATTTGGTACGATTATAGCATCCGGCGATTAAATCACACCGACCACTCAATGGTTTCTTGGCTGGCCTGGGAAAGGTCAGCGTAAACGCCGCGCAGCTCAGGCGGGAGCATCGCAGCGACAACGTACATCGCCTCATCGGTCATCAAGCGCAACTGCGCCTGTTTCGACCGGCTGTATTCGGGTTTATAACGAAACGGCTTCCCAAAACGAACTTGAGCGCCACTACCCCTCCACCGGCTGGCAAGCCGAAAGGCAGGGTAGCCTTTTGTGCCTGTGATAGCTACCGGTACAATCGGAGCCCCGGAACGACTGGCTAAATAAGCCACGCCTTCTTTACCACGCTGCATGGACGGCCCGCGCGTTCCCTCCGGGGCCACGAGCAAAATCTCGCCGGCGTTCAAGACCTGCAAGGCCTCCTGAACCGCACGACGGTCGAACTCCTCCCGGCGCACCGGAACCACCCCCCAAAGACGCGGGAAGATGCCGATCACCGGGTAATCGTAGACTTCGATTTTAGCCATCGGTATGATATCCCTGGGCACGACGTAAACCAGGACAATGGGATCGACGAAGGCGATGTGGTTCATCACCAGGATAGCCGGTCCTTCAGCAGGGATATTCTCCAACCCTTCTACGCCTTCTATCTTCACCAGCAATGTGAAAGCGATCGATCGCAGCAGAAACCGCAAAAACCGGCGCATCCGCCGTCCAGCGGAAGGGTTGAAACCCTTGCCCGTCTCATCGCTTCGTCCGAGTGTCCGGCTGCTGGTTTGCAACTTTATCTCACCGCTTATCATCCAACCGGTAAACGCCGCGGTACTCAGGCGGGAGCTGGTCAGCCAGGACCCGCATGATCTGGTTGGTTCCCAACTGGATCGATTGCCGTAGATCTCCTGTATTTTTCAGGTGGAAAGGCGCGCCGAGCTGTAAAGTGACATCGGTCCGGCGCAGCCGTTTCAAGTTCCCATACACTCGTTCGTTTTCCGTACCGGTAAATGTCACCGGGATGACCGGCGCTCCGGACTTAAGGGCTAAATAGGCAGCCCCTCCGGTGCCTTCTTCCAAAGCCCCGGACAGGCTCTCTCGCCCTTCTGGAGCGATCCCGACCATGTATCCACGTTCCAAACCGTCCAATGCGGCGCGTAAAGCGCGCCGGTCGGGCTGGCCACGATGCACCCAGATGACGCCGAAAGCATCCATCAACCGGCCTAAAATAGGGTAATCGTAAAGTTCCGCTTTTCCGAAGGGCACTACCCTGGGAGGCGCATAAGCCAGCCCAATAACGAGATCGGCATCGCCCAAATGATTGGCAACCGTCAAAACCGGTCCCTGCTCCGGGACATTTTCCAACCCGCTCAGGTGCACTCGCAGCGCCAACCTAACGATCAAGCGAATCAACCCAAACAACAGCCAGCGGGCGATTTTGCGCCCCAAGGTCATCGATGGAAAGCGGGTGATCTCAGGACGAATATTTTCGTTGACCGGTTTTGCTGGGATCGAATTCATCATTGGTAAATCTTAGCTCAGGTTTATAAAAATAAATCCTATCCGGGCAGCTACGCCTGTTCTTTCGAAGTCGATCGTCCGGCTTTTTCAACGAGCAGACGTTCCATTTGATCGAGCACTTCTTTGATGGTGAGATGATCCGTTTTGATGATCACGGCATCTTCAGCGGGTTTCAAGGGCGCGACCGCGCGGGATGAATCGAGGCGATCGCGCCGGCGCATCGATTGGGTGATGGCTTCCAAGGAAGCTTCCTCGCCGCGCGCGGTAAGCTCATCATACCGCCGGCGAGCTCTTTCTTCCACCGAGGCGACGAGATAAAGTTTCACCTCAGCCTCGGGGAGGACCACCGTACCGATGTCCCTACCCACCATGACTACGCGACCGCGCCGTCCAATCCGGCGCTGTTGGGCGCTCAGGATTTCACGCACCCCCGGGTACGCCGAGACCACCGACACGGTCGCATCGACCTCCGGGCGGCGGATCGACCAGGTAACGTCAACCCCGTCCAAATAGACATCATAAGCTCTGCCGTCGTCTTTCGACGGTGGCTGCACGTCGATGTGCGCCTCCTTCGCCAGCTGCACGATGCCTTCTTCATCATCGACCGCCACGCCGTTTTGAAGCGCCGACCAGGTGACCGCCCGGTACAAAACGCCGGTGTCAAAATACAGGTATCCGAATCGTTCTGCCAGGAGCCTGCCCGCGGTGGATTTTCCTGAGGCTGCCGGCCCATCGATGGCGATGATCTCGGGGATTTTCATCAACTCTCCAGCTACTTTGCGATTCCTGTGGACCAGCCGGTTCCCGGGGACCCGCTAGCCCCGAGGATCAGGTTGCCCGGTTTAATATTAATCGGCTGGTCCACTCGCCGGAGCCTCTTCATCAACGGAGGGCGGCACCACGCCGCTTTCACCGGACTGCCCACTCGTGGTATCGTCCCCGAGGGCAAGCGTGCCGTCCGGGAAGAGGTCTCCCCGGGCCCATAAGATGATGTGATCAACCCGCTGGGGCGCCTCGCGGAAGACCAGCCAGCGGGCCCAATCCGCCGGGATCCCCCCTATCCAGCCGGGTGAAGCCCACCAGGCAAAATCCTGACCGCGGTATGCGACGGTCTGGCTGGGACTGGTCTGGTCTTCCCGGTTGATGATCACCGCCGGGAGAGCCTGTCCAGCGGATTCGGAGCCGAACTGGGCGCCCTTCCAATCACGCAAAGCCCAGCGCAGGGAAGGAGCGTCCGGCTCCACGACCAGGTCGAGGGTATCCCGCCGGCCGTTGCGCCACTCGGCCAGGTCGCCTAGCGTGGCCATAAATTGATCGACCTGTAGGGCCGCTGGAGCGGGGCGCCAAAGCTCTTGCTCGCCTGTATTCCGCAAGAAGGCCGCCCCCCAGGTATTGGAGAGCATGAACAGGCCTATCGCCAGCGCGCTGCCCCAGACCAACCCTCGCCAGGCCGCTCCAATAGACCAACCCAAGGCGATTAACACTGTGGTGATAACGCCGAGGCCAACCGATCCGAGCACGATCAGCCAGCGCAGCCGGTTCACCTCCAGCGCAACGTCCAAGCGAGCGATCCCGGCCATGTTGATCCACGCCAGGGCCAGGAGGACAAAGATTAACGCGGCGTGTCCAAGGGCTGGAATCCGTTCCAATTCATCAACCCGCGTGAAGCGGGCCAGGGCAAAGCCGGCCAGCCCCCACAAAGGAATCAGCGTCCACACCAGATCGCCGACCTGCCGGCCGGGGTTGAATACGGCGATCAATAGACTTGCCAGCGCCCAAAGGCTGGCCCATTTGACCAGAACAGCCTCCCCTTGCCTCCATGCCTGGACTCCGCCGACAAAGGCGAAGATCAGCGCCAGCGGTTGGTAGATGATCAGGGCAAACAACAACCGGCTTGCCGGAACGCCGGAAGGATTCACCCACTGCTTGAGGAATTCCGGGACCGTCGCGGCAAAGGCACCCAGACCTTGCGGGTAGCGGAAAAACAGCGTCCCGACCAGCACAACCGTGACGCCGGCAAACAGGGCTACATTGCGAATCGCCCTCCCCCATACCGCCCACACGCCGCTTTCAGCCGGCATCAAAGCCCGGAAAATTGCCCAGGCCAGAAACAAGCCGAGTGCACCGGCCCAGGCTGCCGCGCCGCTCGATAATGCGAGGCCTAAGAATACCCCGGCCGCCAACGTCCAGTCTCGAAACAGGAAACAGGCCGCCAATAACCCAAAAGACACGGCTATCATCGGACCGCCGGCCATCCGGGACAGCGCGACGAGACCGGGGTCGAGCGCCAGCCCAAATGCGACGATCACCCCGGCGATCCTGCCCTGCTCGACCCATGTATCCTCTCGGCGCAACAAGTAAGGCAGCCATACAAGCAAGCTGCCTGCCAGGGCCGGCCAAAAACGTGCTAAGAAATTGGTGCTGCCCATCAAGAAAAAGGAAAGACCTGTGAGCATGATGTAACCCGGGTTCGCGCCCAGCGCGCCTGCCCCTCCACGGGCTACATCCAGGGCGTTCAAAGCCCAACCGGCTTCGTAATCCGAGAGCGGGGCTGCGCCTAAATTCAAAAGGCGAATCCCAAGTGCTAAGAGAAAAGCAATCAGATATACAGTTTGCTCAATGGTTGCCAGGGGCTTTTTCATAAATCCTCAAATCGCCCGTATTATAACCTTGTTATTTAGGCTTGACTTTCAGCCTCTGGAATGCAAATAAATTTGTAAGCTACCCCGGCATACACAGGGGAACTATCCCAACGAAATGCACGGAACTCCACAAAATATTGCTGCGGCTCTCTGGCTGTTTGTTGCGCTTCTAAAGCAGTTTGCGGGTTATTCCTGCCCGATCAAGGGCAGATAATGCCGTAACCACACAGCAAGCGTCTCAGCAGTTGCAAAAGCAAACTGGTTTGGATCCGCATTGGAGGTTACCATCAACGTGGCTGTATCAACTTCGCCATCTACTGCTGCGACCGGGATCGTCACGGTTAAATCCACTTGAGTGGATTCTCCGGCGTCCAAAGGTAAGCTTTGAACAGATAATGCTGTTTTCCACATGCTGTCAACGGACAGTGAAAAGGTGTCGCTGAACTGCCCCAGGTTGGTAACCGTAAAGGAATATGCGGCCTCGCTCGACCACAACCCGGACTTGGATTGCGCAAACGGCGCGATCCCGGCTTTGTAGCCGCTCTCAACCGCACAGTTATAACAGACCAGCGCGAAATCCTGATCGGTCCCGTCGCCGTAGTTGGGTACGCCATTCCCGGGCAAGTTGAAGGCTGTAACGCTAACCTCAAACGAACCGGTCACGCCGGCCGGCAGGTAGATCGCTTCAACGTTGTTCTTCGAATCTGCAGAGCCGCCAGAGGCGCTCCAAGCTCCGCTGAAGTGGTTTCCCCGGTAAGTTACACCGTCCACGACGACGGTCAGGTTCAAATCGTTCACCTGGGGACTGGACCCAACCGCCCCGGCCTGGTCCGTATAAGCCATGACGATGCGTACCGGCTTGCCAGGGTCGGCGATCTCGCCGGCAAGCGTCCAGACCTGCCCCGTATCACCCAACACAGTCGTCTGGTCGAGCAAGTAGCGGGCGGTATCATCAAATGCAGCCTCCATATCCGGCATCCCAAATCCCTGGTTGTTGCTTGGGAGCGTATCATTGGCGGAGACGCCAGTCAGGTAGGTTGGATGGGCGACCAGGTAGGCTTTGATCAGGGCCGGACTGGGCATAGGGATGGCATAGGTGTGTTCCATCCAGTAATAGTACAGAGAGGCGATTCCGGAGACCGCAGGGGTGGAATGGCTCGTGCCCGAGGACGCGGCGAATACCGTTTGCCCGCTGCTTGGCATATACGCATCGCAGACGCTGTTCCCCGTGTAGCCGGGGTTCGTGCTGGCGGTCCCCTGGATGTGCGTACCCGGGGCGAGCACCTCGGGCTTCACCCGCAGGCCTGGGGCAGGGCCACGGCTGGAGAAGTAAGCGACGTCCATGGCGTTGTCCGCATCGCTTGGACCTACAAAACACCCGTCCGTCCAGGCAGGCCGGTAGTTCTCGGAAGCGCCCACCGTGATCACATTCTTGGCGTTTCCCGGCGAACCGATCGACATTGACCCATAATTGCCGTCGTTGCCCGCGGCGAACACAATGATAAATTCCTGATTGCCGGGCGTTCCCAGGAGAGCATCGCGCACCCCGACATCATATGCCTGAGCCGTGGGGTCGTAGGTGTTGACGCAGTCGGAACTACTGGCGCCGCAACCCCAGGAATTGCTGCTGATGCGCGCCCCTGCCTGGTAGCTGGCCTGGATTAACCCTGTCGCCGATCCGCCGCAATTCGAGTCGTCATAACCAAACAACCCAAAGATGCGCGTCCCTGCCAGCCTGCCGTAGGGGTTTACACCCAGCCCACGCTGGAATCCGTTCGCATCCCGGTAAGGCGCGCCGGCGCGCGCGTCGTAGCCGCCGGCGATGCTGGCGTTGATATGACCATGCCCACCTTCCCCGCCGCCGTCGATGGTAAAGAAATTACAGGTTTGGATAAATACCAGCCGCGTGGGCTCGCCGCTCGAACCCAGCTCGTGCAGGGTCGGATCGCCGGAATCCACAGTCCCGTCTCCGACGCCGTCATCGGTGATGTCTACGATGGGATAATCCTCCGGGTCCGGACTGAAACCCAGGCTATCCAACCAGGCCAGGTACCCGATCCCCGCTGGACCGCTTTGCACGCCGTTGAGATAACCCGCCAGTATCTGAGTCTGAACCTCATCGAATAATTGGGGGGCGGTCTGCTCGCCAATCCAATAAACGTCGGGCAGCCGAGCGATCTGGGCGATATCGCTGGCATACAGAGTGATGGTCGTATTTTGGAAAGCCAGGATGGGAGTCCACGGGCTGGTTATTTCGAGCGCGACCCCCTGGATCAAGGCTTCGCTGGCCTCTTTGTCCGCATGGCGGTACATTTGCACCGTAACCCGGATGACTTCCTCTGGATCCACGGGGTTGAGGACCCGGTCAAGCACCGTACCCCCCAGCTTGAAGTACGGCTGGTACGGAAGGCTGTACTGGAGGATGTCCTTCTCCCGAGCCAGAGAATCCAATTGGCTGCGCTGCTCTGGTCCGGCCCAGACCAGGTACGCGTTGTTCGCAACGTAATGGACCAGCTCGCTGCCCCCGGATTGCAGTAAATCAAGCCAATCTGCCTTGACAGGCCCCACAAATTGGACCAACTGGAGGCTCTTCCCCTCAACAGGGTCAACTTCCAGGCCCGGTGGTATTTCTAGACTCTCATTCTGCGTATCGAATTGCAGACTTCCCACTGTGATTTGATCGAACTCAGCGGTGTGATCGGCGATGAGGCCGGCATCCGCCGTCAATGCGTGGAAGGCGCTCTCGGTAAGTCGATACAGTGCGAATGAGCCGTAATCGTGCCACAAGTTCACGCCTGGCTGATCCGGATCGATCTCGCCCGGAACAGCGATAATTTTGCGGTATTTCGCGGTTGGTTGGGAATCAACAGCCAGATTCATCCCCTGTCCCCAGCCAGAAAAGCTTAACCCCAGCATAACCAGCGCGATCAAGCCGGAATTCGCCAGAGACGAAAGATGGCTACGCTGCATGGCTGCCAATGCTCATACCGTTAGGGCGTTCAAAACGCTTCAACTCTGGGTTACCTTGTAAATCACGGTATCCCCCTCGTGATAAACCTCCTGCCATAAGGCACCATTGAGGGCATCGAATTTATCCAAACCCGGACCTGGGTAGAGGGCGCGTTCCAACTGGCCGACGATCACGTACGCAACCTCATATTCGCTTAAAAACTCGCGGGCGTAATCGAAGTCTGTGGTCAAATAGAACTCGCCCACATCGCTGACCCGCTGCTCGACGGTCCCCTCCGGCGAGGCGGCGCGCTGCTGGCGTTGGTGCCAGTTCCAGCCGATCACGTTGGGCAGGCCGGTGTAGATCGTATAGCGCGTACCCCAATGGTATTCCGGCATGTTGCCTTCGACGATCACGGGGGAACCGATCACGTTCTCCTGCAGCCAGCGGATCGCCCGGTAGTCCTGGCTGAGGTCCATCGTGGTTTCCAGGTCGGTATAGGTTGCGTATGCCATGAAAGCCATGCCGTCCAGTGTATGTGGAGCATTCTCAATCATGCGATCCTTGACCTTGGCGACCCCTCCCAGCAGCGGGTAAAGCGCGGCGGAAGCGACTAAAGCGATCAGGACGAAATTCCAGGCAGCCCGCCAGCTCATTGACCAGCGGCGCAGATCACCCAGTATCCAGGCAAAGGCAGCCGCCGAGCTAATGGCGAACAAGGTCCAGACCTGCAGGTAAAACTTGAACACCGTGTTCATGCGGGCGATATCCCCTTTGAGCACGATGACCTCTACCATTAAAGTCAACACCAACCCGCTGCCCACCATGAACAGCACTGCTCGCCTGGCGTCCGGCATGTTCGGACGCAGCAGCAATATGCCGGCCCAGGCCGCCAGCGGCATCACTAACCAGGCGATCTCGACCCCAAGGTAGAGCAAGCCGGCTACCCAGACCAGCATTAGGAGAATTCCGGCGGCGATCAAGCCTTTGTAGGGATCCAATTTTCGCAATGCGGATAAAGGCGTGTTAGCCATCCACTCGCGCGTCTCCCAGGCCATCCAGGAAACGATCACGAACAGGAAGAGGCCCCAATGAGTCAGATAAGACCAGATCGGCGTATGCGTCCCCTTCCACAGCTCGACGGAGGTATAACTCTGGACGTACCAAACTGCGTAAGGCCGGTAGAGCAGGAACGCCAGCCCGCCTAGCAGGACTACGCCGCCGAGGCTGAGCAGAATTTTCCTCGCATCAAAGCGTCCGCGTGCGGGAGGGTCGGTTTCAGCAGGGGATTTCCGGAGAAGCCGGGTCCCGCGCCAGATCGAAAATACGATCGCCGCGGCCCCCAGCGCAAGATATGTCGGTAGATCCCACGTGTTGGTCGGCCAGAGCGCGCCAATCGCCAAAGCCCCCAGAAGCAAGCTGACGCCGATGTTCAATACCGTTGCAGCCCAGCTGCCGCGCGCCTCCCTGGACCAGGCTCGCCCGAGTATCACGGATAAGCCCCAGGCCAGCGCCAGCAAGGCCAGCGGCATGGCGAACAGGTGAGCGTGCGGATCGCCGTACAGCACTGTGAAAAAAGGGAACTCCGTGATCGGCTCGACTTCGTTCGGCGCTGGGATGGCCCGGCTGGGGATCCAGTACCAATCAGCCAGGGCATACGGCAGCGATTGGCCGGAGAGGGTCATGAAGAAGCCGCGCAGCGCCCAGATCCAGCGCAGCAAGATGCTGGCGCCTTCGATGGTCCCGCCCGGCGCGGCCAGCTTTTGATAGCCGTGGAAGATCATCCTCAAGGTGCCCAGGTTGCCCAGGACGGCCATGCCCAAGGATGCAGCGATCCCGGCTATCACGGCAGTACGCCCACCGAGCGCAAACCATAAGCCCCGCTCTGAGTCCTCAACCGCGTCGCCATTCTGCCTTCGGCGGAACAGCAAATTCCACCCCAGGGAAAAAGCGCCCAGTGCGATCAGGGCGAACACCGTGGGGATGATCAGGTTATAGGCAATGGAAGGCTCGATGCCCAACCACTTGACCAGCATGCCTACAAACACAAATCCGTAGTAATAGTAATTAATGTAACCGCCGGAAAACCACGGGTCGTAAGGAGGGAAAGTGGTGCTCTTCAATACGGCGTTGAAGTACGAGAAATCCATCGGTTTCTCGCCGCCCTTCCAGGGATGCCACAGATCGGGGTTGCCCAGCCGGATGAGCAGGTCGAATGCGAAGAAAGCCAGGAACAAGCCCTCTATGAGTAAGAAGTATTTCCAGCGGGAGCGCCACTCCGCGCGTAGAGAATCCCGCTGCCAGTAGGCCATCAACGCGCTGAACAATACCATCAAACCGATGACAGCGCTGATGGTCAGCCGGCTGACCGCTACACCAAGCGAACCTGCTAGCCAGACGAAATAAGAGCTGATCAGCAAACCTGCGGTGCGCGCCAGCGGGTAGCCTTTGTCTGGCAACCCAACCAAAGCCACTCGCACGATGGGAAAAGCGAACAAACCTATTAAAAATACTGCCAGGTACCAGACCAGCAAGCCAAAACCGGGCCAGCGGTTGATCGCCGCGGCGGTGTCGAACAGTCTCGACCATGTGCCCCCTGAGCGCTGCTCAGCCAGCCGTGCCGGCGGCAGTAACATCTCTCGCGGAAGCTCCTGGGGAGCCAGGGTATCGCTGGTGTTCACGTTGCTGAGGTCAACCGAGCCCAGGATCTCCCGCACTCGCCCCGGATCGTAATCGCCGGTCTTGCGAAAGACGAAAACCTTGGGGTGATCGTATACTGTGAAGGCTTCCTCGGAAGGCTGGTCGTTGATCTCGATTGGACCGAGCTTGGGGTTGGATTCGAAGACCCGGAATAATTCATAACCCAGGCTTCCCTGGTACTCTCCCGGCTGGGCGCGGTTATAACAAGCCTCCACCGTCAGGCTTTCCGGGCAGCCCATCAAATTGCGGTAATACACCACCGTCATCGGGTAGCGCTGCGGCAAGCGCGAGAGCGAGGCCCACTGCCTGCTGGAACTGATCGTCAGGTAATCGGCGCTTTCCAGTACGTTCAAGTAACGGTCCAGCTTGCCGGGGTTGTCCGGCTCGTACATGTCCAGGCCGAAGCCCTGGTAGATGCCTCCATAGCCGTCGTAGCCATCCACGCGTATGGGGAGGGGATCGTCCCAGGCGCCTTCGTGGGCGAGGGTATCTCCCTCGAGGTTGACTTCGGCGGAGCCTCCCTCAAGCGCCAGGGACAGGTGATAGGTCTCTTCAGCCTTCACGCTTACCGGGTTATCCAGGGTAAACACGTAACCCTGACCGCGACCGTCGGACGCAGAGGGCAGCTCCGAGGTCACGCTGGCCTGCGCCAGCAGCTCCGCCTGATCGGGCTGTTTGGAGATGGTCAGCCTCAAGGTCTTCTGGCCCCCGGCGTCTTGCATATCGTGCACATGGGGCAAGTACACTTCTGTCAGTACACCATCCTCCCGGGCCTCAAAACTGGTGGCGTAGGGCAGGTCTGGACGGATGGCATAATCCGAAGGGTACGCCTGGGGCTGGTTGTAGAGACCGTCCTCGGTCTGGATGTGGAAATTGATGGCGCCAGGGACATTCTGGAAGATCCAGCGCGAGGCTTCGACCCGGGTGATCGGCCGAACGTATATGCTGGAAAAAGCCAGCGCGTAGATCGCGGTAGACACCAACACCACCAAGCCAAGGACGAGGCCCACAAAACGCACGAGGCGCGGATTTCCGCTTGGAAGCGCCGGTGCGCCGTCCTCCGAGGTTTGATTCCCGGAACGCCGCGTTCGACCGTAATCGATCAGAGCAAAGACTGCCCAGGCTGCGATGACCGCCAGAGTCGGGTAGACCGGCAGCTGGTAGCGCATGGTCGGGTTGTTGGGCAGTGACTGCCAGACGAAATAAAAGCCCGTCCATCCCAACAAAAGTACATGCCGCCGCCACTCGTCCGTTCCGGCGCGCCAGCTTGTAAAGGATCGCCAACCGGCCCAAAGGAAGCCGGCCCAGGCTAGTAAGCCCAAGGGCAGGCCCATACCCCAGGTCACCATATTCAGCCAGGAGAACCAAACCGGGCGGTTCGCCCACTGCACGTTCGGTGGGAATCCCAAGCCGCCGCTGACCAGGTCCTGGAGGGACTTCAAACTCGCCAGCCAGGCCGGATTGGGTCGCAGCCCGAAAAAGCCGGGTCCGCTGAACGCGTAGGGTTGAAACACCCGGAAGGTTAAGAAACTCACCAGTGCAGCAGCGCACAGGTAGGCGAACATGGTCTTCAGAAAAGCCGGCTGATCTTCGGTCGAGATCTGGTTAAGATGCACCAGCACAGCCGCTGGAAGCAGCAGCGCCAGAGGCGCTGCGCTCACTTTGGAGGCCATCGCCATGCCCAACGCCAGGCCGAAACCCAGGCTCAAGGCAAATAAAGGGTTGGCTGCAAAGCGACCAAGCAGCGCTGAAAAATCGCTCTCGGCGCCCTCGCTTATCCGGTGGACGAAATTCAATCTTTCCCGGGAGGCATCCACGGATGTCTGACCGATGACGACCGGCCCGTTGGTGTACTGCTCCGATGGATCGGCGTTGTCGGCGCTTTCCGGCTCCGGGATCACACGAATCGAACGCCAGGCCATCACCGTTTCACCAAACTGCACCGCGTAGTAGATGGTCAGCGTAGCGAAAAATGTGATGAAGGTATCCATGGTGAAGAAATGGGACTGCTGGATCTGCAAGACCGCCAGCCCAGAGAAGGCGGCAGCCAGCAGGCCCACCTTGCGCGAATGCAAGCGCAGGCCGATCAGGTAAACCAGCAGCACGGTGCCTAAGTCCGCCAGCGCGGACAGGGCCCGACCCACCAGGGTCACTTCGATCAAACCGGCGTGCCCGTAGAGCCACTGGACTAGATAGCGGGTCAGAAACATCGGCAGCGTGCCGTACACATAGAACTCGTGCCCCACGTTGTTGGGGTTCAAGCTAGAGCGGGCTGTATCCCAATATTCCGCCAGGCTGTGCACCGGCGAGGTGTCCGAACCGACAAACAGCAAAAAGCGCTCATCCGGATGGAGATACTGGTATTCTCCCCAGTACAAACCGCGCAGCCGTAAGAACGCAGCAGCTCCCAGGATCAGCACGAGCAGCAGCGCATAGATCCAGCCCCGGTTGGGCTGACTGGATTGAGTTTGAGTCGGTTGAGGGGTTTCAGTCATCGCTTACCAATAAGCGCACGTGGGGATGAAGGCAGCTGGGAGTCATTCTGTCACTTCTCCACCGGCACGAAATAAATCAAGAAGTCTTTATCTTCGATGAACGAGTTATAACGCGTAAACCAGCCTTTGGGGTAGAGGCTCACCAGGACCTGCTGTCCTTCCAAATCATCCGGCTTGACTAGAAACAGCTTGGGAGGCGCAACAGGGAGGGATTGGTCCAGATCATCGGGCCATAGCGCGTAATCTTTGATCGGCACGCCGGCGTCAATCCCGACGAGGCGCGTGTCCACCCAATACGGATAAGGCACCACCCAAGCGCTGTCTTCGGTGCCGACCGAGTCAGCGAAGGAGCGGATCACCTCCCCCAGTTCAGTAGTATTCCAGGCGGAAAGGCGGTACTCCAGGAAATAGCGCTCGAAAACCAGATTGTAATTCTGGAAGCCTGCCCACAGCAGCAGGAAACCTGCCACCAACCATGTCGACCGAGCACCCCATACGGAGCCTAAGCGATCGCGCAAGACCGTCAGCAAGCCGTCCATCGTAAGTCCGATGATCAGAAAAACGGGCACCAGGGCGCCGCCCGTACGGTACAGGTTGGGATTTTCAATAGGGAAAGCCAGCGCCAGGATCGAGGGCAACATTAACAGCGGGATCGAGACGAGCAAAAACAGATCCAGCCAGTTCCGCCGGCGCAAGTAGCGGATGGATACCAGAACGATGCCCACGTGGAATAACGCCCCGGTGACGACGCCCAGCGCAGGGATATAGGAAACCGATGCCAGCCAGACGTTACCGTCTTCCCAGGAGAACATCTTGAGCGCGTTCCACAAATTAGACAGGAAGATTTGCCAGGCCGGTCCGGGGAGGGGTCTTTCCAGGGTGCCCATGCGGGTCATCGCTCGGAAGGCGATCGCGTCCGGATCGTCGAGGAGAAAACGCATCATGGGTAAAAATACGGCGATGGAAAGCAGTACCAGCATGCAGAACAGCCAGATCGACTGGCTGCGCCGGCCTGCTGACTGCCGGTGAAGCAGGAATATCCCGAACGCAGCGACGACTACCAATGGCAGGATGCGGTCGGCGGTATAACCATACAGGCTCAACCCCAGGGAAAGCCCGGCTAAAAGATATTCGTTGCGGCTGTTGCGGCGGAAACCACGAATCAAGAAGTAAAAAGTGGTCGCCGTGAAGAGAGGATAAAAGGGAAAGCGCAGGCCCACCCGCGAGATAACATTTGGCCAATATGCGATCCCGGCCAAGACCGCAGCCCACAAGCCCACCCGGGCGCTGGCGATCTCCCGCCCGAGCAGGTAGATGAAGGGCAGGACCATCAACCCAATAAGAGCGGTGGAGATTTTTAGGGTGATGAAAGACAGACCGGTCCCGACCCAGCTGGCGACGATGGCGTTTAAATAGAAGATCAAGGCTTCACGGCCAGCGTTGCGAGGGAAGAAGATATGAGTCTGGCCGTTCAACACATCCGAAATATCCAGCAGCTTTTCGGCGTGGTCGCTGGTCATCTCCGGGGGCACGTCCGCGAGCCGATAAAAACGGAAGAAGAACACCAGGGCGATGGCCCCGAGCACGATCAAAGTTCGGCGGTCGATGACGATGCGCCAACGCTCCAGGCTCACGAACTGGGTCAACCGGTGGAATAAACCCGGTGAACTGCGATTGGGCAGCCACAGGCCGTAAACCAGCAAAGCGAGCACTAGTAGCAGTAGGGCGAAGTTAAAACCCGTGAACAAGTTTCCACCCAAGGTTAGAAAGCTGACCGGCATCAGCAAAACGCCCACCCAAAGAGCGACCTGCCGCACGGTAAGCGGATCGCGGACCGGCTCAACCTCCGGTAGGGCAGCCAGGGGCCATTCGCCTCGCCACACCACCCAAGCGACCCAGCCAGCTGCCAGCAGATAGCCAATTACACCGGCAGTGACTGCCCGGTCGGGTGGAGCCAGGGCGTTCTGGGCGAAGAGCGCCAACCCTAACACCACCAGCGAGCGCCATGGGAGACCCCCAGCGCTCACCGACGATTGGGCGTAAGGCTCGAGCGGCGCCCTCCTCGTAAACAGGCCGATCTCACCGTAGGCATCCTGGTCCAGCGCACCTCCGGATTGCAGCGCTGCGAAAGAGGCCGCTTCAGAAGGCGAACCCGCGGGGATCGCCCCTTCGGATGGCGCCGGTCCGCTTTCCGTCCTTTGCTCGGCGACGACCTTTGCCCAATCCGGTTGGGATGCTTCACCCGGCGGGATCTCGGGCGCAGGTCCCTTCCAGGGCATCAAGCGGGCTTTAATGTAATCCAAAACAGTCGGTTCTTTGTCGGTCATGCCAGTTCTTAAAGCAACGATTGGCTGAAATTAGTTGAGTAGCTCTCGTTGAATTTGCTCGTAAAGCCCTTCGTAAGCCGTTGCGTTGGCGTCCGGTGAAAACTGCTCGCGGATCCACCGCGGATCGCCTCGATAACTCTCCGGATGTGAAGTTAACTGGACCAGCGCCTCCCCCAAAGCCTCTCCTGCACCGACCGGGAAAATCTCGCCCATGCCGGTGATTTTCACTGGCTGGCGCACGCCGGGGAGGTTTGAGGCGATCACGGGCACGCCGTTCATCATCGCCTCGATCTGGACCAAGCCAAAGGATTCGGTCGAGTTAAGACTCGGAACCACCAGGGTATCCAGGTTCGGATAAAAGCTGGACATTTGCTCGGGATCGAGCACGCCCAAAAAATCCCACTGCCCCTTCGCTTCATAATCCTGGATTACCGGGAACAATCGCCGGGCATACTCCTCCTCGCCCATAACATCTTTGTATTGCCCGGCGTAGAGCACTTTCGCCTGAGGGTAAGCTTCGAGAACATGCGGTAAGGCCTCGAGCAAGACTTCTACGCCTTTTTCAGCAGCGAATCGGGCCGCCATGCCGATCACGGGGCGGCGGTCTTGCAGGTTGTGCTGGCAGCGGAACGCTTTAATGGCGTCTTCGGTTGCCTGAGGTAGTTCGACGGGCGGCAAGACCGTCTCGACTTTTCGAATATAGCGTCGGGCGTAAGGCGAATGTTGAGCGTAGTCCTGCGTGTACGTGACGATACGATGGGCGGAGAGCGCCGCCAAATGGTTCATCAGGTCGACGGCATGGTTAGCCGCCCGGTTGAACCAACCTTCCGGGAGCTGCAGGTCGCAGTGGTAAGTCAGCACGGTTGGCTTCCGGGACAACCTGCCGCGCAATGCAATGCCGGCCGCGTCGAACTGGGGAAGATGTAAATGCACGACGTCATTTTCCAGGACCAGCCGGGTAGCCAGCAAACCGATGGTCGGCATTATCACACCCTTACTGAGACGCATGAGCACCGGCGCACGCACCACGCGCACCCCGTGTGCCAATTCCTCCGAGGGCGTCGAGCGGTCGAACTGCGATGTGAGCACGGTGACCTCGTGACCGCGGCGGGCCAGCGCCCGGGCCAGCCGTTCTGTATAAATGGTCAAACCGCTGATGTGCGGACGATAGTAGGTCAGAGCCGTCAGAATGCGCATAAAGCAATTGATTTACTTGTGGAAGTACTCGCGGTTGTCCTGGATCCACCGGTATAAGCGCTCGACGCCCTCGGCGACATCGATCTGCGGCTTCCAGCCCATATCGTATTCGGCTTTGCGAATGTCGGAGACGTACACCAGCTGATCCCCGGGACGCCAGTCTCCCCAAGAAACCAAAAGCTCCCGGTCGAACAGACGCTCCAATAGATCGCCAAATTCGATCCACACGGAGATGGTGTTATCCGGACCGCCGCCAAGGTTATAGACTTCGCCGGCAGTAACTTCGATCTTGTCCAGGGCGGCATCGTAGGCATTCATCAGGTCTTCGACGTGCAGAACGTCGCGTACCTGCTTCCCGTCGCCGTATATGGTAATCGGCCTGTCCAGCGTCGCGGCGATAGTGAACCACGCCAGCCAGCCCTGATCTTCGATGCCGAACTGCCGCGGTCCGTAAATACAGCTCTGGCGCAGCACGACGGTGGGCAATCCGTAGATGCGGTGATAATCGCGCACGTACTGATCGCCCGCTCCTTTCGAACAGCCGTAAGGCGAATGGAAATCCAGGGGGAAAGTTTCCGGCACACCGTGATCCAGGTCTTCGTAGCTGTAGCGGGTATCCTTTTCCAGGATAGATACGTCTTCCATACCGCCGTAGACCTTGTTGGTCGAAGCGTAAATCACTACGGGTTTCAGATCAGACAACCTGGCGGCTTCCAGGATGTTGAAGGTCCCCACCGCGTTGTTTTCGAAATCCTCACGCGGGTGCAGGGTGGAGGTGGTTACTGCTACCTGCCCGGCGAGGTGAACGATGGCGTCCACGTCGCGCGTCTCCGAGGTGAGCAGCGCCGCATCGCGCACGTCCCCAATAACCACCCGGAAAGATTGCTTGCCGTGTTTCTCGCGCAGCCAGGAAAGATTCAACGGGCCTCCGGCTCGAGATAGATTGTCGTAGATCGTCACCCGTTCGCCGCGGCCGATCAAACGATCGGCGTAATTCGATCCGATAAAACCGGCGCCGCCGGTGATCAGGTAATGTTTAGCCATGATGGATCAAAACACCAAGAAGTTTCATCTTCTACCCTTAATGCAGGTCATTCAAACATCCGATTATAAACCCTAAAATTTTTCTCCAACTGACGTTTTTATCGATTCTTAAGGTTTGCACTTGCGCCCTCATTTGGAGGAACGAGCTGTTGGAAAGGCTATGCGCAGCAAACCACCGGCCGTCCTTGGTTAAGGGGTCGTCTCTTCAATTCTCTTTTGAAACCGGAGCGGGGTCGCGCTCACTACGCTGCTGGTGTAAGTTCCTGGCCTTCCGGTAAAGGCCCAGGATGGATTCACCATCCCTGGCGAGACCGTAAGCGCCGAAGAACGTCGTGGTCAGGTAATTGAACAGGCGTGTGGTCAACGCGAAGGCCAGAGCGGTGGAGGGGTTTAACCCAAAGAGGGATAAGGCCCCCACGATCGCAAGTTCCTGAACGCCGACGGCGCCTGGAGAAGATGGCGCAGCGATGCCCAACGCGGCAGCGCCTAAAGCAAAGGAAGCCCACAATAAACGCGCTTGCGGAAAGAAGGCTGATAGTAAAACGATATACTGGGCCAGTGCGATCCCCCAGTCAAGAGCGATCCAGACGACCGATTGAAGAAATCGTTTTCCATCTTTCAAGACCGCCAATCCCAGAAAAAACGCCTCGATGCGCTCCGGGTCGATCCGCTCGAATAAAACCCAACGGCCTCTCAAGCCCGCCAAAAACCGCATGATGAAAGCTTGGTGGCGAGTTAACCAAAACAGCCCGGAGAGGCCAATTACCACCAGTAAAACCGAACCGAACACCGCTTCCCGAGCCCAAGACGCGCCGACCACGAACGGCAACGTACTCAAGAACAGCCCACCGGCAAACCCCAGGTCCAGGGATCGTTCGACCAAGATGCTGGAGAGCACCTGCCAGAAATCCAGCTTGGCTTTCTTGCCCAGCAGCAAGGCCCTGCCGATCTCCCCAAGCCGGAAAGGCAGCAGGTTGTTTAACAGGATCCCTTCGTTTATGGTGATAAACACGTCACGCCAGGTTGCTTTGCCCAGCAGCAAGGATCGCCATGCAAATCCCCGGACCACCAGCCAGAGGATCGAAAAGCCCAAGGCGCCTAAAAGAAAGCGCAGATCGGCGTTGCGAAGCGCCTCGATGGATTCCCCTAAATCGGCGAAATAAAAAATGACGACCAGGCTCAATGCGCTGATCATCAGGCCAAGCAGGATGCTTCTCCACTCTCTTCGCAAAGGATCGCCCTACTATTCGCCGAGTTCGATCTAATCCTCTTCGAGACGCAACACTGCCAGAAACGCCTCTTGAGGGATCTCCACATTACCGACCATTTTCATGCGTTTCTTCCCCCGTTTTTGCCGCTCCAGCAATTTCCGTTTTCGGGAAACGTCGCCGCCATAGCATTTCGCCAACACATCCTTGCGCAAAGCCTTGACGTTTGCGCGCGAGATCACCCGTCCGCTGGCAAAAGCCTGGATCGGGACGACAAACAGCTGGCGGGGAATTAAGTCTTTCAGCTTGGAAACGAGCGCCTGGCCTTTGTGGTAGGCCTGATCGCGGTGGACGATCGTCGCCAGCGCATCCACTGCCTCTCCGTTAACCAAGGTTTCCAGTTTGACCAGATCGTCGGGCCGGTACTCGGCAAACTGGTAATCCAGCGAGGCGTAGCCGCGGGTGCGTGATTTCAAGATATCGAAGAAATCCACGATCAGCTCGGACAATGGGATCTCAAAATTCAACTGCACCCGGTTTGGCGTGGGATATTCTTGCGAGATGAAGGTCCCACGACGGTTAGTGACCAGCTCCATCACCGGACCATAATAGTCCGTGGGGGTAAAAATCTCGATTTTCATCCACGGCTCGCGGATCTCATCAATATCGCCCTCTTCCGGCAACTCAGCGGGGGAATCGATGCGCATCAATTGGCCATCCCGAAGCACAACCTCGTATTCCACCGAGGGCGCCGTGACGATGATATCCAGGTCGTACTCACGTTCCAACCGCTCCTGGATGATCTCCATGTGGAACATGCCCAGAAAGCCACAGCGGAATCCAAAATTGAGCGCTTGCGATGTTTCCGGTTCGTAAACCAGGGAGGCGTCGTTGAGCTGTAGCTTCTCCAACGCATCCTTGAGATCGGCGTAGTCCTCCCCTTCCACCGGGTAGACGCCGGCGAAGACCATTGGTTTAGCCTTGAGATAACCGGGCAGCGGCTCCGGCGCGGGGTTGGTTATGCTGGTCAGCGTGTCGCCGACCCGGCACTCCCGCACGGTTTTCAATCCGGTGGCGACGTAACCAACCTCCCCTGAGGAAAGCCGATCTACCGGCCGTAGGTCCGGCGCAAAGTATCCGATCTCGACCGGTTTGAATTTGACCCCACTGGCCATTGGGAGGAGCGTGTCGGACATGGCGATCTGCCCGTCGATCAGGCGCAGGTAGGCGACCACACCTTTGTAGGCATCGTAGTGGGAATCGAAAATCAACGCCCTTAAGGATGCTTCATCGTTCCCACGCGGCGGCGGCACCTGTGCGACCACTTGCTCCAGTACTGCGGTGACGTTTTCTCCTTGCTTGGCCGAGATTCGCAGGATGCGCTCAGGATCGACGCCCAACAAGCTACTTAACTCTTCAGCGACCTCGTCCGGGTGCGCAGCGGGCAGATCGATCTTGTTGATTACCGGGATAATCTCCAGATCGGCTTCCAGAGCCATATACAGGTTCGCCAGGGTTTGGGCTTCAACGCCCTGGCTGGCGTCTACGACCAGGACCGCGCCTTCACACGCCTCCAGGGCCCGGCTGACCTCATAGCCAAAATCGACGTGCCCTGGGGTGTCGATCAGATTGAGCTCGTACGTTCGACCATCCTGGGCAGCGTATATCATGCGCACCGCCGAAGCTTTGATCGTCACGCCTTTCTCTCGTTCGAGGTCCATGTCGTCCAGAACCTGTTCCATCATTTCGCGATCGGAGATTGTGCCGGTCAGCTGCAGCATGCGATCGGCCAGGGTCGATTTGCCGTGATCGATATGCGCGATAATACAAAAATTACGGATCAATTTGCTCATAAGCGGGTGAAGTATACTCGATCTTAAAAGCCCAAGTATCGCAGGCTGCTGTTCGAAACAACCTCCAAGTCCCCCTCAGCCGGCCGTTTTATCCGCAATGACCCCCTCAACCAGAGACTCCCAATCCTGGATCCCGGTTCCGGTCGAACGCAGCCAGGCCAGAAATTCTGTGTTTCCTTTTGGCCCAAAAATTGGAGAACGGATCAAACCTTTTAGCGCGAATCCTAATTGACTGGCGAATTCCAATACCGACTTCAGAACCTGGCGGTGGATCTGCGGATCACGGATCACGCCGCTCCCCCGGTCAGCGGCTTCCCGGTCAGTCTCGTATTGCGGTTTGATCAAGGCGATCAGGTCACCACCCGATTGTGGAAACCAGTTCAAAAGCACCGGTAGCAATACTTTGAGCGAGATGAAGGCAGCGTCTGCGGTGACCAGCTGAATCGGCTCCGGCAGATATTCCAGGTAGCGGGCGTTAGTTCCCTCCATCACCACAACGCGCGGGTCCTTTCGCAGCTTCCAATGCAAAATGCCCTGGCCGACGTCGATGGCGTAGACCCGGCTGGCTCCGTGCTGCAAGAGGCAATCGGAGAAACCTCCGGTAGAGGCTCCTACATCGGCGCAGACCAGGCCGGCAACAGGCGCCTGGAAAGCCTCGAGGGCGGCTTCCAGCTTCCTGCCTCCGCGAGAAACGTAGCGAGGTAATCGAGCCACTTCCAGCTGCGCACCGGGCTGTACGCGCGTTGAAGGCTTGGTAATCAGCTGACCATCAGCGCGCACCTGGCCCGCCATGACGATGCGCTGGGCTTGATCGAGGCTGTCCACCAACCCTTGAGAGACCAATAACTGGTCAACCCGCTCATTGGTCATCAAGAATTCAATCCCGGGTCAAAGACGAAAACGAACCCCAGAGAAACCCACCTGGGGTGCATACGCATCATGCTCATTCCGGGTCCTTCAAATCCCTGGAAGCCAGCACCGTGAGAATCGCGGCTGCTTTGGTTGGCCTGCCCATACGCGTGTAGGCTTCGGCTTCATAATGAAGGTCCAGAACGGGGACCTGCCTGCCGTCCCAGCTCACCCAATGCCGGTGGTCCAATAAATTTACGGGTTCCCTCCAGGATCCGTTTTTTGCGCGATGCTGCATATCACCGATCAATTCCACTTTAATTCCGCCGAGTTCCATTTCGCCCATAAACGAACGCAACAAGGGGCTCACCTTCAACTTGGGGGGCACACGGAGCGAATCGGAAAATCGCTCAGCGATCAGTTCGATCCCCGCTCTATCGCTCTGGATGTCTAAATCGTTGATCGGGACGCCCACACCTTGCAAACGCAGGCCGCCGCTGCCAGTCAACACCCAGGGAATCTCATCCGGTGGGACGGTTTCTAAAATCTTGATCAGCGCTTCACCGTGCGCGGCTGGCAGCTCAAGTACAAAATTCAAATCTGAAACTCCAAATAGAAAAACCCAGCTGGAGTTACCACCTGGGCTCAAGCATAGCTGAGGCTTTCATTGGGCTCAAAATGCCTGGTAAACCTCGTCGCTTTTCGCGGCCATGATGAAATCATTGCGGTGTAATCCGTTAACTTTGTGCGTCCACCAGTTGACGGTCACCTTGCCCCATTCGGTTTGCAGCAAAGGGTGGTGATCCTGTTCTTCTGCAAGGTCACCTACCTGGTTGGTGAAAGCCAGCGCACGCTCAAAATTCTTGAATTTATAAGCACGCTGTAAGCGCTTTACCCCATTCACTTCGACTATCTCCCAATCCGGGATCTGCTGACGGTAGGCTTCGATATCCGCATTGCTCAATCTAGGTTGGTCCCCCTTGGGAGATACGCAATCGAGGTCTTTTAGCTGCTCCATCTTTTATTCCTTCTCTCCCAACGCGGCGATCTGCCGAAGGACACCCATGATTAATAAGCTGAGTCTTAGGCCATCACCGGTAGAAACATCTATTTTATCTGCTCCTCGTTTTTCAGCGTTCTGCACGAGCAAGTACGCTGCGCCCAGCCCTAACAAGGCGCCAAGTACCGCGCCGACCGCCAGTGTCCGGGACTTCCAAGGCGCGCTTGACTTGGCAGTATCGATGTCGGTTTCCATTTCATATTCCTTTCCGTAAGTAGGCGATAGATCCCATGTGGCTTCACCCAAACCTTGAATGAGTCCCCGCTTTCCCCTGGCACTTTTGATGATTACCGGTTAATTTTACTTGGCTGTTAGGGTTTTTCCACGACAGGGGTTAGCAGTGGGCGCGATGGAACGGGGAGTTATGTTCTGCTGTTTTTCGGTTTGCGCTGCACTGCCCGTAGTCCTGCAATCCAGCTATTGACACGCAGCACCGGCTCCGCAGCCATATCGGCGCCCGTACGAACGCGCCTTTGTATATTGTAAAAGAAATCTTGGACGATGCGTGCATATGGAGGGATAAATTTAATTGCATACCATAACCCATAGACCAGGGCAGCGGCTACTGCAATAAATAGCAAAGTCGCTACGGCCGTTGGGAGGATCAGAAAAATCAATGAAATATCTGCCCATCGACTGGAAGTCTCTATGGAAGACAAACTAACGAGAACTGCTAAGGCGAGCACGACGATCACTCCAACGGCAAGCGGCAGGATGATTTGCCAGAATACTTGCCGTTGGTGCTCTCGATGAGTTAGTGGATTCCGTTCCGGGATTTGTCTGGTTGGGTAGGCTTGACTCATCACTCCTGTATTGTAGCATGATTTCTTGAGCCCAAAATCAGGCTTTTTAGTAGTTTCCGAGGCGGGGGTTAGCTGGGTTAAGTACGGCACTTCTAATTTCACCGTTCGAATTGTTGACCTCCCCACGGTAGCATGTTAAAATCCATCTCATAACGCAAACCCGTCACGCGGCTTAATAATCCAGGAAAATGACGACTGATGATCGAAAAGGCTATGGCAAAATCGATCAGAGTGCTGGTGGTGGAGGACAGCCCGGATTACGCCGCCATGCTCGAAGAAATTCTCACCAAGTCTAATGAGGGGGAGTTCAATCCGGTTTTGGTCGATTCGTTAAGCGATGCGCTGGTTCACCTCCAGGACGACTCCTTTGATCTGATCTTGATGGATCTATCCCTGTCGGACAGTAAGGGCAAAGCGACCTTTGTGCGAATCGGCGCTTTTGCGCCAGACACAGCCCTGGTCATTCTCACCGGGATAAACGATCGAACCTTGGCATTAGAAGCCGTCCGCGAAGGCGCTCAAGACTATTTAATCAAAGGTGGTACGGACCCCGAACAATTAGAACGGTCCTTGTTGTATGCCATCGAACGCCAACATTCCCGGGTGATCCTGAAACAACAATCCTTTCGAGACGACCTGACGGGACTGCTCAACCGCCGAGGTTTCTATTCGCTGGCTTCGAAACATCTCAAGCTGGCCCAGCGCGAATCATGGGATCTGGCATTGATCTACGCCGATCTGGATGACCTGAAAGCGATCAACGATGAACTCGGACACCCGGCTGGAGATGCTGCCCTGATCGCCATGGCCAACATCCTGCGGAAAACATTCCGGACATCGGACCTGATCGCCCGCCTGGGCGGTGACGAGTTTGTTGTCCTTGCGATCAATACCGAAGAGAATGCTGTCGATGTGATCGTCCACCGCCTGATGGATAATCTCGACCTATATAACAACGAAAATGAGCCCAAAATTTCCTTCAGCTACGGGGTCGCCCGGTACGATTCCGAACAAGAAACAGCGCTGGAAGAGTTGATCGCCGACGCCGACCGGGCGCTCTACAAACGAAAAAACAACAAAGACATTCCTTAATCCAACCTAAGCAATTTGTGAGGCCCCGCACATTGACACCGCTTTGCAGCGGTTCTAAACTTACGGCATGCTTGCGCGGATCCTTTCATGTGCTGTAATTGGCTTAGACGGCGTCGTCGTTGATGTCGAGGTCGATACCGGGCAGGGGTTGCTAGGCATCACGATTGTTGG
>CAYNWK010000031.1:0-35040 GCA_964400875.1 uncultured Anaerolineaceae bacterium | reverse complement strand
TTCCCGCTCACTGCATTGGTTAAGGGCAAAGTGTTCCTGGCACGAGGCGAGATCGAAGCCGGCCTGGAGAACCTGGAGCAGGCCGAGGCGGAAGCTGAAGGTCTGGGGATGCGGCCCTACGTCTGGCAGGCGCAGGCCGCGGCGGCAGGCGCGCTGGGCGCGATCGGATTGACGGATCAGGCCGAGGCCAAGCGCGCCCAGGCCGAGGCAATGGCCGTGGAGATCGCCAACCTGTTTGAGGACGAGGAGCTGCGCGAGGCGTACCTGCGCAACGTCCTGCCGAAGATCCGGTAAACAAATCAATTTATAAACCTGCACCTACAAGTTGATCCCCCGGGATTTCTAGATGTACACAGGAGTTCTGTGATGCCTCGAACCAATTTCTACCGCTGGCGACCGCACCCGTGGCACGGCTTGGAGGTAGGGCCCCAGCCACCCAGCCTGGTCCACGCTTACATCGAGATCACTTCCTACGACCTGATCAAATACGAGGTGGATAAAGCCACCGGCTACCTGCGCGTGGATCGCCCCCAGCGCACCTCTTCCATTCCGCCGACGCTGTACGGCTTCATCCCCCGCACGTACTGCGGGGACCGGGTCGGCGCGTTGTCCTCCAGGGCTGAGCACGGCGACGGCGACCCGCTGGACATCTGCGTGGTCAGCGAGCGGCCGATCAACCGCGCCGAGATCATCCTGAACGTGCGCGTGGTAGGGGGGCTGCACACCATCGATGGCGGCGAGGCCGACGACAAGATCGTTGCCGTGCTGGAGAATGATAATTTTTGGGGAAATGTCCAAGACATCGATGCCCTGCCCACCCGCCTGATTGAACGTTTGCAGCATTACTTCAGCACCTATAAGCTGGTCCCCGGGAAACCTTCCTCGGTCACCATCGAGGAGATTTACGGCAGCCAACATGCCCAGAAGGTCGTCGAAGCCGCCATGGAGGATTATCAGCAGGCTTATGGGTAAACTGGCCGTTTGCCGATGCCCGCAAAAATCACGGTAGTCGGCAGCCTGAACATCGACCTGGTGGGGCGCTCCCCGCGCCTGCCGAAACCCGGCGAGACGATCGTCGGCGGCGAGCTCGCCATGATCCCGGGCGGGAAGGGGGGCAACCAGGCCGTCGCCGCGGCTCTGTTGGGCGCACAGGTGTCCTTGGTCGGGCGCCTCGGGGGAGACGCCTTCGCCCACCGGCTGCTGGAAAGCCTGGAAGGACACGGCGTCTCCGTAGAGCACGTCAGCCAGGATACCAGGACAGCCAGCGGAGCTGCCCTGATCACAGTGGGCGATTCCGGAGAGAACAGCATCGTCGTTTTACCCGGCGCCAATCGCACGCTGCTGCCCGAGCACATTGATTCGGCCCGCGAGTCGATCAGCGCCGCGGACGTATTGCTCCTGCAGCTGGAGATCCCCCTTGAAACCGTACGCCGCGCCGTCCAGGTCGCCCGGGGAGCGGGGGTCAAAGTAGTGCTCAACCCGGCCCCGGCAAGCCCCTTACCCCCCGATCTCCTGCTGAACGTCGATGTGCTTGCCCCGAACGAGAGCGAAGCTGAGCTGCTCACCGGGCTGCCAGTCGACGATGACCGGAGCGCCGGTCACTCGGCCCAGAAAATACTCGAATTGGGCGTGGGGGCGGCGTTGATCACCCTGGGCAGTCGCGGCGCCTTGCTGGCTGCCAGGCGAGTGACCCAGATTTTTCCGGCGTATCCGGTCAACGTAGTGGACACCACCGCAGCCGGGGATGCTTTCCTGGGTGGTTTCGCTGTGGGGCTTGCCGAAGGGAAATCCTTGGCTGAAGCCGCTGCCTGGGGCAACGCCGCTGGAGCGCTGGCCTGCACCAAACTCGGCGCGCAGTCCTCGCTGCCCACCCGCAGCCAGGTAGAAGCGCTGCTGGATGAGTTTCAATAGCCTCACACGGCGAGCAGAAGAATTGGTGCTCTTGCGGAAAGGAAATTGAAGATATGGACCACGATGAACGCCCGAACCTTACGGTAAATATTAATTTGCGTCTGCTGGCAATTTTGGGTTTGCTGGGAGCGTCCTTCGTTTTCATCAGCTCGTATGTCCGCGCCCAGGGCGATGATTCGGGATCTCCTAACCAGATTCCGGCAGCCTCCGGGGGCAGCGCCACCCAGGTGGAAACTGAAACCGCGCCGGAAGAGCTGCGCCAGGGGGACCAGGTGTATTCGGCTAACGGGGAATGGATCGCACTCGACGACCTGGGATCGGCGCCAACCGGTGGGGACGCCGGTGGGTTCACAGCTTCGGGAAGCGGCAAACGCGGTTTTTACCTGACCGACACGAATTACGAGGCCGATCAAACGTTGGCAGCCTGCTCAAGTGGCTATCACATGGCCTCTCTGTGGGAGATCCTGGACGTCAGCAACCTGGCCTACGCATCTAATCATCCGCAAGCCTACTCCAAGGCCGACAGCGGATCGGGTCCGCCTGCTTTCTGGTACGGCTGGGCGCGCACCGGCTGGAACAGCAGCGCTGAGAATACCGCCGGCGTGGCGAACTGCAACAACTGGAGCCAAAAGAACACCGGTTACGGCACCATCGTCCGGCTGGTAAACGACTGGGAGACGACTCCCGGCGAGATCTTTACCTGGGACGCTGCTGCCTGGCAATGCACGAGCGTCTCGCCGGTATGGTGCGTGGAGGACCGCGCTCCATGATGCGCCTCCGCTTGCACTTTTCCACGCCGCGAGGCGGCTTCGTGCTGCTCGCCGTCTTCCTGGCGGGTCTGCTTCTGGCCGGCGCCGCCCTGGTCTCGCGACCTCCTTTGGAAGCGCAGGCTAACCCACAGGCCGGCTTCTTCCCCAGAGGCCAGGGGATCCATTTTTACATCACAGGCGCGAACTATGCTGCGGACGAGGCGCCAGTGGCCTGCACGGCGGGCTACCATATGGCCTCCTTGTGGGAGATCTTGGACGTCACCGGTTTGGCATACGATCGCGATCACCCCGAGGCGCACACGCAATCGGACAGCGGCTCTGGGCCGCCATCTTTTTGGTACGGGTGGGTGCGCACCGGTTGGGACAGCAGCGGCGCAAACACGGCCGGAATGGCCAACTGCGAAGCCTGGAGCATAGTTGGTTCCGGCGGCTACGGCAGCATCGTGCGGCTTGCCAGGAGTTGGGAATCGAATTCCAAAGACCTTTTCAGCTGGGACGCTTCAACTTTGCAATGCTCGAACAGCGCGCCGGTGTGGTGCGTGGGCGAATTTCACGAGGTGCATCTGCCCCTGGTGACGAAGTCTAATTGACCGCCGCATGGAGGATTGGCGAGGGGCGCTCATGGATTTGAAATCCCAGAACCTTTACGAGGGGGGCAATTTTCGCAGTCAAAACTTCGACGGAGCGTCTATCGACCAGGCAGAGTTCGCCGAATGTTCCTTCAGCCAATGCTCCTTCAACGAAACCGCTTTTAGCGACTGCCGTTTCATGGATTGCACGTTCGAGGGCTGCATGTTCCAGCTGACCAGCTTCGCCGGCTGCTCTTTTGTGGGCAACCAGTTTAAAGGGAGCACGTTTATCGGCGTAAACTGGTCGCAAGCGAACCTGGATCAGCGCGGTTTTCTGAAACCCTTCGATTTCGAACGCTGCGTGCTCAAGCTGTCGATCTTCATGGGCGCTAACTTGCAGGAGGTCGAGCTGGTGGACTGCACGCTCCACGAAGTCGATTTCTCCGACGCAGACCTGAGCGGGGCGATCCTGCACGGCTCGGATCTGGAGAAAACCCGCTTCTCCCAGACAAATCTCTCCAGGGCAGATTTTACCGGCGCGAAGAACTTCGCCATCGACGCCGGCGACAATATCTTGTCGAGAGCTAAATTCTCGCTGCCGGAGGCGATGGCCCTGCTTTACAGCCTGGACATCGAGCTGATCGAATCTTGACGGGTTTGGGGCGGAGTCAATCTCCTAGGAAGCGCTGCTCGCCGGCCTCGACCGCGCAGCCCAGCCGGTTCTCCGGTGGCGACAGCGGGCACACCCAGCGGTCGTTATAGGCGCAGGAGGGGTTGTAAGCGAAGTTGAAATCCAGGAGCAAACCATCCGGCTCCAGGTTAAGGTCGGCGCCCTTGATGCCGTCGTACAGGTAGCGCCCCCCGCCGTAGGTGTTCTCGCCGCAGGTCAGGTCCTGGAACGGCAAGAACAACCCGCCGCCGTATCCCTCCACCCAGAACAGGCTCAAGCTGTGTTCCTCGCCCTGATGATCGAAGCGGACGTTGGCGACGCGGGTGTAGCGGAACGAACCTTCGGCAGGCAGCTCGATCGCATACGTCCGGTGCTCCACTTTCTTATCCAGGCGGCCCAATTTTCGCCAGGCTGGATCGTAAGGGTAAAATGGCAAAGCCTTGAAGCTCGCCTGCTGCGGCTCGTCCAAAGGAGAAGCCGGATGACCGGCGAATAGCCGCTCGCGCTGCCCGCGAAAGGCCTGCCAGCCTGCCCGCGGGTTGGGGTTATGCCGCGCCGCCGCGTACATCTCGGCCACGCGCCGGCGCCAGTCTGCCAGCGAAAGAGGATCGGTTGGGGTTGACATGTAAACAACCTCCTGATTTGGAGTGGCTATCCCGGTAATTGTCGCAGCGCAGCGGCGGATCCGGGAGTGTTCACGCAGGTAAGAAAGCAACCGCAGAGGCTTTCTATAGTATAGAACTAAATTGTTGGCAATCCAAACAAGCGGGAGTGTTGAGGAGGGCAATGTCCCAACACTCCGTGCTGCTTAAAGAAGATTGAGGAGACATCCATGTCAGAACTAGAAGAATTCCGCGCTGAAAAGGACCACTTCTTCGCCCACCATCCACAAAGCCCACTCACCCACGCACAACAGCACGACTTCGAGGGGTTATCGTATTTCCCCGAAAACCCCGACCTGCGGTTGGAGGTGGCGGTCGAAGAATTCCCCGAGCACGACGAGATCACAATGGCGACCTCGACCGGTGACTTCCAGACTTACGAACGCTACGGCAGATTCGAGTTCAGCGTCGATGGGGAGGAGTCGGAGCTGACCATCTATTACAACGAGCACGGCTACTTCATCCCGTTCGTAGACAGCCTGGCCGGCCAGGAGACCTACCCGGCAGGGCGTTACCTGGAGCCCGAATCGCTGGGTAAGGGAAAGTTCGAGGTCGATTTCAACCTGGCTTACAACCCGTACTGCGCTTACAACGAAATGTATTCATGCCCGCTTACCCCTCCGGAAAACCGCCTGAAGGTGCCGGTGCGGGCGGGTGAGAAGCTGCCCGAGTTTAAAGCGCACGCATGACCTTCTAAAATGGGGGAGTATCTGGGCGAGCTATACGCCCAGATACTCCCCTAGTGTCCCGCCCAATGTGATTCTAGATTCATATCGAAACGTGGAACTCCTGTATATAATTATAGTGAGTTCAAATTTTTTATCGGGAGTTCCAGATGAAAGCTAAATCCTTGGGAGCCCTCGAAGACGAGTTCACTAAGGCAATGATCCGCTTTGAGAAAGAACATCTCGGGCGGGGTCCGTTGGAGGCGCGCACCTTTATCATCGAAGATATGATCCTGGTGCGCATGCGCGGGGTTTTGACCCCGGCAGAGGCCAAACTAGCCGAATCAGCCGACGGCCAGAAGCTGGTCAAAGAGACCCGCCGGCAGCTGTTCGAGGCATCCCGCCCTTTGTTAGAGGAGATCGTTCAACGTACCTGCGGGTGCCGGATGGTCAGCTTGCACACCGATATGAGCACCCGCACCGGGGAACGGGTGGTTGTGTTCACAGTGGCTTCAAATTTGTCGGCGAAATTTACATGATGAATCCGCTCGCCTCTCCAAAGCAAGAATGAACCCGGTCAGATTATCAATTCCCACTGGTTCACCAACGTAAAGATTAACCACGGATTAGAAATGTCGTACAGGTTTTGTAAAGGTATTGACAAAGTCACCTCCTCCTGGTAAATTTACGCCAGACAAATAATTCTGGCAGACCGGGCGAAGAGAAGGCCTTTTCAGGCAAGCTAGTCATCAGCGTAGGCCAGCACCCTCAAATCAGTTTCGAGGGTTGCTGGCCTATTTTTGTTAGCTCCCCCAGTGTGCCAGCAAAATGGGAGCAAACCAATGGAAGCGAGCATTAAATTAGGAAAGGTTTGGGGCATACCTATCGGGTTGCACGCCAGCTGGTTCCTGATCTTCGGTCTGATTACCTGGTCGCTGGCGACCGGCCTTATCCCGGCCGAGTATCCTGAACTACCGGGGATCACAGTCTGGCTGCTGGCTGCGCTGACCAGTCTGTTTTTCTTCGGCTCCGTCCTGGCGCACGAATTGGGACACGCATTCCTCGCGTTGCGCAACCAGATCCCGGTGCGTGCGATCACGCTGTTTATTTTCGGCGGCGTTGCCCAGATCTCCAAGGAACCGAGTAATCCCGGCGCAGAGTTTCGCATCGCGATCGCCGGGCCGCTGGTCAGTTTTGCCCTGGCTGGGCTGTTCGGGGCTTTATATCTCTTGGATCAGGCCATCCCCTTACTGGCAGCGCCCAGCATTTGGCTGGCGCGCATTAACCTGACTCTGGCCGTTTTCAACCTGATCCCCGGGTTCCCACTGGATGGGGGCCGTATTTTACGGGCCATCATCTGGCGCGCTACCGGCAGTTTGTCGCGCGCCACGCAGATTGCCAGCTTTAGCGGACAGGTTTTCGCATTCGGGTTTATTGGACTGGGTGTGCTGTCGATCTTCCAGGGCGGCTTCTTCAATGGCATTTGGTTGATCTTTATCGGCTGGTTCCTGCAGAACGCTGCTGCTGCCAGCTACGCACAGACCAATCTCCAGCAATCCCTGAGCGGTGTGACCGTCGGTGAGGCCATGTCCCAGGAATGCCAGCAAGTATCCCCAAATACCCCGATCAGCCAGCTCGTCGAGGAGCGCATCTTGCGCGGCGGACAGCGCTGTTTTCTAGTGGCTGAGAACGGAAAACCCCAGGGGTTGATCACCTTCAAGGACATTACCCGGCTGCCTCAACGCAAATGGCCTTTCACCACTGTCAACCAGGTCATGCGGCCGATGGATGCCTTGTTGCAGGTCACACCGGAAAACGATCTGATGGGAGCCTTACAGCTGATGGATTCCGAGAATATCGCACAGATCCCGGTCATTCAAGACGATCAAATCGTCGGCATGCTCAACCGCGAACAGGTGGTGCACTACATCCGCACCCGAGCTGAGCTGGGCATCTAACCGACGATCATAAATGGAATGTAGAGGCGAACTATGAAGATCAATCCTTTTTGGGCGAATCCAGTGTTTTATGGGCTGTTGCTCAGCCTCGGTCTGAGCGTAATCGTCCTAAGCATCATCCCGCAATTTATTCTATTGGCTTTGGTGCTTGGACCGGCTCTGGCGAACTTACTGGCCGTGCCTGCAAGACGCGCCTTTTTACCCGGCATGAGCATTGCGCTGCTGGTCGCAACAACCGTGGTTAGCCTGATGATCTACTTGGAGCGGATCCAGGGTTAAAGAAACAGCTAAGTGGAATTGAATTCAACCATCAACAAACCTGGAGATAAAGATATGAAAACGAAGAAACTGTATGATTTCAAAAATCTGAGGGGCGATCTGACCGGGGGGTTGGTCGCCGGAATTGTCGCACTGCCTTTAGCCCTGGCCTTCGGTGTGCAATCCGGTATGGGCGCCATTGCAGGACTCTATGGCGCTATCGCCATCGGTATCTTGGCGGCCATTTTTGGGGGCACGGCGACACAAGCCAGCGGACCGACCGGACCGATGACCGTGGTATCCGCCGCGCTTATCGCTGCAGCCATTGATTTCTCCGGCAGCCTGGAGCGGGCGATGGGTATCATCGTGCTCACTTTCTTGTTGGGAGGTCTCTTCCAGATATTGTTTGGAATTCTCAACATCGCCCGCTATATAAAATTCCTCCCCTACCCCGTGATATCGGGTTTTATGAGTGGAGTCGGTTTAATCATCGTCTTGCTGCAAGTCTACCCCCTTGCAGGGGTATCCGCGCCTTCCTCAACCCTGAATGTGATCATCGAGGCGCCGCGGCTATTCACCGGACTCAACTGGGCTGCGCTGGGTTTGGGTGTATTGACCATGCTGATCTACTATCTTTTCCCTCGCATCACAAAAGCCATCCCCAGCGCGCTTGTCGCTCTAATCGGTGCAACATTATTCAGCCACTTCTTACGGCTGGACGTACCCGCGATCGGGGACATTCCTTCTGGGCTGCCCTCGCTGCAGATCGGCGGTTTGCTTTCGATCGATCCGGCTGCGTACCTGCTGATCTTGGAGTTCGCGCTGGTACTCGCTGTGCTCGGTTCGATCGACTCACTTTTAACCTCCGTGATCGCAGACAATATCACCAAAACGAAGCACAACAGCAATCGAGAGTTGATCGGCCAAGGTCTTGGCAACATGGCAGCAGCTCTATTTGGTGGTATTCCGGGCGCCGGCGCAACCAAGGGAACAGTGGTTAACATCAACGCCGGAGGGAGGACGCGTCTTTCAGGGACCATCCATGGTTTGTTCTTACTTGCCGTACTTTTGGGTGTAAGCCAACTGGCTGCTTACATACCGTTGGCGGTCCTCGCTGGAATTCTGATCCCCATTGGTTTTGGCATTATCGACTACAAAGGGCTGCGTCACTTGTCGAGAGTGCCCAGAGCGGACGCCCTGGTTATGATCACCGTCTTCGCCATTACCACCTTTGGCAGTCTTATCCAGGCGGTGGGTCTGGGCATAATCCTGGCTTCGGTGCTATTTATGAAGCGCTCGAGTGACTTGGCAGAAGCGGGTACCGCAGTGACGGCCCTGGCCGGCATATCCGGCGAGCGACCCTGGGAAGATGAGATCGACATCTACGATGAATTCAAGGATCGCATCATTATCAAACATCTGTACGGCCCGATGTTCTTCGGGTTTACTTCCCACTTCCAAAAATTGATCCAGGATCTGGATGAAAATGTTCGGGCTTTGATCATTCGTATGGACCGGGTGCCGCATATCGATCAGTCTGGTCTTTATGCGATGGAAGATGCAATCCTGGATCTGCGCAGGAAAGGCGCGCTCGTTCTCATCACCGGATTGCACCCGCAACCCTACGACATGTTTCGGACGATTGGCATTGTGCCCGACCTTCTCCCGGAAAATCAGCTCTTCGACGAATTCGAGCAAAGCATCGTTTGGTTGAAACAGAAACTTGTCAGTGAAAATGGCAAAGCCCAATTGAGCACACCTGAGGTAAGTCTCACAGTGTCGTAATTGGAACATTTAACGGAAAATGCGCTCTGCGAGCTGTGGTATTCCTAAACAATTCAATTCACGAAGGAGTGGACCATGCAAACGCAAACAAAAGCAACTTTGGACGCAATGACGCCAGAAAAGTCTCTGGAGCTCTTGAAAGAGGGCAACCGGCGCTTTGTTGAAAGCCAGAGGATGGAAAGAAACCTCAAGGACCAGGTGATCGAAACCAGTGAGGGGCAGTACCCATTTGCGGTGGTGTTAGGCTGTATCGACTCTCGCGTACCACCCGAACTGATCTTCGATCTGGGTATCGGCGACATCTTTGGCATTCGCATCGCGGGAAATTTCGTAAACGAAGATATCCTCGGCAGCATGGAATTCGCCTGCAAAGTTGTTGGCTCAAAATTTATTCTCGTGTTGGGCCATACCATATGTGGAGCCATTCAAGGGGCCTATGACGATGTTGAATTAGGCCACCTGACTGGGCTGATCGACAAACTCAAACCAGCCGTAATCGCCTCCCAAGACTCCTCAAACCTGGACGGTGATAACCACATCAACCAGATCGCAAAGAAGAACGTTCAGTTGACCATCGAAAACATTAAAAAGCAGAGCTCCATCCTCAAGCAAATGCTGGAGCAGGGGGAAATCGCCATTGCAGGCGCGATGTATGATATAGCCAGTGGGGAAGTTTTTTTCATCGAATAAGGCCCCAAAGACGTCAACCAACAGCCAGTCTGGTGTTGGCTGACCTCGACCTTGGTTAAGAGGTGGTTATGGGTACGGAAAATAGGAAGAAATATCGGCTTGAAGCGTACCAAAGCATACCAGCGATGGCTTTGGAGCAGCTTGCCAGGGAAATTTCCGCCGACTGGTCGATCGCCAACGGCGCGCCCAAAGCCCAGGCCAGCCTGCTCCTCGGAGAATACGAGTTTGCCATCTACATCACGGAGGCGCTGACTGAGGGTGAAAAGTTGCTGGCCATTCACCGGTCAGGGGAGCCGCAGCTGCGACAGTACATTCGAGGCTTGTTAGATTTGGTCTGCCAGGAAAAGAAATCGCGCATCGAATCAATGCTCGAGCGCGCCATCATTTCCCATTGGGTCGAAGTTAATTTCGAGTTGAACTGGGCGTTATGTTATTTCAAGCTGGCAAAAAACCAGTCGCAACCCGGCAAAGGGAACTCTTCGTTCAAGGCAACCTGAGTTCCTCATCTTCGGGGAAGAGGGTTGATCGATGCAATCTGCTAAGCGAGTGAGGAGCTTTCAAATTAACCCAACCTGCTTGCCTACCTTTTCGAAAGTCCCCAGCACCCGTTCGAGTTGCTCGTCGGTGTGGCTGGCCATGTAGCTGGTGCGCAGCAGCTGCCGCCCCGGTGCCACGGCAGGGGAGATCACTGGGTTGACGAACACCCCGTTATCAAAGAGCAGCTTCCAGGTGTTGAAGGTGAGCATATCGTCGCCGATCAGGATCGGGATCACGGGGGTGACCGAGTTGCCTGTATCGAACCCGAGTAGTTGGTACTCCCGGCGCATTTTTTCGGCGATTTGATTCAACCGGGCGATGCGTTCCGGCTCCTCGCGCATCACCTGCAAGGCCGCTAGGGCTGCGGCCGTGTTGCTTGGCGGGATGCTGGCGCTGAAGATCAGCGTGCGGGCGAAGTGCTTTATGTAATGGATCACCGGCTCATCCCCGGCGATGAAACCGCCCAGGGAGGCGAAGGATTTGCTGAAGGTGGACATGATCAGGTCTACCTGGTCGGTCACTCCGTAATGGGCGGACGTGCCGTGACCGCCGCCCAGGACGCCCATCGCGTGCGCGTCATCCACCATCAAGCGTGCGCCGTACTTCCGGCACAGCGGGATCATGTCGGGCAGCGGGGCGATATCCCCCTCCATGCTGAACAAACCGTCCACCACTACCAGCCTGCCTTTTTCCTCGGGCAGGCCCGCCAGAACACGCTCGAGATCGGGCATGTCGTTGTGGCGGTAGCGCTTGATTTCGCCGAAGCTCAGCATGGCTCCATCGACGATGCTGGCGTGGTCGTCTTTATCGAGGATGGCATAGTCGCCCCGTCCGACCAGCGCGCTGATAGTGCCCAGATTGACCTGCATGCCGGTGGAGAAGACCAGCGCAGCTTCCTTGCCGACCCACTCCGCCAGTTCCGCTTCTAATTGCTCGTGCAGCTCCAGCGTGCCGTTGAGAAAACGCGAGCCGGTGCAGCTCGTGCCGTATCGTTCCAGGGCATCTACCGCCGCCTGGCGTACTTTGGGATGCGTGGTCAATCCCAGGTAGTTGTTCGAACCGCACATGATCAGTCGGTGGCCCTTGTATTCCGCCTCGGTGCCCTCATTTTCGCTGAGCGGGATGAAATAGGGATAGAAGCCGGCGGCTATGGCCTGCTTGGCTTCCGTGAAATTGCCGCATTTTTCGAAAATGTCCATGCTCAGCTCCTCTTCTCTTCCACGGGTTGCTTATCATCAGGGGATGGTTTCTCATCCTCGGATTGTTTCTCATCCGCAGGACCCTGGTTTATGTTTCGCTGTGCCCGCGCCACCAACCAATCCATGACGGGGTAAGCCAGCGAGCCTGCTATCGAGATCAGCCAATACAATACCACGTTATCCAGGCCCGGCAGGATCAGGTAACGCCGCCGGGCGACTCCCTGGATGATGGCCTGGGCGACTTTTTCTGCAGAGATCACCGAGCCTATCTCGGAGATGGCTTTGGTCTCGGCCGGCTTATAGCGGTTCTCGTAAGCCAGTTGGGGGGTGTCCGTATCGGGAGGATAGACGATAGAAACGCCGATGCCCTGCGGTTTGAGCTCGGCGCGCAGCGCATCGCTGAAGCCGCGCACGGCATACTTGGAAGCCCCGTAAGCTGTGTAGCCAAATACGCCGATCAGCCCGGCCAGCGAAGAGATCGTGACGATGTGCCCGGAGCCGCGCGCCAGCATCCCCGGCAGCACTGTTTTGACCACGTGGAGCGTGCCAAAATAGTTGACCGCCATCATCTCCCGGAAGATCTCCAGTTCCAGATCGACAAAGTAGCCCGGGCGCGCCGCGCCGGCGGAGTTGATCACCAGATCGGGCGCGCCAACCGCTTCCGTCACCCGGCCGACCGCCTCCCGGACCTGATCGACCTGTGCAACGTCGGCGGCGACGAAGCCGCAGCGCTGCTTCTGTAAGCGGCGCTCCCCTTCGACTTCCGCCAAAGCCTCACGCAGTCGCGCCTCGCCGCGGGCCAGCAGCCAAACGTGTGCGCCGCGCGCGGCCAGCAAACGCGCGGTAGCCAGCCCGATGCCGCTGGATCCGCCGGTGATTAACGCCACTCGATTTTCAAATTCCATCAGCACACCGTTTCTAGCCCTTCAACCAAGTTTCCGTTTCTTTAGGAAGGGTTCAGAGCATTAGCATGGACCGGTTCAGCTGGCCGATCCCTGCGTTGACATGTGAAAGCGCTATAACCGTTAACACCAGGTTTAGAAAATGGTTAGCCCAAACCCCATACTTTTACAAGATGTTAACCCAATTCACGTTTATATCCACTGGAGATATGCAAAATAAATTAGGGTGTTTGGGCGGGCTTAGCCTGCCCAAACACCTCCCAGTGCGGAACATCTGTATGTAAGAAAGCCGTGGGCAGGCTCATCGTAAAGCATGAGCGGCGTTGCGCCAATCCACGTGCCTCAAGGTAACCCGTTGATATTGAGGAAATTCCTTTTATGACTGAAAACAATGGAATTATGTTGGCCGATCTGGCGATCCGCGCCCGCAACAGCTTGCTCGACTTGCTGGCTGGCGCCGGGACCGATCAGGTGCTCAACCCGGCATTGAATGACCCGGAACCTGTCTCCGGGCCGACCTTGGTCGCCGAGCTCAGACGGGCCTTGAACGCGATCAAAGCCAGCGCGCTGGACGAGGAAGGCGCGCATGTCAATTATGCCAAAGCTCGCAGCAGCAAGGCTTATCAAGAATTCCGTCGGGTTTGTTCGCCTCAATTACGCTCCTTCGACCCCGCTAAGTTGGCCTCGCGCCAGGAACAGCTCGCCTTCTGGATCAATTTGTACAACACCCTGGTGTTGGACGCCGTGATTGCATTTGAGGTCGAAGAGAGTGTGACCGAAGGCCTCTTGGGCATCCTGACTTTCTTCCGCAGGGCTGCTTATAATCTCTGCGGGCAGCGCATCTGCCTGGACGACATCGAACAAGGGCTGTTGCGCGCCAACCGGGGACACCCCAAATTGCCAGGCGTCCAGCTGCCTTCCGATGATCCCAGGCTCGCCTGGGTGGTTGACAATCACAAGGGAAACCTCCCAGAGCCGCGCATCCACTTCGCCCTAAACTGCGCCAGTCGTTCTTGCCCGCCTATCCAGGTCTACAGCGCGGAGCAGATCGACGCACAGATGAACCTGGCGGCGCGCAATTTTGTCCACGCCAACACTGAGCTCGATCGGGGCAGTAAGGTATTGTCCCTATCGGCCATATTTGACTGGTACCAGGCCGATTTCAACGGCCGCCAGGGGGTCATCGACTTCATTTGCGACCACCTGCCAGCGCAGGATGAACGTTGCGCGTGGATTGAGGATCACCAGGATGATTTGCGCATCGAGTATGCGCCCTACGATTGGCGCTTGAATACCTGGTAAGAGAGATACGCAGTTTTAATTAGTGGAGTTTGGGCGGGTTCTGCCCGCCCAAACTCCACCTCCCCACTGCTGCGTAAGTCCTATTTAATTTGGATAATACTTTGGTTAGAAGGATAAGTGAGCGCAAATTTGCTGTCAACCCCGGGCCCGCTCCGGGTTGGACAGAAGCGTTTAAGCCGGGTTGGCTTCCAGGATCTGCACCAGCGCTTCGAGCTCTTCCCGGCAGCACCCGCACATCTCCAGGTGGTGCTCGACCAGGGGCATCAGCTTTTCTGCCTCGCCGCCTTCGACGATCGTCTCGGCGTACTGGTCGAGCAAGCGGAAGACCTCGTCGCACGAATACTCGAGCTCTTCAGTAATCTGTAAGCCTTTGATCAGCTGGATGAGCTCTTCAGGCGCGCGCTCGTCTTTCCTGTCGCCTGAAGGGTTATCGCCCGAAGGTTGAAACAAACGCTTGATAAATGAGAATAGATTCATAATGCTGCCTTAATTTCTGATGCGCCGATCACGGGTCTTCTTACTCGCGGTCGAAAATTTCCAGGACTTCTGCGGGGGTCAGACCTTCTTTCGCCAGTCGCCTTTTCAAACGCAGGCGGGCGTCGTGCATTAATTTATACATGGCGTTGCGGTTGGAGTCCATCCGGCGGGCTACCTCCGCGATGGGCATCCCTTTGATGCTGATCGCGATCAGCGCCTGGCGCTGTTTTTCAGTCAGCTCCTCGGCGATGATGCGCCGCACTTTGGATACCATATCCCGGCCTTCGGTGAGGTCCTCTGGGCCCAGGGAGGTGTCGGTCATCAATCCCAGCGGCGGCAGGTGGTCGTCGTCCTCTAGCAAGCTGTCCAGCGAGATGTTCTCCCAACGCTTGCGGCGCAGCTCGGTGAGGGCGATGCGCACCGCGATAGTATGTACCCAGGTGGTGAATTTGCTGCGGCCTTCGAAGGTCTCCAGGCGGTCGAGCACCCGCAGCAGGGTTTCCTGGGCGGTGTGCTCGGTGAGCGCCTTGAACTGTGGATCGGCGGGGGATAGATATTTAGAGAGGGCGTAAGGCAGCCCCTTCAGAACGATGGCGCGTAGATCCGCCAGCGCGGCTTCTTGTTCCGGGCCCGGCGAGCGAAGCGCTTCGAGCCATTCCGGGTTGGTGCGCGGTTCCATTAATTAGCCGAATTCAATGCCCTGGGCTAAGGGCAGCTCAGAAGAGTAGTTGATCGTATTGGTCTGGCGGCGCATGTACGCCTTCCAGGCGTCGGAGCCGGACTCGCGCCCCCCGCCGGTCTCCTTCTCGCCGCCGAAGGCCCCGCCGATCTCGGCGCCCGAGGTGCCGATGTTGACGTTGGCGATGCCGCAGTCAGACCCCTCGACCGAGAGGAATGCCTCCATGGTGCGTACGCTGTCGGTGAAGATGGCGCTGGATAGCCCCTGAGGTACGTCGTTGTGCAGTCGCAGGGCCTCGTCCACGTCGCCGTACTCCAGCAGGTACAAGATGGGCGCGAAGGTCTCCTGCTTGACGATCTCGGTCTGGGCGGGCATCTTGATGATGGTCGGCTCGACGAAGTTGGGGCCCAGGTCCGGGCGCATCACCCCCCCGAAGAGGATCTCGCCGCCGTCGGCTTTGGCCCGCTCGAGGGCGTCGAACATCTCCTCCACAGCAGTGTTGACCACCAGCGGCCCCATCAGGGTGTCCTCGTCCAGGGGATCGCCCAGGCGCACCTGGCGGTAGGCTTCCACCAGCCGGTCGGTGAGCTCTCCGGCGATGTCCCGGTGCATGATGATGCGCCGGGTGGTGGTGCAGCGCTGCCCGGCGGTCCCCACCGCGCCGAACAGGATGGCGCGCACGGCCAGGTCCAGGTTGGCGTCGTCCGAGACGATGATGGCGTTGTTGCCGCCCAGCTCCAGGATGGTGCGGCCCAGGCGCCCGGCGACGCTGGTTGCCACCTTCCGGCCGATGCGGGTCGAGCCGGTGAAGGAGATCAGGGGCACGCGCGGGTCGTCCAACAGCAGGTTGCCGACGTCCCTGCCGGAGCCGATCACGAGGTTGAAGATGCCGGTCAGGCCGTGATCGGCCATCACCCGGTTAGCCAGGTTCTGCACGGCGACGGCGCACAGCGGGGTTTGGGAGGAGGGCTTCCACAGCACCGGGTCCCCGCACACCGCGGCGATGGCCGCGTTCCAGGACCAGACCGCCACCGGGAAGTTGAAGGCCGTGATCACACCGACGATCCCAAGCGGGTGCCACTGCTCGAACATGCGGTGATCTTGGCGCTCGGATTTCATAGTCAGGCCGTAAAGCTGGCGGGAGAGGCCGACGGCGAAGTCGCAGATATCGATCATCTCCTGCACCTCGCCGTGCCCTTCGGGGCGGATCTTACCCATCTCCAGGGAGACCAGGTCGCCGAGCGGCTCCTTGTACTCGCGTAAGGCTTCAGCCAGGTCGCGCACCACCAGGCCGCGCTTGGGCGCCGGCAGGTTGCGCCAGGATTTGAAGGCCTTTTGAGCCCCGGCGGCCACTTTCTCGTAGCTTGCCGGGGTGGCCTGGATGATCCGGGCGATGGGCTCGCCCGAGGAGGGGTTGTAGGAGACCAGCTCTTTTCCGGCCGGGTCTTGGCTCCAGCCGCCAGGCCCGCTGCATGCGCCGGGGGTCACCGCTTGGATGCCCAGCTTGTCTAGAATTGCCTGCATGGATGTTCCTCCAGCAATGAATGATCTTGGGACGAGAATACGTTCCGGGCGGGATCGATTCTACCATGCAGCGGAAGGAGACTCGGCGAATCAGCGATTCAGCTCAAGCAAATGTTGGAATTGCCAGCCTCGTTCTTCGGCGACGGCAGCGTCGGCATCAAGTGCATTGGAAGCCCTATGGATCGCCTGCAAGGCATAAATTGCAGCACCAATCGAATGGGTGGGGACGTGCGCGGTCGCCACCGCCTGGCCGGCGGCGCGGGCAGCCGAGCGAGCTGCGTTATCCTCCCCCACTTCACGAGCAGCGGCATGCGAGGCCAGGGAAGCCCCGCGTATGTCAGCCATCTTAAACACCCCTGTATTTATCCATGCTTGCAGCGTTTCGATCGCCTTGCGAGGGCGTAGGTCTCCAGGAAATTTACCCTCAAAATACGGCAGAACTCGTTCGGCGCAATCGATTGCCCAGACGGCTAAAATCTTGTGGTCAGTTTTTTCAACGATTTCTATAAACTCAGCTTTGTGTTTTGAGAGAGAGAATTTGGATTTTGCCATTTTATCCTTGGGATTGTGAGCATCGTCCGAGTGTAGGGTTGGGCCAACATTTCGGAATTAAGCCCAAGTTGATAGACGCTCACACCGTCACAGCCTCGACGGCGCTCAGGAGAACGGGCGTCTCAACTCGCCACCGTTCGCGCTGGAGCCCAAGCCAGTGCACTTGGGAGGGATGACAATGGAGTGAGCGTTTTCGTTGGTGCGCAATGTGACCTGATGCTGACCTTCACTATTTTGCACGTGTGCGTTAATTTTCATTCAACACCTCCACTTTTTTGACAGACGTTAGTGTTTGCCGTTATGGTTCAGGGTTATGACGACATTGCCTTTCTTATGCCCCATGTCCACGTATCGATGAGCCTCGACGATTTGATCCAGCGGATAGCAGCGATCGATGACCGGTTTTAGCTTCCCCGCCTCGACGAGTTCTTGGAGGAAGGCCAGGTCTTCGGATTTAGGAGCCGGCCCTCCACCGACCTGTTTCCTCCTGCTGGTCAGCGCTGCCCAGCGCATTCGCAGGCTGATCCCCGGCGAACTAACGGCTTGCAGGTAGGTTCCATTCACCGTCAACGATCGCAGGCAGCCTGGATAGGGAGCCTTGCCCACGGCGTCAAAAATGACGTCATAGGTCACGCCGTTCTTTGTGAAATCCTCTTGAGTGTAATCAATGACTTTGTCGGCTCCCAGGGCTTTGACCATTTCCAAGTTGGCGGTGCTGCATACCCCGGTAACTTCTGCGCCGAAGTACTTGGCCAGCTGCACGGCAAACGTGCCCACGCTTCCTGAAGCGCCGTAGATCAGCACTTTTTGTCCGGGCTGGATCTCGGCTTCTCTCAGAAAATACAAGGCCGTACGACCGCCAATCGGGAGGGCAGCAGCCTGCTCGTCGGTCAGGTGGGACGACTTTAAGGCCAATAACCCTTCTTCGGGCAGACAGCGGTACTCGGCGTAAGCGCCGAAACCGTGTTCCAGCGTGGAGGCAAACACCTGGTCGCCTGGCTTGAAGCGCGTGACAGCTTTGCCTACCGATTCAACGACGCCGGCCATCTCCGCCCCCAGGATGGTTTGTTTAGGCTTCCGAACGCCCAGTGTTAATCGAGCGGGGATCCAGTAAGAGAGCGGCACTGTGAAGCTGCGCAGTCTGGAATCCGCTACCGTTACCGTAGTCGCGGATACTTTGACGAGCACTTCGTCATCCTTGGGCGTCGGTTTTGCTACCTCGCGTAATTCCAGAACACCGGGTGAACCATAATTTTCGTAAACAACGGCTTTCATGACTACCTCCTAAGGTTGGATACAGTGACAACCGACAATTTTTCGCGCTTGTACCTTTACTCAGACTCGGTTTCAGCATCAAAGGAGAACACTTCCTCCAACGGCAGGTCAAAAACCCGCGCAATGCGAAAAGCCAATTCCAGCGAAGGGGAGTACTTTTCTTGTTCCATGGCGATGATGGTTTGCCGCGTCACGCCCACTTTTTCAGCCAGCTCTTGCTGGGTCATTTCATTGTGAAAGAACCGCAAGGTCCGAATGTTATTGCTCACCCTGCTTTTGCCCATCTTAGATCCCCCTCCGGTAAAGGTACAGCCGTGAAATGTCGCCGATAACCTGAGCTACGACGCCGAAGAAGATCAGCAGGGTGAACATCACCAGCGGCGGCTGGCCAAAGACGAAGGTGAGCATGGCAAGAAAGACCCCGATGGAGGATACGGTATAGGTAATACTCGTCCCCCTCAAATCAATTGACTTGTCTCGCTCGTCGGCGAAATCCTCGATCTTTGAGTCTTCATTGCCCGTCCGGATGGCCTCGATGATGGCGGAGACGATGTGGGTGAGGATCGTGGCGAAGACCGTTACCACGACGGCGAGGGCGATGATGATTCCCCAAAGGCGAAACACATTGGGGGGAGTAAAACTCCCGCCCAAGATCATTTGGGTTACCCTGAACAGGTAGAAAATCAAGATCAGGGAAAAGTTGACTAAGGACACGGCGATGTTTTTTTGTTGAAAGGACATATTTTCCTCTTCCTGTATATCTATATTTACATTTTGTAATGTGTACAGGACATATAGTAAACTATTTATTACTATATGTCAAGTAATTTTTACATTAAAAAGGCCGTAATTTTACGGCCTTTGCTAGCCTGTTTATAAGGTGCAACCTACTTTCTTGGAAGACGACGGTTTCGTCAACCAGAGTAGGAAGTGCATTGCACCTGCAAAACGGGAAGCTGAACTGCTGGGTTGTTGCGGTTGAAACCACAAAAGTGCAACGCACTTTCTGGAAGACGAGGATCCCGTCAACCAGAAGGTCAAGTGCGTTGCACTTAAATCACGCTATCATGAGTATCGTTGCCTGTCCGCGATCAGCATCGCCACTATCGCGAGGTCGATCAGCAGGGTTAGCAAGTCGAAGGTGCCGAACTGGTCGGTGAAGGTCAGCAGGATGTTCGCAGCTAAAACCCCCAGCGCCAGGGTATAAAAGATCCTGCGCCGCGTGCCCAGCCCTAGGCCGCTCCCCAGCATGGCGGCGGCGTTGGCGAACATGAGCACGGCGACGATCATCAGGTTGATGGTCTGGTTCGTATCCCCGTTTGCCATCCTGACTAGGCTGATCGCACCAAAAACAAGCCAGATGAGAGCGTTTAAATAGAACAAAGCCTGGGCTGTTCTGAGCAAGCTCAGCGATCTAATCCTTTCTAACATCGTTTGCTCGTTTCCTTTTGATCTCCCGGGCCCACTCGGGTTCCGTGGACAAGAATTCTGCCCGTTCGTTTAACCGCGGGAAAGCCTTCTCCGGTTCGGGCGCGCCCAGGAACCGGCACAACGGCCTCCAACCGTCTGCAACCTGATAATGCAGCAGCTGCCCGGCAGGGACCAGCTCGACTACGCGGGCGATATGACGCCGGTAGACCTGGAGGGCGAATTCTTTTTCGCGTTGCCTGCCGGAGAAAACGCCATCCAGGATCAAGCGCCGGGCCAGGTCGCCCTGTTCTTGCTTCGCCGGATCGGGGTTGAAGGCGCTCAGTTCCAGCCCTTCGAAAAACGTGGCGTTGGCGCTCTCGAACCAAGCTTCAGCGTCCCTGAGCGTAAGGATCACCCTGGCATCTGGGAAGGCTTGCAGGAGTTGAGGCAAAAAAGAGGCGGCCGGCCACTCGACCGTGGAACTATATAAGCTGAAGAATCTCCGCCAATCGACGCTCTTGCCCTGGAGGGCATCTACCCAAAAGGGAATGTGCTCAGGATGGCGAGCCAGCTCACGCATGTGGTAGCAAGGCCCGTATCCCAGGACCTCCAGGGCGGCCCCCAGGCTGTGGGTACCGGTGCGACCAAAGCCGGCGCCGATGACTTTTAGCAAAAGGAATTCCTTGTGAGATGGCTGGTGGGTTCCGGGGCTGTGGTTTGGTTTGACTGACAAGAAACTATGCATCAACCCTGAACCCACCTACATTTAATATAAAATATTATGTAAAAATATCACCTATTCGTTTCCATTCATTCCTCAGAAACGAATGCGCCTGAACCAGCCCTTTTCTGGCAAAATCGTTCTGCGCGGGTCGTCTTCCATATCCTGTTCCACCCTCCCTTTATTTCCCCAAGTGCGAAAGTTCTACCATTATAATTTACCGGCTGGCTAGAGCAAATTGCCGCAGTATGCTTTCAGGAATCAGGTGAACATGCATGAAAATCACGATCAGGGCACCGGATTAAGCCTCACCATCCGCAGCCTGTCACCCAAACAGTGGCCCGCACTCGAGGATTTATTCGGCGAGAACGGAGCTGTAAACGGCTGCTGGTGCATGTATTGGCGTATCGGCTGCGACTACCGCAAAAGGCCGCGTGACTTGAACAAGGCGGCGTTTCACGATCTGGTTAAAAGCGGGCCTCCACCGGGTTTGCTCGCCTTCGACGGCGACGTATCCGTGGGCTGGTGCCAGCTTACTCCGCGGGATGATCTGCCCTGGCTTGACCGCACGTGGCGGCTCAAGCGCGTCGACGATCTCCCAGTCTGGTCGCTCTCGTGCTTTTATATCCGCAAAGGCTACCGCAAAAAAGGCATTACGGCCGCGCTGATCGCTGCAGCGCTGGAAGTCGCGAGGCGCGCGGGAGCGCCTGCGCTTGAAGCCTATCCCCTGGATGCCGACTTAACCCCCAGCGCCTCAGGCACCGGTTACGTTTCAACCTTTGAGCGCGCCGGGTTTAAAGTGGTTGAGCGGCGCGTGCCGCCTCGTCCCATCGTGCGCTACGAATTTCAGACGAAGGGGGAGAGGCCTCCACAAACTGCACTCGATCATCAGGCGGGCAGCAACCCGGCTTATCGAGTTGAGGTAATTAATGGACGGGCTGAGCTGACGGTTATCGAGGACAGCGCCGAAACTTAAATTGTCGGAGTGTGGGCGATGAAATCCAGGATGTGACCGGCGACCTCTTCGCCCTTCTCTTCCTGGAGGAAGTGACCGGCGTCCTTGATGGTGATGCGGGGCTGCTCCCTGGCGGCGGGGATGAGGCGGCGGAAGAAGGCATCCCCACCGCGTGTGATCGGGTCCGAGTCGGAGAACATCACCAGCACGGGCTTGCGCCACTCAGCCAACACGGCGCGGGCATTGCGCATCTCCTCAGCGCCGGGGTCCGCAGGATTTAGAGGGACCAACAGGGGCCAGACCAGGGCGCCGGCCTTGTAAGAGATGTCCGGGAAGGGCGCTTCGTAGCCGGCGATGACCTCCGGCGTCAGCGCCTCCTGATCGATCATGTTGCTGCGCATCACCCGCCGGATGGGCAGATCGGAGACCCGCTCGACGAACCGGCGCCAGCGGAGAAAGGCCTCGCCCATCGGCTCCTCGCCGGTCGGCAAGCCGGTGTTGAGGATCACCAGGCGGGAAAAGCGCTCCGGCAGCTGACTCGCCACGGTCAACCCGATCAGGCCGCCCCAATCGTGCACCACTAGGGTGACGCGCTCGAGTCCAAGTTCACGGAGGAAGCCCGCCAGCACGTCGCGGTGCAGCCGGAACGAATAATCAGCCTGATCGGGGAGCTTGTCCGAGCGGCCGAAGCCAGCGAAGTCCATGGCAAGCACGCGGTGCCCGGCGGAAAGGAGCGGGATCATCTTGCGGTACAGGAACGACCAGGTGGGTTCGCCGTGCAGGCAGAGAATGACCTCGCCCTCGCCTTCATCCACATAGTGAATCCGCAAGCCGTCGATCTCCACGTAGTGAGGCTCGAAGGGAAAACCCGGCAAGTTGGCAAAGCGTTCGTCCGGAGTGCGCAAGATAGACATGCTGTAATCCTTTTTTCGATGGGGATTTAACTTGCAGAGCTAATCTCGAACCCCAGGGAGCGCTTCTGCAAGTAATAGCGCGTATGACCTAACGGAAAGCCGTCGAGGGTGCCGAATACTTCGTAGCCCAGTTTTTGATAGAAGCCCAACGCCTGAAAATCAAAGGTGTCCAGATAAGCATGCTGGCAGCCGCGCTGCAAGGCTTCACCCTCAGCCAGGGCAACGAGTCGCTTGCCGTACCCACGGCCGCGCAGCGCCTCCGCCACCCACAGGTGGCTGATGAAGAGCCAACCCCAGTGCGTGTACCCGTCCAAGCCGCCTACGATTTCGCCACGCCCATCGCGCATGAAGATGGCAAAGCGCCGCCAGTCCTCTTTCTCCGCGTGAGCGTCGTTGTAGGCGACCAGATTATGGACCAGGGCGCGGATATCGGCTTCGGCAGGCTGATCTTCTAGGGTAATTTGCACGCCGCTGCGCTCGATCTCATCCGGTTGGGGGTCAATGTTCGTCGGCATAAGTGTTCAAGATGGTGGTTGGGTCTCTGGGTCGCGATTGTCCCGCTCCCAGCGGCGAATGGCATTTTCAAGCCAGCGTATCCGGTTGCCATCCCGCAGCTGCTGGCGTTCTAACGCTATCAGCCGTTCTACAGTGGGACGGTCGCCGCCCACCTTCAGCAGCAAATCATTGTACAGTTCGGCCTGGTTGAGGGCTGCGCCGAACAACTCGTCCGCCGGATAGGGCTGCTTCGTGATCCTGCGAAAGAGATCCTCCAACCAGACCAGCAAGCCCCTGCGTCGAGGGGCTGCCCGTATCGAGTCATGAAGACGCTCCGATCCGGCGCCCTCATCGGGCTCGTAAAGGTTGACGCCGCAGTTTGGGCAGCGGGTCAGCTCGAAATAAACGTAAGCGCCGCAGCGCGCGCACTCGACCTCATCTTCCGCCGGCTGGGGGTCAATACTCGTGGGCATAGGCGATAGTTTCACTGCATCGGTTGCCTGATAACGGTCCGCCATTTGGCCGGATCGGCCCGGCGGATATCGCTCAGGTATATCTCGTGATGCTTACCAGCTCGCTGCTTGCCCGCGGAATGGATAAACTGGTGTACTTTTTCAATGGCAGGCCCTTCTTCCGAGAACGGCCCGATATGGAGAATTTGCGCACAGTCCCCTTCCGAGAGGCCCTCAAAACGCAATTTATCAAGCGCAGCAGGGTTCCTCTTCTCGCTCACTTCTGCAACGGCGGTAGCGACCGCTTCACGGGTCACAAAGTCTGGCTGCAGGATCATCAATGTCCACTTCCAGTCGGACTTGGCCTCGACCGAGAAGCGGGCCATATCGTCCGCCCACCACAAACCTTCCAGCGGCATGACCACGTAGTCCAGCTCCATGGGGCCTTTTTTGACCCTGAACTTCACCTTGTAAGCGACCGCGTATAGCGCCTCGACGGCGTCGGCAAAGGCTTGAGATGTGTTTGGGTCGCCCTGACCGTCGATCATCAAGTAGTTCATGGTGGGCACCTTAACCCGGACAACTGCTTGTGCCGAGGGCCGGTACAGGTGCTTCAATTCTTTCTTGAGATCGATCTTCTTCACCATTGCTCCTTAAGGCGATCAGGAGTACCACGGTTCATCGAGGGACGCGCGTATTGATTTTACTCTTGTTCGTTGAGTTCTACTTCCTTGCTTTTACCAGGTCATTCGACCAGGCGAATATCCAGCCCAAAGACTGCCTCCGGAGCGATGTTGATCTGATCTTCGGTCACGCGACCGAGCATCCCTTGCTCCCGCAACCAGGCCTGTGCTGCGGACGAGGCGCGCACCTGCCAAATCATGGCTCGTAATCCGTCGGACTCTGCCTGAACCAGCCGGATCGCCGGGCTGTCCTCCAATCGCCAGACAGCGTTTTCATCCGGCTCCAGTGGGCGGAGCAAGTTACCCCAGCGCGCCTGGGAGGCGACTAAGTCCCGGCAGCCGATCTCGATGGCCTTGACCCGCAGTAGGCCCAGAGGGCCGCCGCCGCGGGATTCCAGCACTGCGCTGCTCTCGGCGCGTTCTGCTTCAGTATCCCGCCAGGAGGGTGCGTACTTGACAGTGAACACGATCCCGCCTGCGTAGACCTGATTGAACATGAACTGGGCTGCTGTCGGGTTGTTGTTTGAGCCGGAGGAGGCCATACGCATCCAGCGTTCATCCGAGATCAGGCGCTTGTAGAAAAAGAAAAGGTTCATCCACAAGTTCGAGTCGAGCAGCTTGCCGATGAAAATGTTTTTCCACAGGGTACGCGGGCCATCCCCACCTTCGTCGATCACGTACGGGTTGGGGATGTAGGGAATACTGCGTTGCGCGAGCTGCTCCAGGTCGACTTCAAAATTATCGAAAGAGCTGTAGGACTCGAAGACGATCCCGTACAACCGGGCCTCCGGCGGATCAGCATGCCCGGTGGTATCGCGGACACCCACTTGCAAGATCTCGAAGTCCACATTGCCAGCGAAGATCCCGCCGCTCTTGAAGCCCGGCTGCTGAGTAACCGGCCAAGGCTCCGGAAGAGCAAAGGTCTCCGAGAACAAGCGGTAGAGCCGGTCGTAATCTGGATCAGCGATCCGGATGATGAAATGATCCACACGGCGGAGGATGGGCTGAAGCGTGGTGCTCATCATAGCAGCTGGCATAAATTTTCCCTTGTACTCGTCCAGTTTGAGATTATTGCGAATCGATCTCTTTGACCCATTTCCGGATATTGGTCTTGGCCCAGCGGTGGTGGCTAAAAGTGTTGGCACGGATGAAGCCCACCAGGTTCCCCTTTCCCGTCCAGGTATAGCGGCCTACAGCGAACATCTCATCCTCCGGGATGCCGGAGACGAGCTCTCGCACCTCTTGATACGAGTCACGGAAATCCGCCAGGACCTCTTCAAGGGGACGACGGCGATGCCGTTCATAGATCCGACGGTTGAGGTCGTCGATATCCTCCCATCCCTAGGGCGGGGACCTCAGGTTCACCCCCGCGCTGCCCGGTCAGGTACCATTGGATGAACAAGTCGTCCCAGGCGATCAGGTGGGCGAGCAGATCCTTGAGCGACCAGTCATCCACAACGCCGGATTGTTCCATCTCTTTAAGGCTAAACTTGGGACGCCTTCCGGCGACCATCTCCCCGGCCTCGTTCTCTCAAAAAAGAAGATATAGCGTTCCAGCTGGCGGTGGGCAGTATCCATGCGATCCAAGAGCTGGGCTTTATCCATGCGTCCTCCTTTCAGACTCGTGTCTCAGCGCTAGTGTTCATTCTTGCAAAGTATTCTACCCGCTGAAAATACAGGTGGTAAACGGGGATTGCTTCACAACCACAGTAACCAAACCATCACCCCCAGGGGATGACTTTCGTTACTTGCGCACATCTCGACCAGTCTTTATGATGAATTCAGCGAGTCGAATCCCTTGACCAGGACCAACGCCCATGAAAGCCAACCAATTCTCCTGGAAAACTATCCCTGAAGGTATCGCCGGAGCGGCGGGCATCGGGGCGACGCTCTTACTCTCCCCCATGCTGCGCGGCTGGTACGCTCGCTGGGGGGCAACCCCAGCCGAAGCCGCCGCGGCCCTCCCCGGCGACGAAACGGTGCCCAATCCCAAATCGGCCATGACTCTGGCGGTCACCGTGCAGGCGCCCCCTGAAGATGTGTGGCCCTGGTTCGTCCAGCTGGGCTGCCAGCGGGCCGGCTGGTACAGCTACGACCTGCTGGACAACGGCGGTATCCCTAGCGCCGAGCAGGTGCTGCCCGAATACCAATCCCTGGCCATCGGCGACGTGGTCAAAGCCATGCCGAAGGGAGAGTTCGGCTTCCCTGTAGCGGCCATCGAACCCGGGGCGCGGCTTACCTTAGCCGGGACCCTGGACACTCGCAGCGGGATACCCGCTGATCCCGGGGACCCGGACCTGGAGGCTTACTTCAGCGGGGATCAAAGCTTCTATTTGCAAGACCTGGGCAATGGCGCCACCCGGCTGATCTTCCGCATGCGGCTGGACTGGAACGAAAGCGCCGCCAACACGATCGCCTATCGCGTCTTCATGGAGCCGCTCTCTTTCCGGATGGCGCGCAAGACGATGTTGAACGTCAAGCGTCGCGCCGAACGCCTGGCGAAAAAGAATGGGAGAGGCTGACCGCGCTAGCGCACGACCAGCTGGTCGAACATGACCCGCACTGCGGCGGAGACCTCTTCGACGGCCTGCTCGAAGGCGGGCTGGTTGGCTTTGGAGGGCGCCCGGTAACCGCTGACCTTGCGCACGAACTGCAAGGCAGCCTCGTGGATCTCCTCGTTGGTGGGTGGGCCTGACGGGCTGCGCAACTGCTTGATATTCCTACACATCAAATTTTGTCTCCATGAGAACCAAAGAGCGACGCCCGTGGGGTGCAGACGTCGCTCCCGGATGAAACCCAGCGGGGGGTTAATCTTGTTCGTGCATGTACTTGAAGGAAACCTTCACCTTGGCCCGGTAGGCCAGGACTTTTCCTGCTTCGATCTGCATGTCCAATTCGACAATCTCGGCGACGCGCAGATCGCGCAAGGATTTGGCGGCGACTTCGACGGCGTTGGCTGCGGCCTTCTCCCACGATTCAGGGCTGGTGCCGACCAGCTCGATCACTTTGTACACGCTCTCGGTCATCTTGGGGCTCTCCTTTCCTCCCGGCAGCTGGCTAGAGCCGCCGGGCTAAGCGGGGAAACGTAAGGTTACGAGTTGGCTTAACTATACAATAAATTCACGCAGGATTCAACGGGATAAGACTTACTCACTTGAGGGAGGAAAGGGGAGGCACCACAGCGTTGTCACGCTATGCTCGCGTTAAACACAGTACGGCGAGAGAAATTGAGCCTTTTGATCAGGCTGCGGAGCTCCCTGTTTCCTTTTCGGGTAGAATCAGGGCAGCGCGGGTGAGGCGACAGACCGCCCGCTCGAGCGACAGCCGACCTGCTTACAGAGCCCGCATTTGGAGTGAATATGCTTGATTGGAAGATCTTGTTGACGGATGGTTTGGGAGCCAACGGTCAGGAGGCCCTGCGCGCCGCAGCCCAGGTGGACGACCGCAGCGGAATTTCACACCAGGATCTGCTGGCGATCGCCGGAGAGTATCACGCGCTGATCGTGCGCGGCCGGACGAAAGTCACCGCAGAGGTGTTCGAGGCAGCCGGTCGCCTCCAGGTGATTGGTCGCGCCGGGGTGGGCGTGGACAACATCGACCTGGCCGCGGCCAACAAGCATAACGTCACCGTGGTCAACTCACCAGAGGCCACCACCACCGCTGTCGCCGAACTGACCCTGGGATTGATGCTGGCCCTGGCGCGCCACATCCCTCAGGCGGATGCCGGCATGAAATCCGGCCAGTGGTTGAAAAAGGAACTGCGGGGCGCGGAACTGAACGGCAAGACGCTTGGCGTGATCGGCATCGGCAATATCGGGGCCGCCGTCGCCCAGCGCGCCGCTGCGCTGGGTATGCAGATCGTGGCGCACGATCCACCGCTCGATGAGGCGGCCATCCGGGAGCGCGGCGCGGAGCCGCTCTCCCTGGAAGCGCTGTACGCCCGGTCCGATTACATCACCCTGCACGTCCCGCTCACGCCGGAGACGCGCGGCATGGTCGGCGGGCAGGCCTTTGGGCTCATGAAGCGCGGCGTGCGGCTGATCTGCGCGGCGCGCGGCGGCGTGATCGACGAGACTGCTTTGCTGGGCGCGCTGGAATCGGGTCAGGTGGCGGGCGCCGGACTGGACGTGTTCGCCGGAGAGCCGCCCGGGATGAGCGCCCTGGTAACCCACCCCAACGTGATCGCCACGCCGCACATCGGCGCCCAGACGGTCGAGGCCCAGGCGCGCGCCGCCGCCGACATCGCCGGCGAGGTGCTCGCGGCTTTGCGCGGCGAGCCGCTGCGCTGGAAGGTGGTTTGAGGCCTCCCGCTGGGGTTATAATGGCGTGTTGCAAAAGAGAATCTTTCACAGTCAAGGAGATTAGATGGACGCGGAAGCCAAACTCACCCGCTTGAAGATGATCCTCCACGAGTACACCGACCTGGCGAACGTCGCCATGCTGCTCAACTGGGACATGCAAACCTATATGCCGGTCGGCGGCAGTAAGGGCCGTGGCAACCAGAACGCGACCATCAACCGCCTGGCCCACGAAAAATTGACCGCCCCGGAGGTCGGGCAGCTGCTGGAGGACCTGGAATCGTACGCCGCCGGTCTCGATCCCGATTCGGACGACGCCCGGCTGATCAAGGTCACCGCCCGGCTGTACGAAAAACGCACCAAAGTCCCCGGGGACCTGGTGGCTGAATTCGCCCAGGTATCCAGCGAAGCCCACCCGGTCTGGGAGAAAGCTCGCAGGGAAGACGATTTCCCCTCCTTCCAACCCTACCTGGAAAAGCTGGTCGATCTGCGGCGCAGCTACGCCGCGCTCTTCGCCCCCTACGACCACGTCTACGACCCGCTGCTGGACGATTTCGAGCCCGGGTTGAAGACCGCCGACGTGCAGTCGATCTTCAGCGCGCTGCGCCCCCAACAGGTGGAGTTGATCCAGAGTATCACCGATCGCCCCCAGGTTGACGACTCTTTCCTCCATCAGGACTACCCCGAGCAGAAGCAGTGGGACTTCGGGGTGGAGGTGATCACGCGTTTTGGATTTGATTGGAACCGCGGCCGCCAGGATAAGTCCGTCCACCCGTTCACATCGTTCTCTAACGTTGGGGACGTGCGCATCACCACGCGCTTCGACCCTAAATACGTCGGCACAGCTTTGTTCGGCACGATGCACGAGTGCGGTCACGCCCTCTACGAACAGGGCGTCAATCCGCGCCTGGATCGCACGACCCTGGCGAACGGCGCCTCCCTGGGAATGCACGAATCCCAGTCGCGTTTGTACGAGAACATCATTGGCCGCTCGCTGGATTTCTGGCAGCATTTCTACCCCCGCCTGCAGGAGTATTTCCCCGCACAGTTGGGCGAAATCGGCCTGGAAGATTTCTACAAAGGGATCAACCGGGTCGAACCTTCCTTGATCCGGGTGGAGGCCGACGAAGCGACCTACAACCTGCACATTATGCTACGCCTGGAACTTGAGATCGCCCTGATGGAAGGTTCGCTGGAGGTTGCCGATCTGCCCGCGGCCTGGAACGAACGCATGCAGGATTACCTGGGGGTGACCCCTCCGAACGACGCTCTGGGCGTCCTGCAAGACGTGCACTGGTCCAGCGGCATGTTCGGCTATTTCTCCACCTACGCCCTGGGCAACCTGATCGCCGCGCAGCTGTGGGAGCGCGTCTTGGAAGATATTCCCAGCCTCCCTGAGCTGATCCGCCGGGGAGAGTTCGACGCCCTGAAGACTTGGATGGGTGACAAGGTCCACCGCCACGGGAGGAAGTTCGAGCCGCAAGAGCTGGTCGAGCGCATCACCGGCTCCAAGATCGACCCGGCGCCCTACATGCGCTATTTGCAGAGCAAGTACGGGGAGATTTACGGGCTTTAAGGGAAGTTGAGAATGGACGGGAGAAACCCGTCCATTCCTTTTTTTATTGGTGAAAGGCAGGCGATGAACGAAACCTCCAAGGGAGAAGCGACCCCCACCGTGGCGGTCATGCATGGCGACCAGACCGGGGAAGAGCTGCTGGTTGAGGCGCTGCGCGCCCTCGAACCGGGCGTGATCGGCATGGAGATCGGCTTCGAACATTACGATCTCAGCCTCGAGCACCGCCGCGAGACCCGCAACCAGGTCGTGACCGAGGCAGCCCAGGCGGTACGACGCACCGGCCTGGGCATCAAAGCGGCGACCATCACCCCCGGGGACCCCGACGACGTGGGCAGCCCGAACGCCCTTGTGCGCCGTGAGATGGGCGGCAAGGTCATCCTGCGCACCGGTCGGCGCATCCCGCGGGTGCATCCCATCGCTGGCGTGCACGCGCCCATTGCGGTGGTGCGCATGGCGGTGGACGACGCTTATAACGCCAAAGAGTGGCGCGAGTCGCAGGGCGACGGCGACGAGATCGCCTACCGCACCGAGCGCATCAGCCGCTATACCTGCCGCTGCGTGGCCGATTTCTCCTTCCAGACCGCCGAACGCCTGGACGCTAAGGTGATTGGCGGCGCCAAGTTTACCGTCAGCCCGGTTTATGAAGGCCTCTTCAAGGAAGAGCTGGACGCGGCCGCTAAACGGCACCCGGGTGTGGTCTACCAGCCGATGCTGATCGACGCCACGCTGGCGCACCTGCTGCAGACCGGCGGCGAATCGCTGGTCATCCCTACGCTCAACCGCGATGGGGACCTGCTCTCGGATATGATCTTGCAGATGTTCGGCAGCATCGCAGGAGCGGAAAGCCTGGTGCTCGGTTTTGAAGATAACACCACCCGGGTTTCCGCGGTGTTGGCCGAAGCACCTCACGGCACTGCGCCCACCCTGGAAGGCAAGAACATCGCCAACCCTATGGCCATGATCCTGGCCGGAGCGGCCTTGCTGGCTTACATCGACCGACCCAGGGCTCAACAGGCCTCCCGAGCGATTTACGAGGCTGTCTTTGAGGCAGTGTACGACGGCAACGCTACCACTGACCTGGGAGGCAGCCTGACTACGATCGAATTCACCAATGAGATCATCCGGCGCACCCGGGCCAAGCTTGAGGTGTGGGAGAGCTTGCGAAAGTGAGGGCACCGGGTGGAGCAGCAGGACAGGCTGCCAGTGCCTATATTATGGTAAAATCCCCTCGCCGCGCAATATTGGGACGGAGGGACAAAGCATGGCCCGCATCCTGTTCGTAGACGACGATCCCTTTACGCTCGAGACCTTGAAGAGGTCCGTGCAGATGTTCGGGCATCAAGCCATCACCGCTTCGAATGGTGAGGAAGCCTACCAGCAGGCCGTGGAAGAATCGCCGGATATGATCCTGACCGATATGATGCTGCCCGACATGGACGGCCTGGATCTTTTGAAACAGCTGGGCGATAACCCGGGTACCGGGCAGATACCGGTGGTGATGCTTTCCGCCAGTCCCGAATTGGACATGGTCGAAATCTGCCGGCAGGCCGGCGCCAAGGAGTTCCTGAGCAAACCGGTCCACCTTCAAACCCTGCAGGACGTGATCCAGCGTTTCACGGCTGAATGATCGTTCCTTGAGGCCCTCGCCGACTTGCTGGCGACGCGGCATTGCCTAAGGCGTATCGATGCTTCAATGAAACCTCTTCGCCCGATACTAATCAACCTGATCCTGATCACCCTCTTTGTTACCCTATCGAGCGCCTGCACAGCGCTTTCCGGACCCCAACTCCCCACCCCGCTGCCCACTGAATACGTCCCCACCGCGATAGCCCTGACGGTCGCTGCTCAGGGCATTACCGTCTTACCGCCGGATCCCAGCCTCACACAGCCTCAAGATACGCCCGAGCCTCAGGCCTCGCCTACCCCGGCGCCGACCGGGTCACCCCCGGACGCGACTGAGGCGCCCCCCGGCGAAGCAGGCGGATCGACTGAGGTCCCGCCAACCGAGACGCCCACGCTGGCGGTCACGCCTCCCGGCGAACTCCCCTTCGCCCGCATTCAAATCAACAGCCCCGGGCCGTCCTCGGTGGTGATCTCACCGTTCCTGATGCGGGCGTACTTGCTGCCCGGTCCGAGTGGGGTCGTGCGCGTAGAACTGCTCGGCGAGGATGGCCGCTTGTTGATGCGGGAGGTGCGCAATTATCAATACGAGCGCGGCGCCCGCATCACCATGGGGCTGGAAGTGGCTTTCGAGATCCCCGGCGCGGCCGAACTTGCTCGTTTGCAAATCAGCGTCGAGGATGAATTCAACCGGGTTATGGGGGTGAGCTCGGTCGACCTGCTGCTGCTGTCCGCCGGCCAGGCAGATTTGAACCCGGCGGGGGACCTTCAAGAGGCCATCGTAATCGAAGAACCCAGCCCCAACGTGCTGGTACAAGGCGGCACGCTGCGGGTTTCCGGCTGGGCTCGCCCGCGCACTGAAAAACCGCTGATGATCGAACTGCAGACAAACGAAGGTACAATTGTAGGATCACGCCAGGTCGCTGTGCAAGGCGCGAATGACGGCCATCATGGCATCTTTGCCATCGACGTGCCTTATTCAGTGAGCGAGCCAACCCGGGTCCGTCTGGTCGTGTGGGAACGCGGGGAGCGCATCCCAGGCGTTGCCGAACTAACTAGTATGGAGGTTATGTTAAGTCCGTGAGAATCGCCCAATTCAGGCTTTATCGGATCGCCCTGGCGCTGACCGCCGCGGCGATCTTGTTTGCTACCTGCACATCTTCCAGCGCTATGCCGGATGGCGGAACTGCAGTTTTACCCACTGCGGACGTTCCCCCCGTCTCGGATGTTGACGCCGCCATCGAGCGCTGGGACAACGCGAACGCCAGTGATTATTATGTCGAGGTCGAGGAGAGGCGGCAAAGCAAGACGATTAAAATCCGCGTGGTCGTCGCCGGCGACCAGGTGCGCGCGGCCCAGCGTTTAGAACAAGACGCGCAGGGGTCCTGGAGCGAGCCCATCGCGCTGCCCTTGGAAGAGGCGCGCCAGTACACCATCGACCAGATCCTGGCGGGGCTCCGCCAGGATGTGCTCGGTGCCGGGCCGGCGCCGGTCAACCTCAGGGTGGCTTTCGACGACAGCCTCGGCTACCCTGTCGTAGTTCATGCCGAAGCGCTGCCAACCTACGACGATTCCGGCAACCTGGTGCTCAATCGCGATCTGGGCTACGATCTATCCTTGAAGGTAAAAACACTCTTGGAGAATACCTTCGGGAGGGGGCGCCAGCCGATCCTGAGTTTGATCCGCAGCGGGGGTTCCGAAGCGTGGTGCGACAGCTTGCATGTATACGAGGACGGTTCATCCGTTTACGCCGACGACTGCCGGGACGACGTCTTGCAGCTCAACCTGCCCGACAATCGTCTGGAGGAGCTCCAGCAGCTGCGCGCCCGTTTTGGCAGCCTGGACGAGCTGCAGGATCTGGACGAGGGTACGCAGCGGCTGATGATCCTCGGCACCGGGATTGGTTCTCCCGATGAGGAGACCGTGCAGCAGGCCTGGGATTTCGCCCAGGTCGCCCACACGCTACTTTCCGACACCATTGGTTTAGGCCTGACCCTGTTATATGAGGATGGCAGCAGTCTGTCGGGTTTCGACGTGTTCAACGAAGTCGGCCAACCCGCCGATCTGCAGGTCGCCGGCGCTTTGCATGGCATCGCTGCCGGGCAACAAGGCAGGTACCTGGCGTACGGCGACGACGACGGCGTCCATACCATCGATTTACGCCAGGGAGAAAACCGCACCCTGCTCTCTGCTCCAGAGACGGGTTATTACCAGGTGCGCAGCTGGGCGAATTCCGGAGAGATCTTATTGAGTCATATCCCGGAGGAGGACAGCGTCCCGCCCAGCCTGGGATGGGTTTCACAGGCGGAGGACACTTGGCACGACCTGCCTCTTCCGGAAGGCGTCAGCGGCTACGGTTGCGATACGGGAGCCAGCTGGTCGCCCGAGGGCGTGCGCCTGGCGATCGCCGGCCTGGGCTACGGCGCGCCGTGCAACACGAACCCCGGTTTGACCGTGGTCGATCTCGACCGGGGGGCGGCAGAGAAAGTGGTCGCCCCGGTGATCGATAGCGGTACGGGTGACTCTTCCCTTACCGCCGGCGGGCATACGCCTGCCTGGTCGTCGGACGGCGAATGGATCGCCTTTGGTCTGGATCAGGATGTGACCAGCGCGGTCGATCCATTCACTTTCCCCGTGCGCTTGTACCGGGTGCATCCCGATGGCAGCAACCTTACGCCGCTGACCAGCAACGGTCAGGGAACGGCGGGTTACCCGGCCTGGTCGCCGGAGGGCGACTTATATTACGCTATGAACGGCGTGAGCGCCGAGCTGGACGGCATCTATCGTTATGACCCGGCGGATAACAGCCACACGCTGGTCATACCCGGATCGGACCTTCGCCCGCTCAGCATCTCTCCCGACGGCGCTTTTCTCGCCTACCAGCAGTTCGACGGGCTGTACGTCTGGGGCTTCCTGCAGCAAGAATCCGCCCAGGTGGCTCTGCCCGAGCAAGGCGGGCTGCTCACTTTCTCCGGCTGGCTGCAGGCGGAGGAATGACGAGACTTTGGATTTATGATCTCAGGAGATACGACCTATGAACACCCCTTTTCTTTCTAAACGTGCGCCGCTCTACGCCGATGTGCCGGACGAGAAATGGAATAACTGGCGCTGGCAGCTCAGCAACCGGATCAACTCCCCCGAGGAGTTTGAAAAGGTTATCCCGCTCACCGACAGCGAGCGGGAAGCGCTCTCGGCAGCGCACCTGTTTCGCGTGGATATCACGCCATACTTCATTTCGCTGATCGATCCGGACGATCCGCACGATCCAATCCGCAAGCAGGTGGTCCCCACCGCAGGGGAGATGGTGCCATTCACTGCCATGATGGAGGATTCGCTGGCGGAAGACCGACACTCTCCGGTTCCGGGGCTGGTGCATCGCTACCCGGACCGGGTGCTGATGCTGGTCACCACCCAGTGCGCATCCTATTGCCGCTACTGCACGCGCTCGCGCATCGTCGGCGATCCATCGGCAACCTTCTCGCGCGAAGAGTTCGACCTGCAGATCGAATACCTCAAGCGCACGCCGCAGGT
>CAYNWK010000030.1:33683-35314 GCA_964400875.1 uncultured Anaerolineaceae bacterium | reverse complement strand
GGCGCAGTTGTCGGCATGGAGCTGATCACGATTTCTTTCATTGCCCCTGCCTTGACGGCTGGAGCGATTGCCTCCGAACGAGAACGCCAGACCTACGATCTTCTGCGTACAACCCTGCTCTCAGCCCGTTCGCTGGTTTTCGGCAAGCTCTTCTCCGCACTATCGTATATCCTGCTGCTGCTCTTCGCGGCATTCCCTCTTCAAAGCCTGGCTTTCCTTTTCGGCGGCGTAGCGATCGAGGAAATGATAATCGCTTCGGTGCTCTTGGTCATCAGCGCGATCGCGTTTTGCTCGTTCGGATTGTTCTTTTCAAGCCTAACTAAACGAACTTTAGTATCGACAGTCCTGGCATATGCCTTTGCAATCCTGCTGATCTTTGGCCTGCCGCTCTTCATCCTTACTGCAGTAGGAATGTTCAATTCATTTTTCTTTGGCTTCAACACCGGTCCAAGCGCTATGATGGAAGTTATATTGATCTTCGGGGGTTGGATTCTCGTATCCATCAATCCTATCGCTACTGCGGTGGTGTCGGAGGTCTTGCTGATTCAGGAGCAAGCAGTCTTCTACACCAGCTTGCCGCTGCCAAGCGGAAGCACTTTCCCGATCATTTCACCCTGGATCAGCTTCACTATCTTTTATCTGTTGCTGAGCATCCTACTGATCTGGTTTAGCATAAGACGGGTGAGGCGGGTAGAAAAGTGACGGCTTTTAGCGAGGAAATCCTTAACTATTTTAACCGGTGGTTGCGCCGGCATCGCTTTCTGCGCGCTTGGTTCTGGGCCCAGGTGGGGCTGGTTTCCGGGCTGGGCGCTACCCTTCTGTTCGCTCTACCAGCGATCGAGCTGAACTACTTACTTCCGAGAGAATTTCTCTATCTGATCGGCGGGCTTTCCGGTACTGGGATAATACTTGGGGGACTATTCGCCTACTTTTGGCCCCTCCAACGGCTGAAGACCGCCCAGGCTTTCGACCGGAATTTTGGATTAGAAGAACGGCTGAGCACTTCGCTGGAGCTTCTCAGTATGTCCACCAGAGCATCTCGAGAAGACTCCACTGAGGAACAGGAGCTCATAGAACGCCAGCGGGAAGACACATTGAAAGCTGCCCGGCAAGTAAATTCAAGGAAAGCCCAGCCGCTTCAATTGAACAAGCCGGTGTTATCCTTTGGAGTGGCGTTCGTCGTGGGTCTGGGATTGATCTGGATGAACGGGGACGCCAGTTTCCGGGCTGCTAGCCTTCACCGGGAAGTCCGAAGGATCATCGCTGAAGAAACCTCTAAGCTCGAAGACCTGCAGCAGGAAGTAGCTGGTATTGAGAATTTAAATCCGGAAGACCGTGAGAATCTCATTGAGACACTGCAAACTTCCATTGACGATCTGAAGACAACCGACACCATCGAGAGCGCGCTCTCTACACTCAACCAGGCTGAACAAAATCTGGCTGCGCTGAGCGATCCTGGAGTCGAACAAACAATCCAATCCATCCAACGAATAGGCGAGCAACTGCAAACCAACGATGGTCCCTTACCCGGTATGAATGAAGAAATGGCGCGCGGCGATCTCTCGGCTCTGGCAGAGGATATCGCCTCCCTATCGACGTCTGAGCTCTCGCTGGAGGAAAAAGAGGCTTTG
>CAYNWK010000030.1:0-33583 GCA_964400875.1 uncultured Anaerolineaceae bacterium | reverse complement strand
CTCCGGCGCCGGGCGCGGGGAAGGAGATCAGGCTGATGGAGAAGGTTCAATCGCAGGAGTAGACCCGATTAGTCAGGGGAATGCACCTGGAGATGGCGGGGAGACAGATTTCGAGCAGGTGTTTCCTCCGCAGAGATTGGGTGGTGAAAACGATCTGCTTGTCACGATACCGGGCAGTGAGGATGCCGGTGGTCAAGTCATCGGCCAGGGCGAGGCTTCATCCGGAACTTCTGGACCGTTGAGCGTGCCTTATTACGAGATCTACCCGGCTTACCAACGAGCCTACCAAAAGGCGATCAGCAGTGAGGATATCCCGCTCGCTTTACGCCCCCTGGTGCGCGATTATTTTAGCTCTTTAGAACCCAAGTGATTTGTCCCCTTTCTACAAAAAATACTAACTGCTCCCATTTCTCGAGGATGCAAAACTGTGACCGGAAAAGAATCACTTAGCGTCGACAAGTTCAAGGAATACTCGGCTGCGATAGAATCCGAGGTTGGAAAAGTAATTGTTGGACAAACGGACGTCATCCGCCTGGTGCTCACCAGCATCCTGGCTGGAGGCCATATGCTTTTGGAGGGCGTCCCCGGCCTGGGAAAGACCATGCTGATTCGTACGCTGGGTGACGTGCTCAAATTGGAGTTCTCTCGTATTCAATTTACCCCCGATCTGATGCCCGCCGACATCGTCGGCACCGAGATATTGATCGACCAGGATGGTCAACGGGAATTCCGGTTCAAACCCGGACCGGTTTTCGCCAACCTGGTATTAGCGGATGAAATTAACCGGGCAACCCCGAAGACTCAGTCCGCCCTCCTCGAGGCGATGCAAGAGCACTCCGTAACCGTCGCAGAACAAACCTACCAGCTCGTAGAACCTTTCTTTGTGATGGCCACCCAAAACCCGTTAGAAATGGAAGGCACCTACCCGCTACCGGAAGCTCAACTGGATCGGTTTCTGTTCAAGATCAACATCTCCTATCCTTCAGCTGGCGAACTGGTTGAAATCTTAAACCGCACGACCAGCGGAGATGGAGCCTCGGCATCCAGCGTCCTCAGCGGAGACGACATATTGGCTATGCGCAACCTGGTGCGGGCGGTTCCCATCGCCTCACACGTCAGCAACTATGCCGCCCGGCTGGTGGTCGCCTCTCACCCCGGCAGCAAAGAAGCGCCTATTTTAGTGAACAAGTTCGTCCGCTATGGTTCTTCTCCGCGCGGCGCGCAAGCGTTGGTCCTGGGCGCTAAGGTAACCGCTTTGTTTAACGATCGCTTTAATGTCTCCTTCGAAGATATTCATACGGTCGCGCACGCTGCCTTACGACACCGCTTACTGCTCAATTTTGAAGCTCTTGCCGAAGGACTCAACCCTGACAGGCTGATCGACTCGTTACTGGAAGGCGTCCCCGAGCTAGCTTCTTAGGCAGATGAGTGCTCGATGATCTTTGACGAATCTACGCTGCGCAAGCTCACAAATCTTACCCTGGTCGCCAGGCAGGTAAGAGTCGGGATGCTCAAGGGCGAAAGGCGTTCTACGAAACGCGGCACGAGCATTGAATTCGCTGATTACCGGAACTATGCGCCTGGAGACGACCTGCGCCAGCTGGATTGGAACGTCTACGCAAGGTTGGATCGCCCATTCATCAAATTGATGGAGGAGGAAGAAGATCTATCCGTCCATATTCTGTTAGACGGATCTGAATCTATGGGGTGGGGCGAAGATATTTTTCATAAATTCACTTACGCGTTACGCTTGAGTGCTGCCTTAGGCGCAATTGCCTTAAACGAAAGCGACCAGCTGACGGTAGCAGTTTTACAGCGCGAAAGTTCAGCTCCCCATTTCGGCCCCACAAGAGGCGCCGGCCAATTATTCCAACTACTGTCTTATTTGGAGGCAAGGGAAGCAGCCGGGACGACCGATCTCACTCGGTCCATCCATGACTACCTGAAAAAGCCGAAACGCTCCGGGCTGGTCTTTTTGCTTTCCGACCTATTCTCACCTGGAGGATACTTTGACGGAATCATTAAGTTGCTTGAGAGAGGGCACGAAGTAATCCTGATTCACACCCTGGCCCCTGATGAGGTTGAACCCCTGATCGCAGGTGATCTGCGGCTGATTGACGTAGAAACGCACGCTTTCCAGGAAGTCTCCGTGAATAACAGCATGCGGAGCATATACCAGGAACAAGTGCACTCCTGGATGAGGGAGATCAATCAGCGCTGTATTCAGCACGAGGTCCGTTATCTTCCGGTGATCACTTCCCAACCCTGGGAGCAAGTGGTTTTGCGCGAATTGCGCGTGGGCGGGGTCGTTCGCTGAGGTCCACCGTGTCAGTTTTTACCTCCAAATGAGTTTCCTGGTCCCCGCAAGTTTCTTCCTGGCTGCGTTGGCTCTGCCAATCGTATTGTTCTACATGCTTAAGCTGCGTCGAAGAGAGGTGACCATTTCCTCGACAATGCTCTGGCAGCAGTTGCTCAAAGATCGCCAGGCAAATACTCCCTGGCAGCGATTGAAACGCAATCTACTGTTGATCTTGCAGCTCGCCATTCTGGCAGCATTAATCCTTTCTCTGGCCCAGCCTTATCTTCCCCTGCCGACCATCGTCTCCGGATCAACTGTGATCTTGTTGGACGGTTCTGCGTCCATGAATGCCACCGATGTGTCCCCTAACCGTTTCGCAGCCGCAAAGGAAGCTGCAAGAGATATCATCCGCGATCAGGCTGCACAGGCGCGCACGACGATATTGCTCGTCGGTGAACAGCCCCAGGTCCTGATTGCCGAGGAATCGGATAAAACGACGCTTCTGCATGCCCTGGAATCCGCCCAACCTGGGCAGGGCAGCGCAGACTGGGAGGCTGCTGCGACAATCGCTTCCGGCGCCGTGCGGAGCTCCACGGAAGACAGTCAAGTGGTGCTGATCTCCGATGGTGGTATCCCAGAAGGCAGCCTGCCTGGTCTCCCAGTAAAAACGCGCTTCCTCAGTGTCGGCGCCGGAGACGACAATCTGGCTATTACTGCCCTGGCCGCGCGCCCCGGACCTAACGGCGTCGAGCTTTTCTCTCGAGTAGAAAATTTCAGCTCTCAGTTTCGTAAAGCAACTCTTTCGCTCTACTCGCACAACCAGCTGCTCGCAGCTATGCCAGTAAATGTTGAGGCAAATTCGTCATCGCAATTTATTCTCTCCGATCTCCCGGCCGAGCAGGCCGTTTATCAGGCTCGCCTCTCCAACCAAGCCGGCCAGCAAGGCGATCTGGACCAGTTATCGCTCGATAATCAAGCTTTTACCATTTACCGACCACCTGCAACTGCCAGGGCTTTGTTGTTGTCGTCAAATCCGGATGGCAATTACTTCCTCGAACAGCTGCTCAATCTCTTGCCCTCGATAACTGCTTATCGCAGCCTCAAGGAGAGCAATGGCGCTCCGGCACTCCCCGATAAAGGCTTTGATTTATACATTTTCGACGGGATTTTTCCGGAACAGCTGCCTGAAGGCAACTTGCTAATAATCAATCCTCCCTCAAACGAACTATTTGTTGTCCAGGGCACCTTTAATCCTCGCTCTGGCGTTCTCATCCACGAAAATCCAATCACCCGTTATCTCAATTGGGGGGACATCCACGTCGCTAAGGCCCAACGCATCCAGCTACCCAATTGGGGCGACCCGCTGATTAGTGTGGAGGGTGAGCCGCTCGTTTTCGTGGGAGAACAAGGCGGCAGGCGAATTGCTGTCGTCGCGTTCGACTTACATAACTCGGATCTTCCCCTGCACGTGGCTTATCCCATCCTGTTTGCCAGCCTCATCGACTACTTAAACCCAGGAGGAGTCGCCGATCTTCCAGAAACGATAAACCTGGGAGACAGCCTGGTCTTTCAAGTCGATCCGGGAATCCAAAGAGTTGAAGTTGTCAGCCCCAGTGGAAAGAGCCAGATCCTTCTCCCGGATGAGAATGGCATCAGGTTTGCCGGTGTTACGGAGCTGGGCTTATATGAAGTAAACCTGGGAGCACAGACAGAATCTTTCCAAGACTTCTTTGCCGTCAACCTATACGATGCAAACGAATCCGATCTCACACCAAGAGAGACCATTCAAATCGGTCGCAGCTCACTTAATTCCTCAGGCCAAACTGAGAGCGGTCAACGCGAGATCTGGTGGGTTTTCGCCCTGCTCGGTTTTGGTCTGCTGATCCTCGAGTGGTGGGTATATCATCGAGGGCAGAGTCTTTCCTTATCCTTCTGGAAAACCTTGCGAGGACGAGTCTCAGGACTGCGGTCGAACTAAAGATTCAATTATGCGGTTTTCAAATCCCCTCGGATTGCTGCTCTTGATCGGCCTCCTGCCCATCATGGTTATTGGCTGGCCTCGACGAGGCGCGCAACAACGGAAGGAGATACTCGCCTTAATAATCCGTGCAGGCATCATCCTCTGTCTGGTTTTTTCTTTGTCGGGGTTCGAGCTGGTCCACCGTTCCGACGCCCTGGCGGTAGTGTTTCTCGTCGATGTATCCGATTCGATGACCGATTCAGCCTTGACCCAGGCTTACGACTACGTCCGCCAATCGATGGAAAGAATGAGCCCCAATGACCAGGCCTCCGTAATCCTTTTCGGCAGTGAAGCTTTGGTCGAAAGTCCAATGAGCCATTCACATGAGTTTAAAGTACCCAGCTCAGTACCCCTATCCAACCAGACCGACCTGGCCGAAGCAATGCGCTTGGCTTTAGCGCTCTATCCGCCGGAGGCAGCCCGCCGGTTGGTAATTCTTTCGGATGGCGCCGTAACCATTGGAGATACGGAAAAAGCTGCGGAACTCGCCAAATCGAGGAATGTGGAGATCGTCGCCGTCCCGATCGCTTCGGAAGGTGGGCCGGAAGCGCTGGTAGAGCAAGTTCGCGCGCCGGAAATCCTACGCCAGGGAGAGCAGTTCGATTTGGAGGTAACTCTCACCGCTTCCCAGCGCATAAACTCGGAAATAAATGTCCTGACAGATGGGTCTCTCGTCTATCGAGGGGAGCTGCAGATCGAACCTGGCACGCGTGCATATACCATTCCGCTTATCGCTGAGCATGCCGGGTTTTCACGCTACATCGTGGAGATATCCCCCGAGATTGACACGTTTTATCAAAACAATGAAATCAGAACTTTTACTCAAGTCCTCGGTCCACCGCGGATACTGGTTATCGCCCCCCCAGCCGGCGAGGAGTTGCTCCGAGGCGGCGGACAACGCGAGGATGAAGCGGCCCAAATGTTGGAAGCTCTCAAATCCCAGGGGTTCCAGGTTGACCGGGTCAATCCCTCGCGACTGGCCACCGAACTGGTTGATCTTGCCGGATATGATGGGATCGTCCTGGTGGACACACCGGCGCGCGATCTTTCCAACCGCCAGATGGAAACGCTGCAGACTTACATCCGGGACTTGGGCGGCGGGCTGGTAGTAGTCGGTGGACCAACGAGCTACGGGGTTGGCGGGTATTTCCGAACTCCACTCGAAGAAACGCTCCCCCTCGAAATGCAAATCAAAGATCAGTTGCGCCGACCAACTTTAACTATGGTGTTCATCATCGACAAATCCGGGAGCATGACCGACTCCAGCGGCGGTTTGACCAAGCTCGAGCTCGCTAAGGAAGCAACTCTGCGCTCGCTAGAACTGCTTTTTCCAACCGATCAAGTTGGCGTGATTGCCTTCGACGAGAATGCAGCCTGGGTTGTACCGATCACCGATTTAACCGATCCAAATGCGGTTGCCAGCGCCGTGGAGAGCATACGATCTGGCGGCGGCACCGATATCTACGCCGGATTGCTGGCCATGAGCCAGGTGCTGCCGGAGGTCCCCTCGGTGGTAAAACACGCTATATTGCTAACCGATGGCGGCGCCGACCCAACCGGCATTCCTCAACTGGTCGAAGAAATGTATGCTCAATACGGGATCACGTTGACTACCGTGGGGATCGGCACGGATGCTGCGCCTTACTTAGCCGACGTGGCCGAATTAGGCGGCGGGCGTTACCATTTCGCCGCCGATCCAGGCAGCATCCCCAGCATCTTCACAGAAGAAACCACGCTGGCGATGCGTTCGTACATCGTCGAAGAGACGTTCTATCCTGTCCAAACCGCCAGATCGCCGATCATCTCTGGAATCGCTGAAATCCCTCCGCTGCACGGCTACATCGGAACGACCGCCAAACAAACCGCACAGACAATCCTCTCGTCACCCGGAGGCGACCCCCTCCTGGCCGCGTGGCAGTACGGGTTGGGCAGGGCCGTAGCGTTTACCTCCGATGCTACCGGGAGGTGGGCAAAAGATTGGATCACATGGCAGGGATTCCCCATTTTTTGGTCTCAGGCAGTCAATTATACGCTGCGCGATCGCACTGATACCGGGCTAGAGCTTCGAGTAAATCAACAAGGGGAAAAAGCCCAAATACTCCTGGATGCCCAGACTCAATCCGGCGCTTACATCAACGACTACAGCTTCAAAGCTAGCCTGGTGGATCCAGACAGAGGAGTACACGAGATTAATCTAAACCAGGTAGCGCCTGGGCAGTATGCCGGAGAATTCCAACCAGAGACCTCGGGCGTATATCTCATCACCGTACGTGGAGAACCGAATTCAGGGGTGGAAGGTGGATTTTTGTCGGTGACCACCGGGTGGTCGATGACCTATTCACCGGAATACCGCCTTCTAGAACCCAACCCGGGATATCTGAGCGATCTGGTCGATCGGGCCGGAGGCCGGATCTTGGATGACCCGAGGGAAACCTTCGATCACTCTCTGCCATCTCCTGCTGCTTCCCAACCGATATGGCCCTGGTTGGTAACGGTTGCAGCCATTCTACTGCCTTTTGATGTAGCCGTTCGCCGGCTGGTAATATCCTGGGAGGACGTTCGCCGCTGGTCTAATAAAATTCGCCGGAGGTTACAACTTACCCCTACTCCCGCCCCGGCATCCACGGCAAGGTCAGAACAGATAGAAGCACTGTTCCAGGCAAAGCAACGCGTGCGACCGGAAGATGAACCACCTACTCCTTCTCCCGGATTAAATGAGTACAACCTTTCTGGAGTCGCAAAGCCGATCGAAAAGGAGATGGAAGTTCAGATCTCTCATTCAAAAACATCCGGAAAGCTACACCCAGGGAAAGGCGAGGCGCAAACCAGCCAGGACGACCGAGAACGCTCGCCTGAAGAGAGGCGCGACAAATCGACTGCGGCCATCCTCTTATCACTTAAGAAGCGCCGGCAGGATGGTGAAGACTAGGTTGAGTCAGGGCCCGGTCTTCGATTGATTTTAAAAACTGTGGGGTAAGCTAATTTCGGTAACCGCAGGTTGCTCAAACGTCTGCGAACTGCCGGGATCCGTAAAAGTAATAACAAGACTACCCCCAGCCCGTAGAGCAATGGCACGCGAACGTCAGTCTTAACCAACCAAACGTAATGGATCACGACCAATATACCTGCCAGGTAGACCAGCTGGTGCAAGCGCTTCCACTTTCTACCCAGACGCTTCATCCATCCTTTGGTAGAGGTGACAGCCATAGGGATTAACAAAAGAAACGCCGAGAAACCAACCAGCGCATAGCGCTTCTCGAAGATCGCCCCCTTTAATAATTCCGGGTCGAAATTGTAATCTAGGCCCACGAAGATAAAAAAATGAATGCTGGCGTACAGAAAGGCATATAAACCCAAGGGACGACGCACTTTCAACGCTTGGCGAAAGTGGAAAACCGTGTTGAGCGGCGTGCAAGCCAAGGACAGTACCAGTAGAACTAGCGCCGTCTTACCCGTGCGAAAAGTCGCCTCCTGAATGGGGTTATACGTCAGGTTATTTCGCCAGGCATCGAAGATTAGAATTGCCAGCGGCGCTAATGAACCGAGATGGACTAGGATTTGAAACTTGCTGAACTTGAAACGACGAGTCATGGCGATCAATAATAAACGCTCAGGTCCATCCCCTCATAGAGGTAGGCTACTTCCTCGTCGTAACCGTTGAACATCAGAGTCGGCCTGCGTATAGCTTCGCCAATACGGCGCTCGGAAGCCTGCGACCAACGTGGGTGGTTGACTTCCGGATTGACATTCGCATAAAAACCGTATTCTCGGGGGGCAGAAGCCATCCACAAGGATAAAGGCATCTCTGCCACCAGATCGATCTTCACAATCGATTTGATACTCTTGAATCCATATTTCCACGGTACTACCAGGCGGACCGGCGCACCGTTCTGGGGGAGCAAGCTCTTTCCGTATAACCCGGTGGCTAATATTGCCAGGTCGTTCATCGCCTCATCGATCCGCAAACCTTCCACGTAAGGCCAATCAAACCATCGGCTGCGTTGCCCTGGCATTTGCTCGGGATCCAGGAGCGTTTCGAAGCGGAGGTACTGTGCCTCCGATGTCGGTTTGACCTCCGCCAATAACTGGGAAAGGGGGAAGCCGAGCCAGGGAATAACCATTGACCACGCTTCTACGCAACGCAGCCGGTAGATCCTTTCCTCCTGTGTAAATCTTTTCACAAGGTCATCGATACCGTAGGTTTTCGGATTCTCAACCAATCCGCCGACGGATATCGACCAGGGAGAACTCACGAAATCTTTTGATAGCGGCGCTACGGATTCTTTATCTATTGAAAATTCATAGTAGTTGTTGTAATGCGTAATAGCATCAAATGATGTCAATGGATCGCCAAGTTCATCGGTCTCGGCGCTTACGTGAATTGGTTCCTCCGCGCCGGGTTGACCGTTAGCATTCTCCTCAACTTTAGGAGCGCAGGCTGATAAAGCCAAAGCTCCGGCAGTCAGCACCCCCATCCCCTTCAGAAATTCCCTGCGAGAAAGGTAGACGTGTTCGGGTGTGATCTCGGACGGGTTGATCTTGATCATCGTTATATCTTTCGAACTCCTCATTGTATGATCGGTTATACATGATTTATACGAGTTTTACAATTTACCGGAATAAGGATAATTGAGTCGGAAATGTTCGCCCAATCATCCTCATATTGCCTGCAATGGTAAGTTCAATTGTAACTGCTCTACCTAAGGATACAATGAAATTGTTACAAAAGAATGAAGAAAGATTAATCATTCCCTAAATTCGGGCGACCATTCATACAGCCTGCATCGCGGTAATCTACATTAGACTAAAGAAAGCATTTACCACTGCCGGATCGAATTGATGTCCACTTTGTTTGCGCACATAGTCAACCACACGATCCTCAGACCAGGGCTCCCGGTAAGGACGTGGGGACAGCAAAGCATCGTAAACGTCGACAACGCTAAACAGCCGCGCGGATAAAGGAATCTGTTCTTTAGACAAACCGCGCGGATAACCAGCTCCATCCCAATGTTCATGGTGACAGTATGGGATATCGATGGATTGACGCAGATGATTTATCGGAGCAAGCAGCTCATAAGCATATTCGGGGTGTTTATGCACGACTTTCCATTCTTTTTGGGTCAGGGGTCCTGATTTGTTCAAGATCCTATCCGGGATACAGACTTTGCCGATATCGTGCAATAGTGCCCCCCTGCGCAAATGAACCAAATCATCTCCTCCCATCCCCATAGCCCTGGCTAATTCCAACGTCATTTCGGTTACTCGCTGGTTGTGACCCTTGGCATCCACATCGTGCCTTTCGATTGTCTTGGCCCAACCGACCAGAGCAGCATCGTAAGCCAAACGCATCTCATCATTCGTGCGCTGGAGATCGTCGAACTGACTGGCTGTATCAACTGCGATAGCCGCCTGTCCAGCCAGCGCTTCCAGGAATTGCAGCCATTCTTCATGCACATCAAGCGGCGATCGACTGAACACTTCCAACACGCCTTTTAGTTGACCTTTGGCAACTAACGGCGCGCTGACGTAGAAATTAAATCCCTCCCGGACGAACAAGCGAGCTCGTGCATTAATTTTCGGGTCCTTGCTTATGGATTTTACAATGTTTAATCGCCTTTCAAGCGCAGCCGCACCTGCGTAACCATCTTCCAGACCAACGCTCGATTGTTTCCATCCTGCGTCATCCAGTCCGCGACCCGCATCGTATTTCAGCATGTTCGTATCTTGATCGAAATGTAGAATGGAGGACGCATCTACACCGAGGTGCGTAATCACCTGGTCCATCAACACGTCGAAGGTAAAGCGTGTATCAAAGCTGGACAAAATTGCCTGATCGATCCTGCGCAAGGCTTCGATCCTTTGAGCTCGGTTTAGAGAACTTTCCTCAGCAAATTTTTCATTCGAAATATCAGACATAAATCCAATCAGAACCGGCGACTCATGCCCGGGCAAATCGACTCCGGCACCCAGGTCTTTTACCCAGCGCAGCTCCCCGGATTTTGTTGTAATCCGGTATACAATTTCGAAGGAATGCCGTTTTTTTAGCGCTTCCCCCAGATGTTTCCATACTTTCGGCCGATCATCCGGATGGATCAATTTTCCGAAGGCTACCTCTCGACTTTCTATCAAGTCGTCGGCTGGATATCCCGTCAGATGCTGGCTTCCATGATTAACAAATTCCATGCTCCAGTCTTTTTCCAGACGACAAACATAAACCATCCCTGGCAAGCTATTGATCATTGCCATCAGAATATTTGGTTTTTCGATGAACTCTTGTGCGCGCATAGTCCCAGCCATTCTTTTGGCTCTTCTATAAATTAATATTTTTCTCGATAATGATCATCATGGTTTCCAACAAGTTGTGAGGCGAAATCGCGAAGATTTTCCGCACGTATCTCCAGAATACGCGCTCTCTCCCATCTCGAAAAGTAAAATTTCTCTCCCTTGAATCCGGAATCCAAGGCTTGGCTTGGATTGGATAAGAGCATTTCGCAAAATTCTCTACTAACCAACGCAGCCGATAGCAAGCGGCTCAGTTCCAAATTGTTCAGAACAATAGGCTTCGCACGAATAGTAAAAATAGAATCCATAGTCAATCTCCGGAAGAGCCTGATTTTCTGGTACCGCCAAGGGACCACAAGAACCAAAAAGCTCCAAGAGCGATAGCGATATCTCCCCAGCTAAAAGCCCCTCGCCACGGAACCGATGGTGGAAAAACCAATGCATCGCTAAACCACCAGAATCGAGTCATCTCCCGAGCCAGCAAAATATCTTTACTGGCGCCCAGACGTTGGTGTGTAATCAGCACATCGGAGGAGATTTCAGCCGCCAACTTTTGTATGGTCTCAGGGGCGATTGGCATGAGGCCTCCATTAGAGATGATCGCCAGGCTATTTAAGAACGAACCCAGTCCGAGCAAACAGAATCCTGGTTGCTTCACATTAATCCAGGCAAAAGCCAACAGGAGAATTATTGAACAACTCAGGACCAGTGGAATTGTCCGTTCTTGAATTTGCAGTCGTTCATCATGGAGATCAAAAATAAAAAACTGTGGTGTGTAAGCCAGGACCAATACTCCAAAGCCGCGCAACTCTGGTACCCGCAAGCCTCGATGATTGATCCTGGCTCGCACCACTCCGGCAGTGCATCCTGCCAGAACAGCAACAAGTAGGATCAATTTGCTACCCGCCAAAATCCGAGCTTGCTCCGGGGGCGCCTGAGCCAAGCACGAACATGATGATGCTCAGGATGATTAAAGCCAACCGAAGGTGGCGCCTATCGAGTCCCGCGAGTTGCAGTTTGAGATCGTCAAAATTTTTCCGCATGATCCACCATCCTTTCTGAATGAGTTGAAGAGATCGACGATCTCAGTTTTTCAGATGGTGGTCTTCCGGGTAGTCTTTTCTGTGCTTTGGGTTTTGAGAAAATTCGTGTTTTGGAATAAAAAAAGCGCCAGACCTGGCGGTTCTGGCGCTTGTAAATAGCTTGATGTTCAGATTAACGATTGATCAGGGTTTCATAGAGCTCGCTGGTTTCAGGAGAAGGCTCTGCGCCTAGCTCTTCTTTCAAGGTGCGGAAACAATGCTCATACTGGCGGATCAGAGCAGCGCGGTCCCCAAGAGCAGCATGTATCTGCATCGCCAAGCGATGGGCTGATTCCAGACATGGGTCAACCAGCAATAAGTCCAGGCAATTTTCGAGCGCATCCGATTCGAGCCCCTGCTCTAACTGGAGCTGTGCAAGCTCTAGAACTGCGGAAGAATAAGCTCTCCACAATCGTTCTCGTTCGGGCAAAACCCAGCTGCCCATAACTTCCGGAAGATAAGGCCCACGGTAAAGATTTATTGCCTCTTGTAAACAAGCAATCTTATCTGCTGAATGAACAGAAATTTCGGCAGATGCTAACTTATCCCAAAAAATCTCAACGTCATATTCATAATCAAGAGATCGGTTGAAGAGATAGCGGTCATCTTCGAAAATTATAACTTCCTGTTTGACCGTTTGGCGCAGGCGGTAAAGTGTGTTCTTCAGTTTTATACGAATTTCTGTTGATGTTAACTCCGGCCAGAAGACAAGCCCAAGCTCTTCTTTGGTCACACCCCTATATTGGGCGAGTATATAGTAGAAGAGCTCCATAACCATTGCTTTATTCTTCCAGGCGGACTGATCGATCGGGCGATCATCCAGCGTAACCTGGACCTCCCCCAATGCCTTCACCGATAATTTTGGCGGGTCAAAAGGAACTGTTACCAAATGCGGTCGCACCGATCGGCGGATCTCGGGAATCCGTTGCTCGAGATCCGCCACCGCTCCCCGTAAACGCTCGATATCTCCGGAAAAATCCAACATCTTGATCACAGAATCCAACAATCCGTTCATCTGTCGAGCTGCTGATGTTAAGATAAACTGGCTATCTAACTTTGCGGATAATTCGAAAGTCTCTCTCAGCCCGATTTCGACCGCCTTCTTATGTCCCCGGTAGAATTCAGCGCAGGCTCTGAAAAACGCGGCGCGGACAGCCTCGGCAATATATCCATCCTGTAGAAACAACCGGTAAGCCTCTCCGAACAGAGCGCTTGCCTCCTCATGCCTTGACCTGGCAATTGCCAAGCGCCCAGAAACGGTCAGGAACAGCCCCTGTTCGTAATCTGAATCGCGCGCAAACCGGTCTCCATTAACTGCAGCGAATAGATCCTCGGCAAGTTCCAAATTCCCTCGTTGAATTTCAAGCAGGATGGTGAGCAATTGAGTATAAAAAATCAAGAATGGATAGTTGATCCGGCTGGCGATAGCACCTGCCCGCGTATAGGCGTCTAGCGCAGGCTCGTAGGCGTCCAGATCGAGATACAAATCGCCAATACCACTTAAAGCATATGCTTCCATCCGCTCATATCCCGAACGATGAGCATATTCGATGGAGCGCTCAAAATGTGCGCTCGAGAGCTGGTGATCACCCATTAAATAGTACAGTACTCCGAGATTGTTGTGAACATTTGCCTGCCTGGTGAGGTGCTGGTTGGCTTCCCAATATCCCAATGATTCCCGGAAATCATCCAGCGCAGGATGGTATTGTCCAGCAGTCATCCTCGCGAGACCGAGATCTATTTTCACAGTAGCTTCGTTATAACTATCCTCCAGGAGGTGGTAAATCTTTGCTGATTTGGAAAATGCTGCTACTGCCTGCTCCACCTTACCGATCTGCAGGTGGAGCGCGCCGAATGCTTTTTGCGCCTCTGCGTGTACGCTGTCCAGCTTTCTGCTATCACTGGAGAGCCGAATCGCTTCTTCGGCGTCTTTGAAGGCAGCTTCGTAATCACCCCGGAAACGGTAAGCGACGGTTCTGCGGGCCAAGGTTCTGGATAATCCGGCCTCATCGCCTGAGGAGCGTTGACGCTTTTCGGCTCGAGTCAATACATTCAAGCCTTGGTCGATGTCGCCGTCTAAAACCAGGACGACGCCCTGTAGCGAGAGCAAACTGGCTTCTTCCTCCCGAATTTCTCGAGGTAAGCTCTCGAGCCATCGCTTTAACGTAGCAATGCGCCCTGTGCGGATTAAATCACTACCTGCGGTCCCGATCATTTTTGCCGTATACGCCGGTTCATTAAGCTGTTCGCAAGCTGCATATGCCTTGTCCCAATCCTGGTGACCGGAGTACACGATGTAGATCTTTTTGAGCAGTTTGATCCTTTCTTCAGGTCGTTCCAACGCAAAACGAGATTGAAGGAAATCTCGGAATAAATGATGATAACGGACCCACTCGCCGGTATCGCCAACTGGCTGGACGAAAAGGATGTGTTTTTGAATCGACTGGATCAGCTCGTTCCAATTTTCTCGTCTTCCTAACACTTCCCGGCAAAGGGAAACATCGAATTCCTCCAGGTAGGCCGTACGGAGTAGAAAATTGCGCTGTTTAGGGGTTCGCTGGTCCAGCACCTGCTGGGCAAAAAAATCATACAAGTTCACGCCAGAAACTCGAGCCACGCGCAGACGGTCCACCATCCCCTTCCACATCGTGTCTGTGGATAACAACAGTCCTGTAATCCAGCCTTCAGTTTCGGCAACCAGTTCTTGCGCGACCGCATCTGGCAAACTCGTCTGGTAATTTTGCAGAACCAGGAATTGGAGTTCTTCAGGCGTGAAAGCCAGTTCATCGGAACCGAGCCCATCCACTTCTGATCGCGCAACCATCACTGCCATATCCGAGAGTTCGATCAGATTCCGGGACGAGATTATCAGATGGCAGTTCTCGTAAGCTTCACGGAGAAACTGGTTAACAAACGCGCAAATTGCCGGCTGGTCGTTTACGAGGTGGAAATCGTCAAGCACCAGGATAAAATGCTCGTCGATGTGTTCGTATATTTCATTGGTTAAGATGGCTACAATCGAAGAGAAATCGGCGTCCTCCGATAACCCTGAGCGGATGAGCATGTCAGGTTGGATGCTAAGATTTGGAAAAATTTCGATCAGAGCTGCGATGAAATGTGCGATAAATCGTAAGGGGTCCCGGTCTAGTGGATCGATTGAATACCAGCAGACGGGCACGCTGCTCGAGTGGGCAAAATCAGTCAGCAATGAACTTTTACCATAACCAGCTGGTGCGCTGATCAGGAAAAGTTTAATATCAATAACCCCTTCTAGTAGATCAAGAAGGCGTCGGCGTTTGAATAGATCTTTTCTTTGGCTCGGGATGATTACTTTCGTACGGGTCACCGGGGTCGACATCAGTCTTACTCTCCAAGTGGCTGTGCGGAGGGGATATGTCCGGTTGGTGCAATATTATACTTGCCAATGCTGTGCAGATCATTATTAAGTTACAATAGAATCAGATAGAGGTTCTTAAAGATAGGATCTACGCATTTCGCCGGGGATGTGGGGGTGTTGGGTTAGGCAGAATCCACCCCAACACTACTCTTACTCACTCAAGTGCGTAACTCCTGAAAGTAAAGCTTTCCTTTACCGAGATTTGAGAGAGGAGCGAGATAAATGCTTACCGTAAAACAGCTTTTGGATCAAAAAGGTTACCAGGTCTGGTCGATTGCCCCGGATGACACCGTGTTCGATGCCTTAAAGCTGATGGCTGAGAAGAATATCGGCGCTCTCGTTGTCATTGAAGACGGAAAAATGGTAGGCATCCTTTCCGAACGGGATTATGCTCGCAAGGTAATCCTTGAAGGAAAATCATCCATGAATACACCGGTTGAAACAATCATGACCGACAAGGTTATTTATGTCGGACCTGAACAATCTCTTGAGGACTGCATGGCTATCATGACCGATAAACATATCCGTCATTTGCCCGTTTATGAGGAGCAGCAATTACTCGGACTGATATCTATCGGTGATGTAGTTAAGGCAGTCATTTCACAAAAAGAGTATGTGATCGAGCAGTTAGAAAACTATATTACAACCGGTCGTTAGGGTTGCCGATTAACGTTACCTGCATCCTATCTTAATTCTCATTCACACATTCCATTGACGCCGAACATCAAAGCATGCACAACAAGCCTGTCACCCCTTGCCGGTTTTTTGTAATTCCCTACCTATCTCTTGCGCTGTTATCCACGTGGTTATCGGGCTGTAGCCCGATTAGGATGAACCTAAGCGGAAATACGCAGGCAACACAAACCTCCCAGGCTCAACGCGCCATCAGCTTCGCGACAAAAAGTGCAGAAAATTTACAGAGTACGGCCAAAGCAGAAGCAGCTAGAGCGCATGAAACGCAGCAAGCGGTCGAATCTATACTGTTGGATTATTCCAATCAGCCGGTCTTTCTTGCAGAAACATTTTTTGAAAATCCTCACGAATGGCCAATAGGAGAAGACGACGGCGATTTGGTCACCCTTAATTTGAACCTCCAGAATGGCAAATATCATTGGGAGATGGACGCACATGAAGGGTTTTACTATTGGACCAGGCCGGAGATGGAGCCGTTAGCCGATTTTTACCTGACGGCTCAAGCCCAGCAGGTCAGTGGACCTGCTGATGGTTCAGTTGGGTTGCTCCTTCGCCAATGGGATGATGAAAATTATTATCTCTTTCGAATCAGTCAGGACCAGTATTATTCCTTTTATTTGTTTTCCGCCGACGAACCGATTCCGCTCATCGATTGGACCCCGGATCCTTCGATTCGCCCCATGGAACCAAACCAGCTTACCGTAGTCGGAATAGGCTCCCACTTTCTATTTTTCATCAACGGAGAGTGGGTTGATGAATCATTCGATAGCTCTATTGATGAAGGACGCTTTGGTTTGGTGGCAGGACTCTTCAATCAGGGAGAAGCTGCAACCGTCGAATTTGATGATTTCATTCTGCATTTCATCGAATAATTCCGTTCGCGATCTTGGTAGAATCCCACGCAGGAGTTATAAAGTTAATGGATGATTTCAGCTTTGCAGACCAGGGAAAATCAACAGGAAAAATCTGGAAGGGGACGGATTTATTATTGATTCTGTTTGGCATTGGAATCATCTTTGCGATCGGTTTATTCATCATCGTCAGCGTATTCGACCTCTATGCGATCAGTCCCAATGGTGAGGCGAAGGTGACGCTTGGTCAAAGCTTGAGCCTCGCCCTGCTAGAGGCGCTCGCCATCGTCGTGGGTGTGTATGTTTTCGGGATGAGGCGCCGCAAGTACGATTGGAAAAAAGTCGGGTTGACTGGATTATCCACCCGCTGGTGGGTTGCCGGGGTGGTCATATCCGCAATAGTCATCCCTCTATCAGGGTTGATCGCCTTTTTGATCATGCTTGCCTTAGGTCAACCAATCGAGAATCCTCAACTCGGGTTCCTGATTCCTGAGGGGTTTTCATGGCTAGGTGCCATCGGAATGGTCGCTTTTGGAGGACTGGCCGTACCATTTGCTGAGGAGCTTCTCTTCCGTGGTGTATTTTACGTTTGGTTGAAGGAGCGCTGGGGGATTTGGGCTGGCGTCCTGCTCAGCTCAGCCTTGTTCGGGATCGTCCATGGGGATATTTCCGTAGGCAGTGCGGCATTCGTCCTCGGCATCATTATGGCATTAGTCTATGAATACAGCGGCTCATTATGGGCTGCCATTCTGATACACGCAATCAATAATTCCATCAAGATCATCATCCTGTATGCCCTCGTTGCCTCTGGCATTAATATAGGTTTATAATGCCAAACCCTGGTAGAGGGCAGCGCGGTGGTTTCTGGCGTACTTTAACCTCCAGATACCACTCTGTCCGACCCAACGACGGCAAGTTTCAAATAACCAATCTCATCACCGGATATTTTGCGATAAAATTCCGCTCAACGTAGACTTCCTGGCATCGCATAAAGGATCATAATGAAACCTCGGTCGCATTATCGCTGGTTCGTGGTAGCAATCTTTTTTATATTTATGCTGCTTCACCAAGCCGATAAGCTGCTCATCGGCCCACTGACCTCCCCCATTATGGAAACCTTCGGCATTAATGAAGTTCAAATGGGTGCAGTTTTTACCGGGGCCTTGCTGATCGGAGCGGTTTTATACCCGATCTGGGGCTATCTCTACGATCGTTTTGCCCGTGCAAAACTTTTGGCGTTGGCCTCGTTTATTTGGGGTTCGACGACCTGGTTGAGCGCCATCGCCCCTAGCTATCCCCTATTTCTCGTCAGCCGCGCCTCCACCGGAATAGACGATTCCAGCTATCCCGGCTTGTACAGCCTGATCTCGGATTATTTCCAACCTGGAATTCGTGGGAAAGTATACGGAATTCTGCAGCTTACCCAACCTCTGGGATACATGTTGGGGCTGGTGTTAGCCACTTTCCTCAGCGGGATGCTCGGATGGCGTTCCGTATTCTATATAACGGGTTCTCTGGGATTGATCGTAGCTGTTGTGATCTTTTTCGGCGTCAAAGAAGCGCCGCGAGGACAGAGCGAACCCGAGCTGGCCGAGTTAGACCAGATCGGGGTTCACAAGTTCGACATGAAAGTGGCGCTGGGCTTATTCCGCAAACGTAGCCTGCTCTTATTGTTCGCGCAGGGTTTTGTCGGAGCTTTCCCCTGGAACGTCATTACCTATTGGTTTTTCCGATACCTGGAAACCGAGCGGAATTACAGCTCGAATGAAGTTCTACTGACCATGGCACCGGCGATTCTGGTGCTCGCCGGAGGATACTTCGTCGGGGGCGCAATAGGCGATTATATCTTCCACCGCACGCCGCGCGGCCGACTGCTCGTTTCGATGGTTGGCGTGATCACTGGCGCGCTCCTGTTCAGTATTACGCTGAATATCCCGGTCGGTGAACAGACCCTCTTCCTGGTGATGATGGTGATCACTGCCCTCTTTATCCCCTTTGCCTCCCCCAATGTAATTTCGACCGTCTACGACATCACCCTACCCGAAGTGCGCTCGACAGCCCTGGCGATCCAATACTTCATCGAGAACGGCGGCGCGGCGCTGGCGCCGTTAATCGCCGGCATCATCGCAAGCGCCACCTCGCTCCACGTCGCCATCCTCAGCATATCAGTTTCAGCCTGGGTACTTGGAGCAATCCTCCTGGCAATCGCTGCATACCTGGTTCCGGCTGATATCGATACGCTGCGGGATCAACTTAGGGAGCGAGCGGAATTTGAAAAAAGCAGGGCAGCAGGTTATGCTTCGTCCTGAGATTGATTGGGAGATCTGTCAGACCTGTGATCCGTGCGAAGCGCGCCGCGCCTGTAAGACACGCGCCATCGTAAAGATCGATCGCGACGAGCCAGCTTATATCGAGCTTTCCCGCTGCAATGGTTGTGGCGAATGCGTTGTGACGTGCACATTTCAGGCGATTATGCTCAAAAATGGCTGGCACCCCCATTAATCAAAATCGCTTCAAATGCTCACCCCAACCCTCGATCACCCTTTTTTCAGGCTGTCTCGTATCCCCTTGCAAACCCAATATCTTGGATAACCCGCCCAGGATCTGCCGACCGGATTCAATAGATCGACCAGCTTGGGCAGCATCGATCAGCGCCCCCGCCATATTTCCGATCACTTCAATCGCTTGAGGGGTGTTCAGATCATCATCCATCGCAGAGGTGAACGCTGCCATGGCTGGTCCAGGATCCAAGGGTTCAGCCTCGCCCCCCGGCGTCGATAGTGCCTGGGATACCTTTCTGGCCATCGCCTCTGCCGCCTCAAGCTCTTCAACGTTGAAACTCCAGGGTTCACGATAATGATGAGAACCAAGGTAGATGCGCAACCCGTCAGGAGACCATTCTTTTAACAAATCCCGCACCATAACCAGGTTGCCCAGGGATTTGCTCATCTTCTCTCCCTCATGTCGGACCATGGCGACGTGCATCCAGGTGCGCACAAAAGGCGTCTTACCGGTGACGGGCTCGACCTGAGCAATCTCGCATTCGTGGTGCGGGAAACACAAATCCAGTCCCCCACTGTGAATATCCACAGTTTGTCCCAAATACTTGGTCGCCATTGTCGAGCATTCGATATGCCAACCCGGTCTACCTGCTCCCCATGGACTCTCCCAGGCCGGCTCACCCGGACCTTGCGCCTGCCAGAGGACAAAATCCAGGGGGTCGCGCTTGTTTGGATCATCCGGGCGGTTGCCCCGCTCATTGGCGATTGGCAGCATTTTTCCATAAGACAGCTGGCTTAGTTTGCCAAAACTATCCCAGGCATGGATATCGAAATATACGCTGCCTTCTCGTTCATAAGCTACTCCTGCCTCGAGCAGTTTCTCAACCGTAGCGACGATATCCTCAATCACATCCGTCGCGCGCGGGAAGAAATCCGGCGGGCGTACGTTCAATGCAATCATATCGTTGATAAAATATCGCGTCCACTGGTCGCCGACCGCTCTCCAATCTTCATCCAGCTCCTTCGCCTTACGCAAAATATCGTCATCGATATCGGTGACATTCTGGACGTAATTGACTTTGAACCCCTGGAATTCCAGATAGCGGACCAGGATATCGGCCGAGGTATAGGTAAAGGCGTGGCCTAGGTGCGTTGTGTCATACGGTGTAATGCCGCACACGTAAAGACTAAGCTGCTCTCCGCTCGTCTCGATTGGGTCAACTTCTCGAGTCAAGCTGTTATAAAGTCTCACCCTTGATCCCTCGCCATCTCACGCAGTACTGCGTGAAGGATACCGCCGTTGCGGTAATATTTAACCTCAACAGGTGTGTCAACCCTGGCAATGACCTTGAAAATCTTCTCCTTCTCAATGCCGCCGTCAGCTTTGACCGTGAGCTCCTGGTTGGGCTTGAGGCTATCGTCCAGCCCGATGATCGAATAGACTTCAAAACCGGTCAATCCTAATGATTCGGCGCTCTCCCCTGCGGCAAATTGCAGCGGCAGGACACCCATACCGATCAAATTGCTCCGGTGGATGCGCTCATAAGATTCGGCGATTACAGCTTTCACACCCAATAAGATCGTGCCTTTTGCAGCCCAGTCGCGGGAGCTGCCGGTGCCATATTCTTTTCCAGCGATGACGATTAATGGGGTGTCGGAGCGGAGATATCGCATAGCTGCATCATATATCGCCATCTGTTCTCCTGTTGGCTGGTAAACCGTATAACCGCCTTCTACCTCGGGAACCAGCTTATTGCGAATACGGATATTTCCGAACGTCCCCCGCATCATCACTTCGTGGTTGCCGCGTCGGGACCCGAAGGAATTAAAGTCGCGCAGCTCTACACCGTGATTGATCAGATATTCACCCGCTGGACTGGCTTTGGGTATTGCGCCGGCCGGTGAAATGTGGTCGGTCGTGACTGAGTCTCCTAAAAATGCGAGCACCCTGGCGTCTTTGATGGGTTTTACCCCAGGTGGGTCGAGGGTCAAATCCGAGAAGAACGGCGGTTCCGCAATATAGGTTGAATCGTCCTCCCACTCGTAAAGCTCACCGCCGCTGATTTGAATTTGATTCCAGGTTTCGTTGCCATCAAATACGTTGGCGTACTCTTCTTCGAACATTTCCGGGCGAAGAGAAGATTGGATAAAAGCCAAAATCTCCTCCTGACTGGGCCAGATATCATGAAGGTAAACCGGCTCGCCGTTCGGGTCGTGTCCCAATGGCTCGCTGTCCATATCGATATCAACCGTGCCGGCCAGAGCGTAAGCCACGACCAGGGGAGGGCTGGCAAGATAGTTTGCCTTTACGACCGGGTTGATGCGCCCCTCAAAGTTACGGTTCCCGGAAAGCACCGAGGCGACAACTAAATCACCTTCATTAGCCGCCTGGGCGACCGCCGCTGGCAGCGGACCGCTGTTGCCGATGCAGGTAGTACAGCCGTATCCGACGATATGAAACCGCAAAGCTTCCAGAAAAGGTATTAATCCGGAGGCTTCTAGGTATCTGGTTACCACACGCGAACCAGGCGCCATGCTGGTCTTCACCCAGGGTTTCACATCCAGGCCCCGCTCAACCGCTTTTTTGGCGAGTAGCCCCGCGCCGATCATCACGGAGGGATTGGAAGTATTGGTGCAGCTGGTGATCGCGGCGATCACTACCGAACCATGCGACAGGGTGGTCTCTTCATCATCCAATTCCAGAGTCACATGCTGGCCGCGATAAAGATCCCGCCGGCGTGGCTGGGGCATCTTCCAGGCTTCTAGCGGTTCTCCGCCCTCCCCTAACCAGCGGATGTACTCCGGATTGGCGCTGGCATCCAGCTCGATTTTCTTGCCAAAGGATTTATCCAACGTCTGCCAAAAAGCGCTTTTGGCCTCGCCCAAGGGGATGCGGTCCTGCGGTCTTTTAGGCCCTGCGATGCTGGGAAGCACAGTGCTCATATCCAGCTCCAGGGTTTCGGTGTAATCCGGATCCGGCGTACTCTCGGTATGGAATAACCCCTGCTCTTTGCAATAACGCTCAACCAGGTCCACTCGCTCTGGCGAGCGGCCGGTTGAGGCCATATAACGCAGGGTCTCCTGATCGACCGGGAAAAACCCCATGGTAGCCCCATACTCCGGCGACATATTGGCAATCGTCGCCCGGTCCGGCAGACTTAATTTGCCCATGCCCGGACCATAATATTCTACAAATTTACCCACCACTCCGTGTTCACGCAGCATTTGGGTGACGGTCAGCACCAGGTCGGTTGCCGTCGCCCCTTCGGGCAGCTCGCCAATTAATTTAAACCCGATTACATCTGGGGTGAGCATGTAGATCGGTTGTCCGAGCATGACCGCTTCGGCTTCGATGCCCCCAACCCCCCATCCAACGATGCCGAGCGCGTTGATCATGGTAGTATGCGAATCGGTTCCTACTAATGAATCCGGGTAGGCAACGACCCGACCATTAACGTTCGGAGACATCACCACCTGCCCAAGGTATTCAAGGTTGACCTGGTGAACAATTCCCGTCGCCGGAGGGACTACACGAAAGTTCTCGAAGGCATTGGCGCCCCAGCGAAGAAATTCGTATCGCTCGCGATTCCTTTCGAATTCCCGCTCGGCGTTGAAGAACAGCGCATAACTCGAACCGAAGCGATCCACCTGTACGGAATGGTCGATTACCAAATCCACCGGGATCACGGGGTTAATGCGCGCTGGATCGCCCCCAAGTCGCTCCAGCGCGCTGCGCATCGCGGCGAGATCGACGACCCCTGGAACCCCGGTGAAGTCTTGCATGATCACCCGGGCAGGTTTAAAAGGCAGCTCTTTTCGCTCGCCTTGAGCAGAGCTCCAATTTACCAGGCCAGTGACATCTTTCTCCGTAATTTCAAATCCATCACATTGGCGGAGAGCAGCCTCCAGGAGTATCTTGATTGAGAAGGGCAGCCGGTTTATCTGGCTACCCCCCGATTTTTCTAATCGCTCGAGGCGATAGATCTCCACCTGCCCGGACGCGGTTTCGAGGGCCGCCCGAGCTCCGAATGGATCCGATCTTGTTTTCGAATTCATGGCCACTCCTGTGCTCACAACAATAGCCCCGTCTCCTGAGAAGACGGGCCTAATAAGTTCTTGAGATTCTTCCCCCAACTACAACCTTTTCAATCAATACCAATACACTACCTTAAAATTATACGCCAAAACCATATCACCGTCAAACAACACTAAGTCGGGCTTGCTCGGAGCGTTGTATAGGGAAGGCAAAGTCTTGCTGTTAACTTCCAATGGCTCTACTGTTAGGACTAATGCATTTGGGGGTGTTTGGGCGGGCTGTGCTCGCCAAAACACCTCCAATTCCCTCGTAAACTGTGTAACTTCTAACTGTATCAATTTTGCCAGGTGATAAAATCAGCAAATTATCAAACTGATGAGGAGAAGGACTATGGGTCGACCAGTTCGCTGGTATGACTACATCACCATCAACATATTCTACCTTGGGCAAACGACACTGGCACAAGCAACCGGGCTTATCACTCCTTTATTGGTCCAGGACTTTGTCGGAGAAGAGCTGAAAGGTACTTTATTTGGAAACCTGCGGTTGTGGAGCTTGATGGTCGCAGTACTCGTCCAAGCCGGCTTCGGCGTCATATCCGACCGGAACATTTCCCGTTGGGGCCGGCGCCGGCCGTTTATCTTGCTCGGCTCGGTTTTAAACCTGGTTTTTATTGCAGCCATCGGCTTATCACTGGACATGGAAAACATCTCAGGATACCGGTTTTTATTCTTCGCTGTGCTGATGCTGCAGCTTTCTTCGAATATTGCCCTGAGCGCTCAACAAGGGCTGATCCCCGATTTGGTTCCTGAGGAGAAACGAGGGCGGTTTTCTGGGGTTAAAGCCGTCCTGGAACTACCCCTACCGTTAATCTTTGTCGCTTTTACGGTCGCCCGGTTAATCAATGGAGGTAATATTCGGGGAGGATTAATCGTCACATCAATTTTGTTGATTTCAACTACGCTGATTACTATGTTCGTACGGGAAAAACCGCTCGTTCGCCCTCCTAGCTCGATGGATTGGAGACCATTTGCCCGGTTAGTCATGATGACGGCCCTATTTACCGCGATTATTCTCGGGATGGGCGAATTCATCCGTCTGAGCGGGCTATCGATCGCAACCCTTGCTTCGCCTCAGGCGATGATCGTTCTAGCGGGGCTTGCTGGTCTGTTGGCGATGCTCGTTGCCATCGGGGTGGGTGTTTGGTTGAGCGTTAAGATCGGTATTGGGACCGCCGCCAGAAATAAGCGATCCTTCACCTGGTGGGTAGTCAACCGATTAGCCTATCTGGTTGGTGTTGTGAATCTTTCAACTTTCGCGATCTTTTTCCTGCAAGCGCGCCTGGGACTTGTCCGGGAAAAAGCTGCCGGTCCGGGGGCGATCCTGATGTTGATCGTCGGCCTTGCTGTACTGCTGTTCGCGCTGCCCAGCGGTTGGTTAGCCGACCGTTTTGGGCATAAAAAATTGGTGACGTACAGCGGGTTTATCGCCGCCTTGGGGACCCTGATAGCTCTCTCTCTACCCAATCTCACAACAATCTACATCGGAGGGGCATTCATCGGGGCGGCTACAGGAGTTTTTTACACAGCCAATTGGGCTTTGGGAACTGAGCTGGTTCCCAAAAAGAAGGCTGCAAGCTATCTTGGAATTGCAAATTTAGCTGGCGCCGGGGCTGGCGCAATTGGCGCTTATCTCGGCGGCCCCATCGCCGATTTCTTCACACGCCACGTACCCGATTCCCCCGAATTAGGCTATCTCCTGATTTTCGGCATTTACGGTGTCTTGTTTCTTGTCTCCGTCTTTGCGATCAACCGTGTTCGACTACCTTCCTTAGCAAACCAATAATGAACTAGGCGCTTCCTTGTGAGACAATCGACATCACCAACCAGATTCCATAGACAATCGAGACGACGCCAACCACCGCGAAAATCCAATTTACAGCTGTCAGGAGCGACCTGGCGGGTTTCAGATCCAGGATGATACTTCGCAATCCGATCAGAGAATGAGATACAACCAGGATCAAAAAACTGATCTCCATGATGGGGATGATTGGATTCGAATAATAACGAACCACGTCCGCGTAGGTTAACAAGCCTCCTTCGGCGATAAAATGGTTGACGATTAGATGTATGATCAAAATCACGACGATTAACACTCCCCCAAATATCTTAATCATCCACAACCAGGCGCCTTCACCATTCTTGGGGGCAGATCTCGTTTCAATCATAATCGCTTCCTAGTCCTTAATTTATCTTAGGTGTTATTTGGTGCTAAGCCGTAAACATGCGAACGCCGAAGATCACACTGGTGATGATAGCTATAACCATCAAACCGTAGAATAACTGACGTTGGTATGGGACGGCGATCCCGAAACTGTTCAAGGCGATGCGCAAGCCATTCAATCCGTGAATGAGACCGCCGATCACAACCAACAGCTCACCAAAGACAAAAATCGGGGACCTTATAGTCGCCAAAAATCCATCATATGCTTCCGGACCTCCGGCCAAACTTCGTAATATCACCAAATGCAAATATAGGTAAACGGTCAACCCTAAGGCAGTCACTCGGTTGAGGATAAAAGCCCAGGTGCCAGAATGCCTCCAGCGCGGGTCGAACCATTTAGCAACTCCGGATGTCTTTGATTTTTCCTGGCTTTCGATCATTCCAAACTCTCCTGATTAGATAACGTCAGCTTCCACCGAAGAGACCCTTGAGCTTCGCTTTGACGACTTGTTTGCGCAGATCCATGATTCGCCAGGCCGGTTCTACATTCGATGGACATACCGCAGTACATTCGTAGGCGCTGTGACACCGCCATACGCCGTCTTCAGTGTCAACTAAATCCAGCAGCTTGGGAGTTCGCTCTAAACCATTTTGCTGTGCTCCGGCCAGCACGGCAGGACCAAGATACGCGGGGGTTGTGGCCACAATGGGACAAGCGCTTATGCACAATCCGCATTCGATACAGTCCGATAAACGTACGTAACCTCCGTCGCGTTCAACCGGCCCGGTCTGAATGCCAGCTTGGGTGGGTTCTTCTTCAAGCGGGATCACCTGGCGTTGGCCTACCATGTCCATCCGGCTGTAAAACAACCCCATATCCACGACTAGGTCGCTGATCACAGGAAAATTGCGCATCGGCTCTACTTTGACAACGCCGCCGTTCTGCGTTATCTCGCGAATCGGCGTAATGCAACTCAACTTTTCAAACCCGTTAACGACCATGCCGCAAGCGCCGCAGGTTGAATGGTGGCAGGCATGCCGGAAGGTTAACGAGCGATCGTGAAATGCCCAAACTCGCTCCACTCCGTCCAAAACATACTCATCTGGACTGACCTCCAGTTCGAAATCCTCGAACTTGGATGACTCTGTCCCTTTTTTGCGGAAGATTCGATAAGTAACCTTCCATTTCTCCTGGCTCATTATCCCTTCCTTGTCGGTCGGTGTTGAAGTATGGTTCTCCTCAGTTCGGAGAGGTATAAAAATCTCGGTAAGATCGGAGAGGGCGTTCTGCAGTCGTACATTCGGCGGATACGCCAAGTTTTTTACAGACCAGATCAGCGGTCTTTTCAGCCATCATCCGTAGGGTGGTGGCTTTTCCACCGGTGATGGTGACGAATCCGTCCACCCCATTGGTTTCCTTGTGGTCAAAACACTTGAAAGTGCGCGCAATACTGCGCCCGGTATTGCCCGCCCCTACCAACGGTCGCGAGGCCATGTAAGCCCCGCGCTCCTTGGTTTCTCTGATCTTGGGGACGAGTTCTGCCCCCCGCGCCAACATTAATTTCACTTGATCCTCATATACCGGGATATAGTCCAAATTATCCGCAGAAAACGAAGTGGTTCCTACCACCATCATTCGCCTTTGAGGGACGATGATGTCGCCATCGCTCGGTTTGTTCAAGCGGTTGATCGCCCGTTGTACCATTCGCTCGTCGTAAGCTACCATCACGCCAGGCGTAGGTATGACCGGTACACTGACGTCCGCCATGGCAGCGATCTCGCCTGCCCAGGCGCCAGTCGCGCTGACCACGATATCGCCCCGTAATTCGCTATGAGTGTCCGTCTTTCGATCCCAAAACTTTACACCAGCGACGTTTCCTTTGCCATCGATGATTAATTCCTTGACCTCGGTGAATAACAAGAATTTCGCGCCATTATGTTTCGCGGTTGCAGCAAAAGCCAACGCCAGACGCAAGGGGTCAAAAGTGCCATCAGGAACGGTGAATGCCGTCAACACTTTGGGGTTCAAATTCGGCTCGAGCTTGAGCGCTTCTTCAGATGTAATCTCCTCGATCGGTATTCCACAAGCCTCGTTTCCCTGAATGAATTTCTCCCGGTAGGCCAGGTCATCCTCGTTAATGGCAACGAAAAGCCCGCCGTTCTGCTCGATCATCTGCGGGGCGATCTTGCGCAGAATCATGTTCTCTTCGATGCACTCGATCGCGGATTCCTGGTCGCCCACAGCGTAACGCCCTCCACTGTGCAACAACCCATGTGTTCGACCTGAGGTTCCGTTAACAATCGGCCCCCTTTCTACCACGGTTACATCAAAGCCGCGCGATGCCAGATCATGAGCGGTGGCAACGCCGGTGAATCCCGCGCCAATTACGATGGCATGTGGTTTGCTCACAAGTACACTTCCTTATTCATCATGCTATGTTTTTCAGATCCAACCTGGATCAAGATCAAAAATCGGCCATCAGACCGGGCTCACACCCAGGACAGTTGACTACCTCATAGACCTTGGTTTCTGCTTCCCTGGTTAACAACGCCACTGGGCCGGGTTTGAATCCAACTTGCCCACACTTACATGCGTACCACCCAAGAGGGATTTGCGAATATTCCGATCCTCGAGACCTTAACCACACTGTCTCTACCCCGAATCCCCAGCGCGCGTTGGTAAATAACCTGGTCGCGCCGGCGGCTTTCAATTTTTCCACATACAGCGCAAAATGAGTGCAATGCCTCATCAGCAGGACTCCGCAGGTAATTCCGGGTGGAAATGATAATCTTCGGGCGTCACCCTGAATGATGATTAAATTTTCAGGCAGCGACCCTATCATACAGGCGCTATTGATCAAATCCTTCCGAATCTCCAAAGCGTAGATCCGGTGGGAAATATTTGCAGCCATACGAGCAAAGCGCAAGTCCCCGGCGCCGATATCTAATACCACATCCGTCGGAAGAATTTTATCTAATACCGACTGGTACGTCGGTTCGTCGTGAGGAGCCCAGAGGCGTTCCCAAGGCTCAATCTGCCGATCGTACTGTGAGGAGAACCCGATCGCTTCCATATGTCAATACGATACAAACTTAGTCTTTACTGCCGCCCTCGGCTCCACTTGAAAAACTTGAACGCAACAAAAAATATTAGCCAGTTGGCAACCCCAAATCCCAGACCCCAGGCAACCCCCATCAGAACGCCCTGAGTCTGGATCGCATTCCAGCCAACGAACACCGCCAAAGCACCGCTAACTATTCCCATGATGAGCAAGGCCGAACGCATTGAAATCCATGGGTCGTTCGATATAGGCACATCCTTCTTACGGGATTTTCCCTTGCTGCTTTTCTGATTACTTTTTTGAGCCAATATGCAATCCTCCTGTCAGACGAACGACGCACCCTCGCCCGGGTGCGTCGTAGTTCAGTCGGGCGGGATTGATGAGGGTGATGTGCTCCATCACCCTCATCTACGCCAAACAGTTACTTGTCTATTCCTCGACCCAATCGAAAGTTCGCTCGACGGCTTTCTTCCAGCCCTTGAATTGCTTTGCACGGGTATCGGCATCCATCTTGGGCTCCCAGGTCTTGTCAACCTGCCAGTTCTGGCGCAGATCTTCCAGGTTGTCCCAGAACCCAACGGCCAGGCCGGCGGCGTAAGCCGCACCCAGCGCAGTGGTCTCAGCAACCACAGGACGTACCACAGGCACACCCAGGATATCAGCCTGGAACTGCATCAGCAGCTCATTGTAAACCATGCCGCCATCAACCTTGAGGGCTTTCAAGTCAACACCGGAATCTTTGTTCATCGCGTCCAAAACTTCCCGGGTCTGGAATGCAGTCGCCTCTAGCGCTGCCCGGGCGAAGTGGCCTTTGTTGACGTAGCGGGTCATCCCGACGATTACACCTCGGGCGTCGCTCCGCCAGTAAGGGGCGAACAACCCGGAGAAGGCCGGCACGAAGTAGATCCCGCCGTTGTCGTCAACGGTCTTAGCCAGGTCTTCGATCTCCGGGGATTTCTCGATCAGATTCAAGTTATCCCGCAGCCACTGCACGAGCGCACCGGTGATGGCGATCGAACCTTCCAGGCAGTAGACGGCTGGTTTGTCGCCGATCTTGTAACCGAGCGTGGTCAGCAGGCCATTCTCGGACTGGACAGGCTCGTTGCCGGTGTTGAGCAGCATGAAGCAGCCCGTACCGTAGGTGTTCTTGGCCTCGCCCACGCTGAAACAGGTCTGGCCCACCAGGGCAGCTTGCTGGTCGCCCAGATCGCCGCATACCGGGATCTCGTCGCCAAACGGTCCACTCTTCGAGGTTTTGCCCCATGTCTTCGGATCGCTGGATGGCACGATCCTGGGCAGCATCGCTCGCGGTATTCCCATAATGCCGAGGATCTCGTCATCCCAATCCAGCGTCTCCAGGTTCATCAGCATAGTTCGCGAGGCGTTGGAAACGTCGGTTACATGGGCGCCGCCGTTGGGGCCGCCCGTCAGCCACCAGATCACCCAGGAGTCGATATTGCCGAAGAACGCATCGCCGCTTTCTGCTGCGGCTCGCACGCCATCCACATTCTCCAGGATCCACTTAATCTTCGGGCCTGAGAAGTAGGTCGCCAGCGGCAAACCGACTTTCGGGCGGAAGCGGTCCTGTCCGCCGTCTTTAGCAAGTTCGTTGCAGATCTTGTCCGTGCGGGTGTCTTGCCACACGATGGCGTTGAAGTAGGGCTTGCCGGTGTTTTTGTTCCATACGACTGTGGTCTCACGCTGGTTGGTGACGCCGACCGCAGCGATGTCGCCCGGTTGCGCCATAACCTTCGCCAAGGCGCCCTTAATCACCTCCTGGGTTCTCTCCCAGATTTCCATCGGATCGTGTTCGACCCATCCCGCCTGGGGATAAATTTGCTCGTGTTCTTTTTGATCAATGCTTACCACGCCGCCGCTGTGATCGAAAAGCATACAACGGGTACTTGTGGTGCCTTGATCAACTGCTGCTGCATACTTTGCCATGAGCGTCACTCCTTTTGTAATACGTTTTCTTACACAATTCGTCAGGGCACTGATTTGCCCTGTACTTTAGACCAGAACATCCCCCACCATGTTCTCGTTCTAATACGATTTTGATTCCCTGAGGGGCGTAGGTAATGCTTTGAATGCGCATTCGCTACGCCCCCACCTCAGGAGAGATTCAGGGACAGCTCAATCTGCCGCCGCGGGCTCAGCCGTGGGCAAACCGGGCTTGATGAAGATGTCGTACAAAATGACGCCCAGCGGACCGCCGATTAAGGGACCGATGATAGGTGCGACCAGCCAATACCATCCGGTAAATAGCCCTCCAGTGCCGACCAAGGTGCCGAACAAGCGTGGGCCAAAGTCGCGCGCCGGGTTGATGGCGTATCCGCTGGGTCCACCCAGCACCAAGCCGACCCCAACCACAACCAGGCCGACGATGAGGCCAAGGCCCCAACCAGCTTGTTCGCCCCCAAAATCGACCCAACCAACGATGCCTAACAGCAGCATCATCGTGCCTAAGATCTCGGTGATCGTGGCGGTCAACAAGCTGTATGCTACAGGTCCAGATGCTGTTCCACCACCCCAAAATGCGGTTCCGAAAACCGAGCCTGGTCCGGTGCACCAGACATTGGGCATCCCTGCTGCCACCAGGCCATCGCGGTAGGCCAAATAGACGCCTAATGCGCCAACGAAGGCGCCTGCGATTTGGGCGATGAAGTACGGCAGCACCTTGCCCCAAGGGAAGTCGCGCTTGACAGCCATTGCAAAGGTTACGGCAGGGTTGATGTGCGCCCCAGTAACACCACCGGCCACGTACACGGCGATCATCACAGCGAGACCCCACCCCCATACAATGGAGTTCCAGTCATAGCCATTGGGAGCCAAGCGGGGCGCCAGACCCACGTTGGCGACGACCCCATCACCGCCCAGGATAAGCAGGAACGTTCCGAAGAATTCGGCCATCAATTCTTGGGTTAAAGTCGGTTTTTTCATTTTTACTCCTCACTGTTAGGTATATTGAGACAGAATGAAGAATACATTGATGCGACAGGCCGGCGAACGACTCGCCCTCTGCCAAACTAGGTCTTCGAAGGTTGTGCGATTGCCTCACCTCCTTTCAATAGGATTTGTGCTGGGATGAAAAGGCTGGGATGTGGTGTGGTGGTCCAGGCTGTGGTCAGCAGGAGATAAAAAAAGCCGTCATCTAGTCATAAGACTATGTGACGGCAGACCTCAGGTTTGCATACCTGATCCACGATTGTGGCTCGACCATTGACGACCATGCAACGGGAAAATTTGTCATAACTCAAGTTATGTATATTTGTTGCAAAGTTTGGATTAGTTGTGTATAATTTTACAACAGAACTAACATTTATGCAAGCTTTTGCATAGTATACAAATATTTTGTATACTTGTCAATATCTATCGGCGACCCTTTTCCCGGGGGTAGTCTATGTCTACGACGATCGAAGATGTCGCCAAGAAAACGGGGGTCTCTAACGCGACGGTAAGCCGCGCGCTGCGCGGCCTGCCGAACGTCGCCCCCTCAACTCGCGAGCGCATCCTGAGAGCAGCAGCAGAACTAAATTATAAGTTCAGTCCACACGTCTCACGCAAAGCCTCCGGGCACATTGTGATCGGATTGATCTTACCGCTAACCGACCAGTGGTTCTACAGTAAATTGGCAACGTCAATTGAGATCCAATTGATGACGGACAACTTTGATGTTGTCCGTTACAGCATCGCCAGTCTGGAGAAACTCTCTGATCTGATCAATAGGATTTGTTCCAACCGGCCGGTGGATGGTTTGATTCTGTCCACGCTTACACCCTCATCCAAGGATGTGGAAAAGTTGAAAAATGCGATGATACCGGTCGTAACGGTTGAAACGCGCCTCAATGATATTTCCTCCGTTTCCGTTGACAATTTCAATGCAGCCGTTTTAGCCACCCGACACTTAATTAACCTTGGGCATCATCGCATTGGTTTGATCACAGGCTTGGACGAGGATCCATTGCACTTCTCCGTCCCCCGCGCGCGGGAACAAGGATATCTTCAAACCCTCGCCGACAATGATATTACCGTACGTCCCGAATATATTCGCCACGGTAATTTCTCTTATAAAGGCGGCGCTGAGGCAATGAAATCGTTATTCTCGATCCACAAACCTCCTACCGCCGTCTTCATTATTTCGGACGAAATGGCGGTTGGCGCATTAAAAACTATCCGTGATATGAACCTAAGCGTCCCGGAGGATGTCTCGTTGATCGGCTTTGACGACAACGATATTGCCGAGTACCTCGAATTGACCACCTTGAAGCAACCGGTAGTCAATTTTGGTGAATTGGCTGCTCGGCTGATCAATGAACACTTTATCGATGGGACCAAACCAAGTATCGCACATTACCAGCTTCCTGTTGAACTGGTCGTGCGCGCTACAACTGGCCCACCTCCCTCCAGATAAGACTCCAGCACTTTATTGATCTGATTTTTGGAAATTGCGGATCTCAAGTACGAATTTAAGTTTAATGAAAGCAGGTTGACCTTGGAATCGCTCACAGCCCAGGATTACCATTATTTCAAACTGCTGGCAAAGCAATTTCCCACCATCCAGGCTGCCTCGAGTGAGATCATCAATCTGAAAGCGATGATGAATCTCCCCAAGGGTACCGAGCATTTCATTTCCGACATCCATGGAGAGCATGAAGCTTTTTTGCACGTCCTAAAAAACGGATCCGGTTCGATCAAACGCAAGATCGATGATATTTTCAAAGAGTCCATAACAGAAGCCGAAAAACAGCAGCTAGCCACATTGATCTATTACCCGGAACAGAAAATAGCGCTGATCGAATCAACGACGCCGGACAAAACCTGGACTCGTGAAACCTTGATCCGGTTAATTGCCATCTGCCGGTCAGTCGCGTCGAAATATACGCGGACCCAGGTTCGCAAGGCTTTACCTCGAGGATTCGAAGAGATCATCTCTGAATTGCTGATTGAACAAGAAGACGATCCTAACCGGACGCAATACTTCAACGGCATTATCGATACGATCATCGAAACGGCGCGTGCAGGTCAATTCATTACCGCGATCGCACACCTGATCCAACGCCTGGCTATCGCCCGGCTGCACGTCATCGGGGATGTCTACGATCGCGGCCCTGGAGCGCATATCATCCTGGACGTGTTG
>CAYNWK010000029.1:0-36105 GCA_964400875.1 uncultured Anaerolineaceae bacterium | reverse complement strand
GCTGTGTACATTTCTCTCTTGCTCGGTTCAGCCTGTAGAACTAGCACCAAAGGTTTCATAGATCCTTTAAACTGGCTGGCCCGTATGATTAATTGTCAGGCGTGCCATGTCGCCCGGTTATTACCAGGCCGGTAAGAATTGGCGCCCTCCCGGCATCATGTATAATGACGCAGTTCTGGCGTTTACCCAGGCAAACGTAAGCGCCGTGCAATAGGAGGATCATGCCCTTAGACTTGTTGCTGGTCAACCCCGTCTTTTTACAAGACGATCAGGCCGAACGCGAGATGATGTCGCCCTATTTCCCCCTAGGCCTGCTCTACCTGGCTGCCTTTTTGCGGGAACGAGGTTCATCCGTCGATGTGTTCGACGGCACCTTTTCGGGCGGCGTGGAGGATTATCAAGCCGCGCTGCGCCGGTATGCCCCGCGAGTTGTGGGAATTACGGTGGTCAAACCGAACCGGGCAGCTGCGCTGCGCCTGGCTGGCCTGGCTCACGAACGCGGCGCGACCGTTGTGGTGGGCGGGCCGGACCCGACCAGCGACCCAAAGGGTTATCTTCAAGAGCCGGCTGTAGACCTGGTCGTTCACCACGAAGGCGAGCTCACCATGGCGGAGCTGCTGCCGGTATTATGCGCCGGCGAGAGACAGGGGGCCGCATTAGCGGGTTTTGACGGCATCGCCTACCGGAATGAGGCGGGCGAAGCGGTCGTCAACACGCGCCGGCCCTTCATCCTCAACCTGGACGAACTGCCCGCCCCAGCGCGTGAGCTGATCGACGTGGAGAAATATCTGCAGGTGTGGCGGGAACACCACGGCTACGCCTCGCTGTCCATCTCCGTAGCGCGCGGATGCCCCTACGGCTGCGAGTGGTGCGCCGACGCCGTGCACGGACAGGATTTCCGCATCCGTTCGCCGGAGAGCGTGGTCGCCGAGGTCAAAGCCCTGATGGAGGCTTACGACATCGACCGCCTGCGGGTGGTGGACGACGTAGACGGCATCGACCGGGCGTGGATCGAAGCCTGGGCCGAGCAAGCCGCGGCGCAAAACGCCGATCTGCCCTTTGAAGCGCTTTACGAGGTGGCGCGCACGGATATCCCCATGTTGGACATCCGTGACAGCCTTTGAGTGAAACGCAACGTATATTTCCCCACCGTGAGTGAGGATTTGCACGCTCCACCCCAGCCCAGTTGAATCAACCAATAGAGCGATAGTGCATCCGCCGGTGCGTCCAGGGTGGGATAGATCCATCCGGATGCGCCGGTTTTTTAAGAGGATACTTTAATGCCCACAGCCAATTTCTTCGAGCGCGGTTCGCCGTACCTGACACACCCTCTGCTGACCCGCGAACGGACCGAACAAGAGGTTGATTTCCTCCTGGCGCAAGGGGGCATTACGGCAGGCGCTCGGGTGCTGGATATCGGCTGCGGCCCGGGCCGCCATGCCATCGAGCTGGCCCGCAGAGGGTACCCGGTGGTGGGAATCGATCCGTCGCCGGCGATGATCGCCGCGGCGCGCCGGCGGGCTGCCCAGGCAGGGGTCGCCCCGGAGTTCATCGAGGTCGCCGGGGAGGACTTCACCGCCGGGGAACTTTTTGACGCCGCGCTGTGCCTGTTCACCACCTTAGGACAGATCCGTAATGAGGCGGACAACCGCCAGCTGATCGAGCGCGCCGCGCAAGCTTTGCGACCTGGCGGCGTTTTCGCTGTCGAGGTGCCCCAACGCGCAGTGGCGGTGCGCAGCTTGAAAACCGGGGAACGTTTCGGCGCTGAGGAGCGCTACACGGACGTCTCCCGCGCCTACGATCCCGAGACGAACGTGGTCACCGAAGTTTTCCAGGTGGTGTCGCCCCAGCAAACGGACGAATACGTGCTGCGCTACCGGCTGTTCGACCGGGAGGAGTTGGCCGGGCTGCTCCATGAGGCAGGCTTTACGATCACTGCTGAGTATGGAATCTATACCGGCGAGCCGCTCAAAGCCAATAGCCAAGTGATGTTGCTGCTGGCCCGAACCGCCTCCATTTGAGAGACCAGAAGGGCGATTAAGGTTTTCGTAATGTTTCTGTTGTATGCTAAACCACTCCTAAGTACAAGGCGGTGTTGATGTTGATCTCATGGATCAGTCCGGAGGCGATCCGTTTGCTTGGGCAGGGATTAGCGTTTACCCTGGCCCTGACCGTGATCACGTCTCTATCGTCTATGGGAGTTGGCATTGCTTTTGGAGTGCTGCGGCTGGCTGAAAATGCGGTCTTACGCCACTTGGCCGGAATCTATATTACGGTGAACCGGAATATCCCCGCGCTGGTGCAGATCATTTTTTGGGCTTACGCCTTTCCAAATCTCTTCCCGGTCGAGCTGCGTCAGCAGCTTTTTTTCAATAACGCCCTGGTTGACTGGATCGGAGGCTCAACCGGTTTGCTGGTGCCCTATTACACGGTGGCTGCCAGCTTTGCCTTGACGCTCAACACCAGCGCTTACCTGGCAGAGATCTTCCGCGCGGGCGTTGGCACAATTGCCCAGGAACAGGTTGACGCCGCGCGCACCCTAGGCGCGACAAAGCGAAATGTTTTATTCCAGCTGCTTGTCCCGGAGGGATTGCGCGCTTCGTTTCCGGCGATTTCGACTCGCCTGATTCACAATATGAAGAACACTGCGCTGGCCGCGCTGGTGTCAACGCCGGAATTATTCCACAACACGCTCACTTCGATCACCCGCTCGTTTCGCGCGGTGGATTTCCTTCTGCTGGCGGCGATTATCTACTTGGCGCTGGCTTTTTCAATGAGCGCGCTGTTGCGTTGGTGTGAACGCCTTTTGTACGGCTCGCTCGAACCGGGGGGTGATGGAGCGGAGGTTCAAAGCGATTTGCAGGGAGTTCCGGTCAGGTAAAAGATGGCAGCCCACCTCGAGTTCCTGTTGAGACAACTTCCCTACCTGCTGTTCGGTTATCCTGGACAGCGCCCCGGAGGACTGGTCCTGAGTATTCTCCTGGCCGTACTCGGTGTGGGATTGGGCCTGTTCGTGGCGATCGGGTTGGGCAGCGCCAGCCAGTCTCGATTCAGATCCGTGCGCTGGCTAACCCGTTTGTATATTGAGATTTTCCGTGGGCTGCCCTTGATATTGCTGCTGCTGATAAATTACCAGGTTGTGGGCGGAGGTCGTTTCGGGATCGAGTTGAGCCCGTGGTGGGCTGCGTTGATCTCCTTAACGCTGTTCAGCTCGGCTTACCAGGCCGAGATAGTGCGCTCCGGGTTGCAAGCCGTACCGCGCCAGCTCGAGGATTCAGCCAGAGTGATCGGCAGCACTCCCTGGCAGGTATACAGTCAGGTCAAACTGCGTTATGCTTTCCGGGTCATGATGCCGGCGTTCGCCGGGCAGGCGATCAGCCTGTTTAAAGATACTTCGGTGGTCGTCGTTATCGGCGTTTCCGATCTGATGACAGTCGCCCGTTCAGCGTTGGGAAGCGATCTTACGAATTCCTCGTATTGGGTCAGCCTGTATATTTTTGTGGGCGTTTTGTACTTTGTGGTTGCTTTTGGGATTGCGCAGATTGCGGAGCGCTGGGAGCGCCGTCTGCCGTCAAAGGATCTGGTTCATTCCCTGGCGAATTACTAGGGTCAGGCCTTATGAATTTTGAGGGGAACCGCGTAATTTCTAAGGTTTTTAACTGTTGTAGAAGGAGTAGTAAATGAAACGACGCTGGCAGGTCATTCTTGCGTACATTGTTCTGATTCTAATCTTGACTGCCTGCGGAGGGCAGAACCCGGCCTCGAACGCTGGCGATCCTGGCTCTCCGCAAAGCTCCGTTTACGACCGGGTGATGGACGCAGGAGTGGTCAGAATTGGCGTGCGTTTTGACAACCCCCCGCTCAGTTTCATCACCGAAGACGGTCAATGGGTGGGCTTCGATGTGGAACTCGCCAATGCCTTGGCGGAAAAACTGGGCGTTGATATCGATACGGTCAGAGTCGACGAGACAACTCGCATCAGTTTCTTGCAAGAAGGAAAAATCGATTTAGCCGTTGCCAGCATGAACCACACACGGCAGCGCGATGACGCCGTTGATTTCAGCGGCACCTATTTTTGGGATAATCAGTCTTTTCTCGTTCGTACGGGTACTTATTCATCCTTGGAAGAGATGACCGATAAGAAAGTGGCTGCGAATGCGGGCAGCTCCTCCATCCCGGCCTGGCGAAGCTTCGTCGAGCAGGCAGGCGGGTCAGAACCGGAGATGGTCGAATTCACCGATAAGCTGGCTGCCATGCAGGCGCTGCGCGACGGCGCCGTAGAAGGGTATACCGAAGACAATATCACGCTGCTGGCCTTAGCGGCTGGCGATCCAGGCCTGACGCTGATCCCCGGCGGGTTTAACCCGGTGCAGTATGGCATCGGCCTGCCCCAAGATGATTCGCTCTGGCGCGATCAGGTTAATTATGCTTTACAGGAATTGTGGAAAGACGGCACATACCATGCGATTTACGAAAAGTATTTTCTCGGACCAGATGCCATGGTTCCGCTGCCGTTAGCCGGCGAGATGGAGGTCTGGCCGGAATAAAGCTGACCGCCAGAGATTTAAGAGATGACGACGCTTGACTTAATCAACCTCACTAAAGAATATTCTGCGGGTGAACCTGGGGTGATGGATCTCACGCTTGAGGTCCATCAGGGCGAATTGCTGGCCCTGGTGGGGCCTTCCGGGAGCGGTAAAACCACGACTCTGCGGATGATCGCCGGTCTGTTGACGCCGACGAGCGGCGATCTGAAGTTCGACGGCGCCTCGATCTTGGGGACGCCCGTGGAAAAGCGTGGGGCGGTGATGGTGTTTCAAGAACATAGCCTGTTCCCTTTTATGTCCGTCTACGAAAACGTGGCTTATGGGCTTAAGTTGAGGGGCTATGCCAGGGATGCGATTCGCCGGCAGGTCGAGCACGCGCTCGGAGCAGTGCTGTTGGATGGCTTCGAGACCCGCCGACCGGACCAGCTGTCTGGAGGGCAGCGCCAGCGCGTAGCGCTGGCCCGAGCCTTGGTGGTCCGGCCGAACGTTTTGCTGCTCGACGAACCGCTCAGCAATTTGGAGCCCGCCTTAAGGGATGAATTAAGGGAGATGATCCGCGGTATACAAAAATCCTTTGGCATTACGACGGTTTATGTCACGCACGATCAATCCGAGGCGGTCGCGGTCGCCGACCGGATCGCATTATTGATGGAGGGTCGCCTCCGGCAGGTTGGTTTACCCCGGGATTTCTATGAGCGGCCTGCCGACGCGGATATCGCCCTGTTCTTCGGCGGTAAGAATATCTTCAAAGGCTTCAAAGCGGGCAAACAGGTACGCACTGAACTTGGATTGCTGGAAGTCGCCCAGTCAAATTGGCCGGACGGCCGAGTTCTGCTTACCATCCGGCCTGAGGCGATCCAGCTGGGAGCCAACGGTTATAACAATCTGAGGGCGAACGTCCGCTCGTACAGCTTCCGCGGCGCTGTCGCCAGCTGTGGGGCGGACGTAAATGGCGTAGAACTCGAAATCGCCGCGCCTCCTTATCACCGTTACCAGGAGGGGGAGGCGGTGATGCTACATATCCCTCGCGACAGAATTTGCCTGTTACCGTTCAGGGAAGAGGTTTAGCTGATGACTGGATCCACGAAAATATCTTTATCCTGGCTAGCCTTGCTGCGCATCCTGGTAGGGTTGGTCTTCCTGACCACCTGGGGGGCAAACCTGGCGAAAGGTTTCTACACGCCGGATGGGCTGCAGGAGTTCTTTACCGGCGTATTTCCTCAATCGGAAAACCCGCTGACCTGGTATGCAGCCTTCATTGAGGGCGTGATACTGCCGGCGCGGGCCGTCTTTGCGCCCTTCCAGCTGGTGGCTGAGTTCCTGCTGGGCGCTGGGCTGTTGGTGGGCGCCTTCACCCCGCTGTTCAGCCTGGCCGGGATCTTCTTCCTGACCAACACTTTCCTGGCGACGTTTGGTCACGACTGGCCTTGGGCGTATTTGATGCCCATCGCCATCCTGGCCGTGGTATTCTTTACTCGCGCCGGGCGCGCCTTGGGGCTGGATGCGTATCTGCTGGCCAGATTTGGCGAGCGCAAGCTCCCCCTTTGGTAAAGTTAAAAAGTTTAGGACATGCGCACTTGAGGGAAGAAAAGGGGTGGCGAGTTTTTCACGCCCAAACACCCCCACTTTCCCCGGGAAGTGCGTAACTCCTAACGTTAGTGTTTCGATTGATGCTTTTATGCTGCACATCCTGGAAATCCTGTACGCGCTGTCCTCGCTGTTGTTAGCCGTCTACGGGCTGAACAGCCTTGCGCTGCTGTGGCTGTATCGGCGCGGGCGCGGCAGCCGGCCGGCGCCCCCTGATCTTGAAAGCTGGCCGCGCGTTACCGTACAGCTGCCGGTCTACAATGAAAGCCACACCATCGAGCGCTTGCTGGCTGCGGTGCGCGCCCTCGATTATCCCCAGGATCGACTCCAGGTACAGGTACTGGACGACTCGACGGACGAAACTCGGCAGATCGTGGCTGCGTGGGCGGCGCGGCTGAGTGCGGAGGGATTGGATTGGGAGCAGCTGCACCGCGGCGACCGGGAGGGCTATAAGGCCGGCGCGCTGGCAGCCGGGCTCGAGCACGCCAAAGGCGAGTTCATCGCCGTGTTTGATGCGGACTTCGCCCCCGAGCCGGATTTCCTGCGCCGCACCCTGCCCTATTTCGCCCAGGCCGACCTGGCCTGCGTGCAGGCACGCTGGGGGCATCTCAACCGCGAGTACTCCACCCTCACCCGCCTCCAAGCCCTGGCCATCGACGGCCATTTCATCGTTGAACAGACCGCCCGCTCGCGCAACGGCCTGTTCCTCAACTTCAACGGCTCCGCCGGGATATGGCGGCGGGCCAGCCTGTTGGAAGCCGGAGGATGGAGCGCCGACACCCTCACCGAAGACCTGGACCTGAGCTACCGGGCGCAGCTGCGCGGCTGGCGGATCGCTTACTTACCGGACCTGATCGTGCCAGCTGAGCTGCCCGCGCAGATGGCGGCGTTCAAACGCCAGCAAGCGCGCTGGGCCAAGGGCAGCCTGCAAACTGCCCGCAAGACCCTCGGCCCACTGATCGCCTCCAGCCAGTCCTGGAGAGTCAAAGTGGAAGGGGTTTTGCACCTGACCCACTACCTGGTGCATCCTTTGATCCTGTCTACGCTGGCGCTGGCTCTGCCGTTGAGCGTGATCGGCGCGGCTGTGCTCAAATGGGTTCCCTTGCTGACTATCGCTGCTCTTGGGCCGCCGCTGCTTTACCTGCTGGCTGCCGCTCCGGAGGGACCCCACGGTTGGGAGCGTTTGAGGTTGCTCCCCGGGTTGATACTGCTGGGCATCGGTCTCTCCTTGAATAACAGCCGGGCGGCGCTGGCAGGCCTGTTCCGGCCGGAACGCGGGGAGTTCACCCGCACGCCCAAATTCGCCGTCCGCCGGCCGGGGGAACGTTGGGAGGCCAGCCGCTATGCGCTGCCTCAGGATCGCTGGGTATGGGTTGAGATGTCTCTAGGGATTATGGCCGCCGGCGCGATCCTGCTTGCCGGTAACCGGTGGGGTTATTCGGTCTGGCTTGCGATCTACGCGCTCAGTTATCTCTACGTCTCGGGGGTTTCCTTCTGGCAGAGCGCCCGCCGTTCCGCCAGACATCAGCCATCCAGCCCGGCTTCCGGGGACTCTCGGGCCGAGCGCTCAATCGGCCCATAAACCGCCCGTCTCGGTCATCCAATCGGCGATGCTTTCGACGGCTCGAGGGATGTCGTTATCGGAGAGATCCAGCTCCAGGGTGGGCAGGGTGGACTCGGAAACCAGCCGCCTCAACAGCTGCTGCTCAGCGACGAAGCGCTCCAGATCATCGTACTGGGCCGGGTTGCCGGAGACTTTCAGGCGCTCGGCGCGGGCTGCGGCGAAGGACTCCGGGCTGCGCGTGCAAAACACCAGGTGGAAATCAAGGGGGAGCAGGCGTTCTTCCAGCCAGGCGAAATCGTAATCGACGCCATAGGTTTGGAGCTGGTACATGCGGGTGGAGATGTGAAAGCGGTCTACGATCCAGGAATAGTAGCGCTGCAGTTCGAATAGGCGCGCCCAGGTCTGGTAGGTCTCCATCGCCAGCGCTTCTTCTTGCGGTTCGAAGTTAATCAGCCCGCGCCCCCAGGGGAAATTGGTGAAGGCGCACCACTCGGCGGAGATGATCGGGGAATGGTAGCGGTACTTGCGCGGGCCGACGATGCGCGGGTGCTGGTTCAGTTCGAAGGCGATCTCAGTCTTGAAGGTCAGGCGGGTGCCTTCCAGGATAATTTTCGGACAGAGTTTCGCGCCCAAGCGGTCCTCCTCGCCCCAGCATCTCTTTTTTTTCGCTGAAGGCTCACTCGAAGCTTAATCGATTTAGTTGGTTTTGTCAGCTTAGAGAAATCTGTTCGTCGAAGAGCAGGGATTCCAGGACAGCTAACAAGGTTCGGGGAGGGTCCCCTTTGCTGATGAAGGCGTCTGCGCCGGCATTCAACGCCGGGCGCGCGGCTTCGAGGTTTACGCTCATGGCGACAATGATTGGCGCAGGGCAAAGGGTGCGCAAAGAACCCAGGCATTCCTCCGGCTTAAATCCAGGCAATTCCCAATCCAGCAAGACCAGACCAGGAAGTTGTGCGCTCGCCCGGGCGAGCAGCGCGCCGGCGTCGTCCGCCTCGAAGATAGCTGTCGCCCACGGTTGTTGTTCCAATAACAACCGCAGCGCAGAACGTACTTTGGGCTGGTCGTCAGCCAGGAGAATGTGCATGTGTTTATCAAACCTGTCTACCCGTTTCGGGCAGCGCCATTTATTTTCCAAGAGGCAGGGGAGTATGCGCGCGGGTTGCACGCGCATACTCCACCGTGACCTTCGAGAATTGTTTGTCCAGTATCGAGTTTAAACCAACCTTCCCCCAGGTGCATCGGGCACCTGGGGGAAATGCGTTCTGTTCGGCTGGCGGGTTTTTATACTGGTCAGGTGTACAGTGGCGGGGAACTCCGGATCAGGTAATTGGCTTGCGGTTCTATCCCGTGAATGCGGCCCACATCCGCTGTAGGGAGATAGATTCGCCGCTGAGCAGGGTCTGCACCCTGAACAGGCGCGCCATCAGCCAGATGACCAACAACGAGGTCAGGAAGAGCAGTCCCAGGCTCAGCGCGATCTGCCAGGCCGGCACCGCTGCGCTGACGATGCGCATCAGCATGGTGATTGGCGCCGAGAAAGGGATCAAGCTTAACGCGACGGCGAGGATGCTGTCCGGCGCTGAGGCGATAGCCGCTCCGAAGTACATGGGCAGCAGCATGGGCAGGCTGATCACGAAGACCCAGGTGCGGCTGCTCTCGATATCCGTCGCAAGGGCGCCGATGCCGGCGGAGATGCTGGCGTACAGGGCGAAACCTCCGATTGCGAAGGGGAACATCAGGGCGATCTCGGCGGTGGATAGGTTGATTCCAGCCAATCCCTGGTTGAGGTCGACGCCTGAAACGAGCACGACCACCGCGGCAAGGGTGATCCAGGCGGTGTACTGGACCAGGGTAAGCGCGCCCAGGCCGATCAGCTTTCCAGCCAGCAGCTGGCGGGGTTTCAGGGAAACCAGCAAGATCTCCATGATGCGGTTGCTCTTCTCTTCTGTCAGACTCTGCAGCAGGTAGCCGCCGCTGGTGAACAACGGGATCATGACGACGATAACGACCAGGAACGGAGCCATGTTAAAGCCCCCCGATCCCTGTTCCTCGTCAGCCAGGCTGACGAACAGAGGCGAATCGCCTGGAATGGGCGCTTTCAGCCGGACGCTCACCTGCGGGGGCAGTCCAGCCGTGAGGTTGCTGATCAGGATCCGGTCGAACAGCTGTGTGTCGCTGGGCGCGGTGGGCAATTCCCGGCTGATACGGCGGACGTCTCCACTCTCCCGGTAGTCCTCCGGGACGAGGTAATAGGCGCCGATCTCGCCATTTTCCAAAGCCCGGTCGGCGGATTGGACGTCCGGATAGGGTCGGAATAGATGCGCGGGGATGGCGTCCGGTAGGGAACGGATCAACCCGGACTGGTCAACGTAGCCGATCGCTTGATCGGGCATGTTGGCTTCTTCCAGTCCGCCGGTCGTGTCCCCTTCACCGAACCCGTCCCCAAGAACGGTAAACCCCCAGATGATCATGAAGATAACCGGCATGGCTAGGGAGCCGAGGATAAAGCCCCGGCTGCGCACGCGCTGGGAAAATTCTCGCCACGCGACCACCAATGTGTTTCGCATAAATGAGTGCCTCCTATGACTTGAGGAGCTGTCGGGCTTATCCTGCCTGGCGCAGGGCATTCCAGATTTGCACCAGGTTCAAGGATTTCCCGTAGATTAACATCGCAGCCCGAAAGATGCGCGCTACGAACCATACGCCAACGACCAGGGATCCGATCAAAAGGCCCTCCGCGGCGAGCAGCTGCCAGAGAGGAACTTCGATGAGCGTCATGCGGAAGAGCGCAAATATCGGCGCGGTCAGTGGGAATAGCGTCAGCCCTACGGCCAGAAGCCCATTGGGGTCCGAGATGATCAGCCCTACGAACCATAAGGGGAAAAGTCCGGCGAACCCCAAAAAGCCGGCCAGCTGCTGGGCGCCTTGCTTATCACCGGCGATTACGCCCAGCCCGGCGGCGATGACGGCGAACAAGAAATATCCGGGGATGGTCAGCAGTAACCCCCAGCCGATCGTCTCCCACGGGATGCTCAGGCCGAGCAGGTCGAATTGTCCAGAGACGGCCAGGTAGATCCCGATGAAAGCGCCGGCGCCCCAGATGAACAGCTGGGTAAAGCTCAACAGAACGACGCCGACCACTTTGCCGGCGACCAGCTCGAAAGGTTCGAGAGCGGTGATCACCATCTCCATGGCGCGCTGTTCTTTTTCACGCACCACGGTAGAGCCCATCTGGGTCGAGGTAAACATCACCGCCAGACCGAACAGTATCCCCATGATGGCCGGCGCAGCAAAGCGCAGCACCAGGCCGATGCCCTCTGAGACCTGCTCGCCGCTCTCGCTGGCCACGTAGGTCAGGCTGGCAGGGTCTTCCAGCCGGGCGTATACCCAGTCTGGTTGGTCCGGCGCGACGGCCTTGCGCAGGAATATCTCCAACGCAATCTCGATAGAATCATCAGGTTCATTCTTGGCATAGTAAGTCACGTTCTCGCCTTCGAGATAACCGGCGGGCACGACCAGATAGCCCTGAATCGCGTCCCGCTGGTAGGCAGCCTGGGCAGCTTCCCGGTCCGGGAATTGGGTCATCGAGAGGCTTATGCCGTCCTCGGTGGTCACCGATTCGACCTGGGCAAGCGCGCCGGTCTGGTCGACGTAGCCGAGATCGGGTGATTCGTCGCTGGGACGCAAGAGGAAAAAGGGGATCGCGCCGGCGATAACCATTAGCAGCGGAATGCCGAAGGTGAGCATGAGAAACGAGCCCGAGCGAACGCGGTGCCGGTAGGTTGTCTTCGCAATCAACCAGATCTTCTTCATACGGGCTGCGCCTCCGTCTCTATCGCCCGGCCCACCACTTTGACGAAGATCTCGTCAAGCGCCATGTGCACGCGCTCGAAGCGTTCGACGGTCAAATCTGGACGCTCAACCAGAGATTTCAGCAGCTGATCGGGCCGGGTTTCCTCGGCGAGCATCATGCGGTAGCCGCCGTTCCGGCTGATGATCCGTTCTACGCCGGGGATTTGGCCTGGGTCGCCGCGCAGTTCGATTTCGACTGCGTTGCCGGCGAATTCTGTACGGATCTCATCCAGCTTCCCGTAAAGCACGCGCTGGCCGCGATCGATCAGCAGGATGCGCTCGCACATCTCTTCGACCTGGTGCATCTGGTGGGTGCTCATGATAATGGCTGCGCCGCGCTCGCGCATGCTGTAGAGCAGCTGCTTGATCACCCGGGTGTTGATCGGATCGAGGCCCGAGAAGGGCTCGTCGATGATGATCAGATCCGGATCGTGCATGACCGCAGCGACGAACTGGGCTTTCTGGGTCATGCCGCGGCTGAGCGCTTCGATCTTACGGTCGTGCGCTTCCCATAATTCCACCGTGCGCAAATATGCTTCAGCTCGTTCCACCGCCGTTTTCCGGGAGAGGCCTTTGAGCTGGCCTAAATAAACCAGGGTATCGATCAAAGTCATGTCTTCGTACAGGCCGCGTTCTTCGGGCAGGTAGCCGATGCGGGATTTTTTATTTTGATTCATCGGCCCTCCCAGGATCTCGACGCGACCGGAATCCGGCCTGATGATGTCCAGGATCATGCGGATGGTGGTGGTTTTCCCAGCACCGTTCGGCCCGAGCAAACCGAAGATCTCGCCGTAGCCGACCTCGAAGGATATGTCCCGCACGGCGCGTACGGACGCGTAGGTCTTCGAGATGCCAGCGACTTGAAGGGCTGTTCCTGAATTATCCATTTGTTACCTCGTGTTATGTCTGGTTGAATAAATTCGTACAAAGGTTTGCGATGCGAGTTGTTTTTCCCCCGGCGGGTTCTCCACAAGACGGGAATGCCCACATTTATTATAGGTGGAGAGGGGAGCCCGTCTCAATGGGGGATTTCCCTACCCATCAAAATGCTTACGTTTCTGCGTAGGGAATGGTCGCTCTGAAACTGTATCCTTGGTGTGAGTTTAATCCAAGCTCCCCCCAGATACACCGGGTATCTGGGGGGATTGCGAGCTGACCGGCTGACTAGTATTTAACCTGGTCAGGTCACTAGGTGGGCGCAACCAGTCATTCACTGAACTTGGTCTTCGAAATCTATTAATAAAGGAGAGAGTCGCCATATCAGTTCATCTTTAATAGGCGACAATATACATCGCTTGAGCGTCAGAGGAGGGAGCAGATAGGCTGCCCCATTGTTGGGTTGGAATCAGAGTATCAATTTGAGGGGTCGATTCAATTTACTGAACTGCCTGGCGGAGCAGGTCTTCTAACCACACGCCGGGCTGGAAAGCCTGCGATTTCCAATCGGGGTCCAGGCGGTCGAGCAGGACGCCCTGGGCGAAACCGGTGTAGTAGAAGCGGGTCTCGCCTTCATGACCGGTCATGCGCCTGACTTCATCCAGCTGCTGGGCGTAAAAGCGCCGGCGGAAATCGTAGCTCTTGAAGTCGGTTTCCGCGAATATCTCCGGGAGCGGAGCGTAGTCCGCGCTGTCCGCGGCGGTCGTACCCAGGACGAGCTCGGCGTACTTCGCCAGGCCTTCCAACCATTCGCGCTGGCGTTCGAAGTCTGCCCAGTCCGCTGTGTAACCGGCCATTCCACGCCGCTGCTCGCGCTGAGCCAGGAACTGGCGGGCCAGCTCGGCTGCCTCCTCGTCCGACTCCGCTTGGGCGGCGTCGGCTAAAAGGTCCAGCTCGGTCCCCCAGGCGGCTTCCAGTTCAGGGTCATCCCACGGGTATTCCGCTTCCAGGCTCATGCTTTGCTCGGCGGCCTCCAGGCGACCGGGGGCAGCGAGGCCCTGGTAAACGTGGAAGCTCTCATGAGCCAGCGCGCTGATATAAGCGGTGCTCTCCCCACCAAGGTAGCGCCAGGCCAGGCGGTAAGGGAAGACCGGCCGGACGAAGGCGGGCAGTTCCTCCCGGAAACCGGTGTAGAAGGAAACCGCCGCGGCCTCCCGGGTGAACAGGGTGGCGACCCAGCGATCGCCGACCAGCACGGTGAAGTTCTCGGGGGTTACTTCCGGATCGGGCAGCGGCTGGCGGTAATAGGCCTGGCCCTGGTATGTATCATTGGGGACGGCTTCCCACTCGCCGCCGCGGCGCTCGTTTTGCGGCACCTTCACCCAACCGGCCGGCGGATCGGGATAGCCGACCAGGAAGGCATAGTCTTCGTTGTAAACGATGTACGGGATCGTAATCCGGTCCCAGCCGGGCCAGACCTCGCCACCTAGCATCATGCGCAGGTGCGTGGTCTCGGCGAGCAGCGCTTTCTGATCGGCGCTCAGGCGCTCGACCGTCTGAGATTGGTTGGGTAAATTGCGGTTAGCTATTGCTAGGATGCCCAGGCCGACCAGGCATACGAGGGTCAGTCCAAGGGCGAGATAAAGAAACACCTTTCTAAACGTGCGCATGTAGTCTCCTTATATTTACAGGAAGATTCTAAACGATGACCCTCTCCTCTGCATCGGGCATCAGGGTGGTCTTCACGCTGGTCATCCCGGCAGGTCCCGTCCTAGTCAGCCGGCCAGTTTCGTGAGGTTTTCGGGGGATCTCCCTTCCATCTTCGGTTCCCTGGGTGCAAGATATGATAGCATCAGGATCAAAACACCCCCAACTCTTCACCGATCCAATCAACCATGGAATTAACGCGCTACATCAAAAACAAAGATTGGCCGCCGCTGCTGGGCTACGGCCTGTTCATCGGCATGATGGCGACCGGCTACTACTATAACCTGACCTTCGTGCAGTTTGGGCTGCTCGACCTGGGCACCCGGCTCGTCGGTATGACCCGCCAGCAGGTCTCGATGAACATGGCTTACCTGGCTTTGATCACCAGCGTGACGGCGATCGTATTCGGGCTGTGGATGATGCGCCGCGGCTGGAGCCGTGATTTCCGTTTCAAGCTGCGCTGCGCGTTCGCCGTGGTGCTGGCCCAAACCATCCTGACCGCCCTGGCGCCTGTCATTCGCAGCGAGGCGGCTTTTCTCGCCTGGATCGTGGCTGCCTCCCTGGCGTTGGGAGTGGGAGTACCGGCGACGTTCAGCATGACGGTGGACCTGGTCCCACGGCGCGACCGCGGCATGACGGCGGCGCTGGTCACCGCCGGCGCTTACTTTCCGGCTGCCGTCTTCTCTTCGACCTGGACGATCGAACAGTTCAGCGCGCAAATTTTAGGGGTGATGGTCGCCGGGTCTCTTGGGCTGGGCGTCCTGGCCTTCGCCCGCCTGCCGTGGATCGACCGCCTGGCGGAGCAGCACACCCGTCCGGAGTTCGCCCGCGGCCGCTTCGTACGCTACGACGAACACGGAGCAGCGCATATCAGCGGGCGGGTGATCGCGTTGATCCTCTTAATGTTTGGCATTTACTTCATCGACAGCCTGGGATTTTTGCGTCTGGCGGATACGCCGGCGCTGTTCGAAGCCGCCTGGGGTTCGCCCAATATCAACAACCGCCTGGTGATCGGCGTCGTCCACGTGATCGCCGCGTTGGTTGGCGGCATCCTGTACGCCGCACTGGACGAGAAGCAGCTCTTTTTGTGGATCTTCGGCATCTTCGCCCTGGTGCACTTCATGTACACGTTCATGCTCCGGGCTCAGCTCGGATCGCCAGAGACGCTTTCCGAACCCATGCTCTACGCGCTGGCGGTCAGCCTGTACACGGTGGTCAATTTTGCCATCTGGGCGGACATCTCCGTGCCGCGCACCATAAGCCGCAACGCGGCCATCGGGGTGGCTTTATCCGGCTGGGCTGCGACTTTCCTCAGCACGGCGCTCGCTCTGCAGCTGCAGCTTCGCGGTGTATCCCTGGACCTGCACCTGCGCCTGGTAGATTCCCTGGCGATCCTGTTCTTCTTGGTCGTGCTGGCGCTGATCTACTTTCCCGGAGGGGGAGGCTCGCGCCGCAAAAGCTCCTCGCAGGAGGTCAAAGGATGAGGAAGCGCGGGTTTATTTTCCTGATGCTGCTTTGCGGGCTGCTTCTGGCGGCTTGCGAAACGCAGGGCGCCGTGCGCGGCATGCTGGTCTTGAGCGGGGAACACCGCATTCAGTCCGGGGAATCCGTGCAGGGCGACCTGGCGCTGTTAAGCGGGCAGGTCGCCCTGGATGAAGGCGCGTGCGTGGAGGGCTCGGTTTACATGGTCGGGGGGACTTTCGACCTTCGGGGTGAGGTGGACCGCGATCTATCGCAGATCGGCGGGCAGCTTAACATCGAGAACAGCGCCCAGATCGAAGGAAACGTCAACCTGGGAGGCGGGCAGGTCGAGCGTTCGCCTCAGGCGAGGATTGGCGGCGCAGTCCAATCCGGGGTGCAGATCCCGGCCGGGCTGGAGCAGGCCGTCACCGCGCCTCGCCAGCGCCCGGTGTGGACCGCGCCGGAAGCGGTCCTGTTGGCCATCCTGGCTTTTCTGGCCGTTCGTTTCCTGCCACGCCCGGTAGAGCGCGTCGGTCAGGCCATCCTGCAGCATTCCCTGGTCTCTCTCGCCATGGGGATCCTGGTGCTGCTTGTCGGGCCGGTCTTGCTGGTGATGATGGCTTTCACCCTGATCCTGATCCCAATCACGGTGATCGGCCTGGGCGTCGCTGTAGTCATGTTCGTGTACGGCATCATAGGCTTTGGCGCGGCGTTGGGCGACCGGCTGGTCCGCGCCCTGGGTTGGGAGCTGCGGCCCACCTTCGCGGCGGTTCTGGGGACCCTGCTTTACGTGCTCGTCGTGGACCTGCTTGCCCTGATCCCCACCGTTGGCGGTTTGCTCAGCCTGCTGACCGCGCTGATCGGCCTGGGGGCGGTGGTGCTCACCCGCCTGGGGCTGCGTAGGTTTGTCCCAGCGTCGGAGGGTGAATCTCTGTTGTAGCGACCAGCATGAGATATAGAAAAGGTTTCAATTGTCTGGCATAAATATTCAGAGAACTTACCAATTGGGTGCAGCATATGACCATATCAAGGAGCGCGCAATTTATAAGCTGGCGAAATATTTCGGTTATGCAAATCTGTTCAATTTTAATGATTTAGATAGAACTGTCATATTTACCACGGAAAGACTGATTCCAACTGCGGCTGTATATCGGCCAAAGGTCATGCTTCTATTCTCAAACCCTCATCCACACTCCATTTATCAAGGCATGTTTCTATCGCCAAATACTAGAGGGCAGGAGAACCTGTTCTGGCCGGTGATGGATGATGCCGGTTGGCTGTCATTCGAGGAAAAACCTCATGATCCAAAGCAACTCGCCGACATTTGTATCAAAGCGGAATATCGAAGCCCATTCGAATTGATCTTTTACTGTTATTATGCTTTTCCAACGGATTACCCGAAAGACATCAGGTGGATTTTTGGAAAAGAATTTTTCAGCCAATTTATCGCACCGGGATCAGCGAAGGAATTCAGGGAAACAATCCTTGAGACATCTATGGAGGCGGTGGTTACGTTTAATAAAGGGATCTTCAATCTCGTGTCGGAAGACCATATTAAACGTTACATCGAACACCTAAATTCTGGTGAGCTTATCCAGAGCCAGATCAAAGGCATTGAAAGAACTATTCCCATTTTCTTGGCTCATCCAACGGGTTATCGATATCACCATGAATACCGACAGCTCCGCAAGGCCAGCCTCGAAAAAATCAGGAAGGCTATTATCGAGGGCAAAGAGCCAGAAGGTGAGCACAAATAATTTCTTATGTGGGACCCATCTCTGCGTGATCGGGGAAATCTTCTTGCACTTGATCGGCTCGCCCAAATATCCCCTTCTTCCCCTGGGTGCGTTAGTCTTATCTTGTTATACCCATGATAAAATCTCGAGATATTCTGAGCCGGTTTGCTTTGATCCCTCTTTGCTTCGATGAGCTGAAACCATGAAACTAAAAGATTGGCTGGCCTTCGCCGCACTGGGGTTGGCGTGGGGTTCTTCCTTTTTATGGATTAAGATCGCCGTGGCCGAGGTCGGGCCGTTCACCCTGGTTGCCCTGCGGCTGCTCTTCGGCGTGTTAGGCTTGCTGGTTGTGGCCGGGTTCAAGCGGCCGGCCTGGCCGGTGCGCGGCCCGGTCTGGCGGTCGCTGGTGATCCTCGGACTGATCAATACGGCGATTCCCTTTGTGCTGATCTCCTGGGGGGAGCTGTACATCGATTCGGCGGTGGCTGCGGTGCTGAACAGCACGGTGCCGCTTTTCACCATGATCGTCGCCCACCTGTTCTTGAGCGACGACCGCTTGACGGCGATGCGGCTGTTCGGGCTGCTGATCGGCTTCGTGGGGGTGGTGGTCTTGCTGCTGCGTGATCTGGAGGGCGGCTTCAGCGGCAGCGCGCTCGGGCAGGGAGCGGTGCTCCTGGCGGCGATGTTCTACGCGGGCAGCTCCGTGTTCGCCCGGCGGAATGCGCGCGGCGTCTCTCCCACCGTGCATTCCCTGGTGCCGCTGATCGCCGCCGACGCGGCGCTCTGGCTGGTCACACCATTCGCTGAAACGCCCTTGACGCTGCCCGCTTTGCCCCTGACCTGGCTGGCGATCGCCTGGCTGGGGCTGATTGGCTCGTGCCTGGCTTATTTGCTGTATTTTTACCTGCTGCATTCCGTCGGCCCGACCCGCACCACCCTGGTTACGTACGTCTTTCCATTGGTGGGCGTCATCCTGGGGGTGGTGTTTCTAAACGAACTCCTCGATTGGAACCTGCTGGTGGGGGGAGGCCTGGTGGTAGGCAGCATCGCCGTGGTTAATTCACGTTAAATTACTTCAGGCCTGTCCGGCGAAGGCGACGGACAGGCCTGATTTTTAACAGCCAGGTGAAACCGGCTGGAATTATAGGTTGAAGGCGCGCCCGGTTACCTGGGCCAGGAATTCCTCGCGCAGCCCGCGATCCTCTTTGAAATCTCCCAGCATTGCGCTGGTGGTCATATTCGCCTGGGATTTCTTCACTCCGCGCATCATGGCGCACATGTGGGCGCCCTCCACCAGGACAGCTACCCCTTTCGGGTTGAGCGTTGCCTGCAGTAATTGACCAATCTCGGTGGTCATGCGTTCTTGCACCTGCAGACGGCGGGCGAACATCTCGACGATGCGCGGGATCTTGCTCAAACCGATCACTTTCCCATCGGGTATATAAGCCACGTGGGCGCGCCCATAGAAGGGCAGCATGTGGTGCTCGCACAAGCTGTAGAACTCGATATCCTTGACCAGGACCATCTCGCTGTAGTCCACGTCGAAGACGGCGCCGTTGATCAGCTCGACCGGGTCGGTTTGGTAGCCGGCGGTGAGCTCGGAGAACATGCGGGAGACCCTGTCCGGGGTCTTGACCAACCCCTGGCGTTCGGGGTCTTCGCCGATCTCGATCAGGATGTCCCGAACGGCGTTCTGGATGCCGTAATCAGACCCCTCGATGAACTGCTCATAATCCTCGCTCACCAGAAAATCCTGCATGGGCTCGGCTAAACGGGTCATAGGTGTGGTGATTTGATCTGTCATTTTTAAGTGATTCCCTTTCTATTATTTGACCGGCGCTTACTATCTGATCTGTGCCTGCCAGTCGTACCTCTTTGCAAGATTAAGAAGCTTTTTCCTTTACTATTCTTACGTCAAAAAGTTACCGGTTCCGCACGTGGGTTTGGTGAGTTTCAATAGGGAGGCGGACTTTGGCCAGCTTGCGTGGCTTCATGGCCTGAACGATGATCCACCAAACGATGACGGTTAGAATGAGGATAGTCATTTGTTCTCCTGGTAAACTGCATAATTTGTCGCTTCAAACTAAAACAATCCTATCAGGTAAATAAGGTTTTGTCAAGGTATTGTATAGATAATATTTACGATAAAGTTAAGGTGCATTCATAATCCGGTTAACGCTGCGATAAACTTTTATAAAATCTCTCGCTGAAATCAGGATGGCGGCAAATCGCAGTGGCGTTTCCCTGGATGGTAGAATCATGATCGCAATGGGGCAGAAGTCAACAAATTTCCGTTCTTGGAGGAACAAGATATGCCAGAAGCTGTGATCATCGACGCGGTCCGCACGCCCATCGGCGCGCTGGGCGGCGAACTGGCCTCCGTGCGGCCCGACGACCTGGCCGCGTTGGTGCTGCGCGCCATCGTGGAGCGCACCGGGATCGACCCCGCGATCATCGAAGAGGTCTATCTGGGGTGCGCTAACCAGGCTGGTGAAGACAACCGCAACGTCGCCCGCATGGCGACCCTACTGGCGGATTACCCGGTGGAGGTGGCCGCGGTGACCTTCAACCGCCTGTGCGCCTCGGGACTGAACGCGGTCAACCAGGCCACGCGAGCCATCAAGATCGGCGAAGGGGACGTCTACGTCGCCGGAGGGGTGGAGAGCATGTCCCGGGCGCCGTACTCTGTGCCCAAAGCCGAGCGCGCTTATTCCTGGGGCAACCAGACCATGTGGGATACCACCCTGGGCTGGCGCTACCCGCACCCAAAAATGAAACAGGCTTACGGCACCGAGGCGATGGGCGAGACTGCCGAGAATATCTGGGATGAGACCCAGATCTCGCGCGAAGAGCAAGACGCCTTCGCCTTGCGCAGCCACCAGCGTGCTATCGCAGCGATCGACTCGGGCAGGTTTGCTGAGGAGATCGTCCCGGTCCCTGTGCCGCAGCGCAAGGGCGATCCCGTGATCGTAGATACCGACGAACGCCCGCGGCGGGATACAACCATGGAGGCTCTGGCTCGCTTGCGGCCGGCATTCCGTAAAGATGGAACGGTGACGGCGGGCAACGCTTCCGGGTTGAACGACGGCGCCGCCGCGGTATTGTTAATGAGTGCGGAGAAGGCCGCCGAGCTCGGATTGAAGCCGATGGCCCGCATCCTCTCATCGGCTGCGGCCGGTGTGCCGCCCCGGACGATGGGCTTTGGGCCGGTGCCGGCCAGCCGGAAGGCCTTGTCGCGCGCCGGGTTGACCGTCGAAGACCTCGGATTGATCGAATTGAACGAGGCCTTCGCCGTGCAGTCATTAGCGGTGATCCAGGCGCTGGGTTTGGACCCGGAGATCACCAACGTCAACGGCGGAGCGATCGCTTTGGGCCACCCGCTGGGCTGTTCCGGGGCGCGCATCCTGACCACCCTGCTGCACGAGATGCGCCGGCGGGCGCTGGAAGCGCCGCGCCCGTTCTACGGGCTGGCGACCCTATGCGTGGGCGTCGGGCAAGGCGAGGCTACCCTCGTCGAATTGCTCGATGAATAGGCAATCCGACCCTCCGATTCTTTCAAAATCAACCCAACTCGCACGGCGGTATCGTTTTGGAACTACCCCCCGATCAAATTAAGCTGTTCGGCGAACGCGTGGCGGCTTACATCACAAGGTACCTGTCCGAACTGGATGAGGGACTCATCCTGGCGGAAGAGCTCGACCCTGAGACCCTGAGCGCCGCCCTGGCAGAACCGCTGCCCCGGAAGGCGCAGGGGCTGGACGAGGTCTGGGATGATTTCATCGAACGGATCGCCCGCAATTCCGTGCGCGTCGGGCACCCGCGCTTTTTGGCCTGGACGCGCACCTCGCCGCTGGCCGCCGCCGTGTTCGCGGAAGCCCTGGCCGCGGCGCTCAACCAGTCGGTGGCGGTCTGGGATGGGGCCCCTGCGGCGACTCAAGTTGAACTGCTGGTGATCGACTGGTTGAAAGCGCTCAGTGGTTACACACCCACAGCAGGCGGCTTGCTCACCTCCGGAGGGTCGATGGCAAATTTCGTTTGCCTGCAGGCCGCGCTCACCGCTGCCGATCCCGGGGCGCGCGAGGCCGGTTTATCCGGCGGGGCGCCTTTCACCATCTATATCACCAGCGAGACGCATTACTGCGTGATGAAGGCCGCCGAGATGATGGGCCTGGGGCGGCGATACGTGCGTACCGTCCCCGTTGACGAGCAGCTGCGCATGGACCCGGGCGCCCTGGCGGACCAGATCCGGGCCGACCGCGCCGCCGGGCTGCGCCCGTTAGCGGTGGCCGCCACCCTGGGCACGGTGAACTCGGGAGCGTGCGACGACCTGGTCACTTTGGGCGAGGTCTGCCGCGAATTGGGCGTGTGGCTGCACGTGGATGGCGCTTACGGCGGTCTGGCCGCGCTGGTCCCCGAGAAGCGGCACCTGGCAGCCGGGTTGGAGCAGGTAGATTCGTTCGTGTTCGACCCGCACAAGACCATGTTCATGCCCTTCGAAGCCGGCTGCGCCCTGGTGCGGCGGCCCGAATATTTACGGGCTGCCTTCGGCATGCGGGCGGAGTACCTGCCCAATACCGCTGAGGATGAAGGGAGCCAGGCCTTCCATTTTCGTGACTACGGCCCGCAGCTGTCACGCTCCTTCCGGGCTTTGAAGATCTACCTGACCTTGAAGATCTACGGAACTGAGGCCCTGGCGATGGAGCTTTCCCGCCAGTTCGACCTGGCTGCGCAGCTGGCCGAGCGCCTGCAGGCAGCGCCTGATTTCCAGCTGTTCGCGCCGGCGCCTCTGGGCATTGTAGCCTTCCGGTATCTGGCCCCCGGCAGCTCACCCAGAGATGTGTCCTGGCTGGACGCGTTCAACCGGCGTCTCGCCCGGGCGGTTCAGCAGCGCGGGCGCGCCTTTATCTCCTTTACAACCTTGCGCGAGCGGGTCGCGCTGCGGGTTTGCTTCCTCTCCCACCGCACTCGGGTCGAAGATCTGGACGCGCTCGTAGGCGAGATCCGCGCCGCAGCCAGCTCTCTGCTGCGCGCCGAGACATGATCCTGGTCACCGGCTCCACCGGCTTTATCGGCTCGCACCTGTGCCGGGCGCTGGCTGCACAGGGCGAGCGGGTGCGAGCCTTCCACAGGCCATCCAGCCCGCTGGCTGCGCTGGACGGCCTGGACCTGGAGCACGCCGTGGGCGACGTGACCCAGCTGGAGACGCTGGCTGCTGCTTTACAGGGCGTGGAGGTCGTTTTCCACGCTGCGGCGCAGATGGGCCGGACCAGCGACCCTCGCCAGGCCTACGCGGTCACCGTAGGGGGGACGCGCAACCTGCTGGAGGCCGCCCAACGCGCCGGGGTTCGCCGGGTGGTGCACACCAGTTCGGTAGCTGCGCTTGGAGTGCCCGATTCGGCGGCGCGCGGCGCGCCGGCGCCGATGGACGAGCACCATACCTGGAATTACGATCCCGCCTGGTGGCTGTACGGCCACGCCAAATATCAGGCCGAGCTGGCGGTCCAGCGCGCGGTCGGGGGTGGCCTGGACGTGGTGATGGTCAACCCGACGCGCGTACTGGGGGCCGGCGATCTGCACCGGGTGAATGGGAACCTGGTCATCCTGGTGGCGCGCGGCCGGGTGCCCGTTGCCCCGCCGGGAGGCTTGAACGTCGTGCACATCGAGGATGTGACTCGAGGCCACCTGGCAGCACTGGAGCACGGCCGGACCGGCGAGCGTTATATTTTAGGCGCCGAGAACTTGCCGTACGCCCGTTTTTTAACGCATATCGCCGAGGTAACCGGGGCCCGCGCTCCCGGGATCGTGCTCCCCGCCTTCTTGATGCGATTGCTGGCGCGGCCGCTTTCCTTAACGCGCGGCCGGGTGCAGCTGCCGGTGCGCGGGGAGATGCTGCGCCTGGCAGGCTATTATTTTTATTACAGCATCGACAAAGCTGATCGGGAGCTGGGCTGGCGCCCGGCATGCACAGTTCGTGAGGCGATCGCGGAGGCTTATTCCTGGTATCGGGAGCAAAACGTGATTTAATCGGAATGCGGATTCTGACGAGAAAGCAGGGAAGAAAGGAGATAAGATGGAAAAACGCCGATTTGGACGCACGGGACACGCGAGCACGGTGGCGATCCTGGGCGCTTTCGCCTTCTCCGAGGCGACCCAGGCGGAGACCGATGCCGCCATGGAACGGGTCATCGCCGCCGGAGTCAACCATATCGACGTGGCGCCGTCCTACGGGCATGCCGAGCTGCGCCTAGGTCCCTGGATGGCCCGGGAGCGGGAGCGTTTTTTCCTGGGGTGCAAGACCATGGAGCGCAGCAAAGACGGCGCGACCCTCGAGTTGCGAGAATCATTGACGCGGCTGCAGACCGACCGTTTCGGCCTGTATCAAATTCACGCCATCACCCGGATGGAGGAGCTCGACCAGGTGACCGCGCCCGGCGGCGCATTGGAGGCGCTCGTCGCGGCGCGGGATGAGGGGCTGGTCGATTTCCTGGGCATCACCGGGCACGGCATGCAGTCTCCGGCGATCTTCCTGGAAGCCCTGGAGCGCTTCGATTTCGATTCGGTGCTCTTCCCGATCAACTTCAAACTATACGCCGAGGCGGATTACCGCCGGGATGCCGAGCAGCTGCTGCGGGTCTGCCGGGAGCGGGAGGTCGGCACGATGATCATCAAGCACATTGCCAGGCGTCCATGGGGAGACCGGAAGCAGACCTTGAATACCTGGTACGAACCCTTCGTAGACAGGGAGATGATCCAGCAGGGCGTTAATTTCGCCTTATCCCAGGACGTCACCGGCCTGTGCACTGCCGGCGATCTCAGCGTGCTGCCGCTGCTCCTGGAGGCTTGTGAGAATTTCAGCCGGCTCGACGAAAGCGAGCAGGCTGCGCTGATCGCCACCGCCGATAATTATGAGCTGATCTTTAATTGATTTAGGACTTACTCACTTGAGGGAAGAACAGGGGTGTTCGAGCTGGCGACCTTTGCCTTGCCCAGCCGGCGCTTGATACCGGTTTTAAACCGAATTCAGGGTATCGCAGGCCCAGCTTTAACCGCGTTGAGCAAATCCGCCAGAAGGCCGTACGCCGTGGTATGCGGGCCGGGATCGGTTTCGACCACCGACAGCGAGCCCAGCACGTCGGTCTCGAACTCGACGATGCTGGTAGTGCCGCTGACGTTGAAAAGCGCCGACTCAGGACCGACCATTTCGGGCGCGACGCGCGCCTGAACGCGCTCATTTTCCAGGCGGGCTGAGCACACCAGCTTCCAGCGCTTGCCCTCCAAACGGGCGCGCTCGATCTCCTCCAGAGTAATCTCGCGGATGCCCTGGCGGTCGACGTCATTGGGTTTGAGCGGGGTACCCATCAGCACGGTGACCAGCGCGGAGACCTTCACGGCCGCATCCCAGCCGTCTACGTCGCCGCTGGGGTCGGTCTCGGCGATGCCAATGGACTGCGCATAGGCGACAGCGTCGTCAAAACTTTCTCCCTCCTCCATGCGCGTCAGGATCAAATTGGTGGTGGAGTTCAGCACGCCGCGAAAAGCGCGCAGTTGCGCGCCTGGAAGCGTGTAGCGGAACAGGGAGAAGATCGGCGCCCCATCCATCACCGTAGACTCGAAGAAGAAGCTTTTCCCCCGAGAGGCCGCCAGGTTGGTGAGCTGCTGGTAGGCGTGCACCACCGGGCCCTTGTTAGCGGTGATGGCGTGCATGCCCAGCTCGAGCGCGGCGCGTAGATGGTCTACCGCCGGTTGGCCGGTCTGGTAGTTCACCGGCGTGGTCTCGAAAAGCGCCTGGGCTCCACAGCGGCGGATGAACTCAAACGCATCGCTGACCTCCCCCTGGGTGGAGATGGTTGTCAAGGCAGAGCCATATTCCATCAACCTCAAAGCCTGTTCCAGGTCGAGGCCGCCGGAATTAAGCGCCATGCCGTGACTCCCGGTGGCGATGGCGGTGACGGCGAAGGTCAGGTTATAGCGAGCTTTGAGCTCGGCGCGTTTGTGCAGCAGCAGCTGCGCAAACGCCTGCCCGACGTTGCCGAAGCCAAGCAGGGCGAGGTCGTAGTGGGGCATGCCATTCCCTTTCGTTTCTCAGCGACAGATCTCTCGGATGTGCGGATTTGGCCGGTTTTGTGAAACCGGGTCAAACGGGCGGCCAGGGATATTGACGCCGGTTGGGGTGAGGGTCCGGGAAGCGCGGATCGCGGAGCAATCGCTCGGTACGGCCAATCAACGCGGCGATCTCTTCTCTGGTCAAGTGCTCATGCAGTTCTTCGGCCAGCTCGCAGCCGGCGTCGAGCTTGGAGCGGAGAGCGCGCAGATCGTCCAGCAGCGTCGCCGGAATTTTTTCACCGGCGAAATCCCAGATCACGGTGCGTAGTTTGTGCAGCCGGTGAAAGCAGATCCCGTGATCGATCAACCACAGCTTGTGTTGTTCGTCGAATAAGACGTGGCTGCCTTTGCGGTCGGCGTTGTTGACGATGACGTCGAACAGCGCCACGGGGCGGAGACGCTCCAGATCGGCTTTGCTCAAGTTGAAATAGTGGTATTCCGGATCGTGTTCGATGAACAGCTGCAGAGAGCCGGGACCCAGCGGCCCATCACCACGGTAGACGGTGGGGGGGACGAAACGCCAGCCCAGGGCTTCGCTCACCAGGTAGGCGGCGACCTCCCGGTGGGACAGGGATGCGCTGGGGAAATCCCACAACGGGCGTTCGCCTCGGCTGGGTTTGTATACGCCGGGAAGCGTGTCCTCGGATAGGCAAACCTGGACAGAAAAGGTGTAATTCGATCCCCACAGGAATTCACCTTGAATGTCTATCTCACCTTGCTGCAAGGTGGAGATGATCGCTGAGGATGGATTGGTGGACATTTCCGTTTGGCGCATCGATGTTCCGCGCCTGGCGTAAGTGGTTATCGGTAAATCCGTCGAGTGGGAAGGCGTAGCGGTTCCGGGCAAAGGCTCAGTGAATGTGCCCGTTGCGTTTGGGGCAGAAATGGCCTTCGGGGTCCATGGGTTCGCCGCATTGCGGGCAGATCGGACGGCCGCGCGAAGCCAATTCCATGCCCCAACGGCTCATCGCCCGAATTTGGGAGCGCGAGCACCAGAAGCGCACCACACGACCCTCTTCCGGGTCCTGTTCCTCGGAGAGCAGTTCTCGGGCCACCAGGATGACCAGGTCGTTGTCGGAATCATAAGCCAGGCCGATCTCGCCCACCCGGAACAACGGGTCTACGGGCGGGTTGATATGCATCTTATCTTCCTGGTACTCGGCCGAGGCTTCGGAGAGATCCGGGAAGCGCTCGTGCACTTCCTCCAGGAATTGTTCCACACCGACGCCCATGGATTGAATCTGGATCTTTTCCACGATCAAGGTGACCGTGCGATCACCCTGCCAGCCCTGGATGTAAAAAACGCGTTTTCCAGGAGGCCCAATTGCGTCGGTCATGATATGGGTGATCGGTCGTAGGTCAATTTCCTGACTTGCCATGTAATGCTCCAGGAGCGGTATACAGCGCTTCGGAACGGCGAAGCGGCGATTTCGGTTTCATTATTTCGTAAGAAGAAGCGGCGGCAGTGATCTTCACAGAGGACGCATCCCCCGGGATGCCTCTGGTAGTATACCAGAATCGAGGTTTGGGTGTCCCGCTGCGGAGCTTAGAAAATTTTCATCCGGTGATGGATGTGGGCCGGCCGTTATTTCCTTGCCTTGCCGTTAGAGGCGCTCTTTTTCGGTTTGCGCGCTCCGGGTTGTGGCAATTTGAAGGACAGATCGTAGTTCAAGGTCAGCAGGTGACTGTAGCTTTCGCCGATAGCCAGGGCGGTGATGGAGGCCGGGGAGACGGCCAGGCGCTGGAAGGCATCCAGCGGCAGGCCAAGGTAGTAAGCCACGGCCAGCTTGATCGGGTCGGCGTGAGAAACGCACACGAAGATATCTTTCTCGGCGTGTTGGCCGACCAGGGCTTCGATCTCCCGGCAAATGCGGTGCTGGGTTTCGGCGAAGGACTCGCCTTGAGGAAAGCGCGCCATCGAGGGGCGGCCCTGGACCACTTTCCACAACTTGCGGCGTCTCAGACTCTTGAGCGTCTTATCCTGCCATTCGCCGTAATCGGTTTCCAGCAGCCCTTCTCGTGGGATGACCTCCAGATTCAGCGCCTGGGCGATAGGTTCGGCGGTCTCCATGGCGCGATCCAGCGGGCTGCTGTACACGGCTTTGACTGGCGCGCCGGTCAATTTTTCGGCGACGGCGAGCGCCTGGGCGCGGCCGGTATCGTTCAGGTGCACGCCGGACTTGCGGCCTGCCAGTCGGTTCTTTTTCACGTAGTCGTTTTCGCCGTGGCGAACCAACAACACGATGGGCATACGCTTACCTCCCCCCCGCTTTGTGTTTGTGCTTGATCTCGTCGATGATCTGCTCGGGCAAGTCGGGGATCGCTTCGGTCCTGCTGATGCCCAGCGCTTTGCGCTGCGCTTCGCGCCAGCGATCCAGGCGATCGACGACCTGGGCTTCGTAGCCTTGCTCGGAGGGCTGGTAGAAATAAGTCCCTAAGAGGGGCCTGGGCAGGTACTGCTGCGGCAGGAAGTGGTCGGGTTGGCTGTGCGGATACTGGTAGTCCACCCCGTGGCCCAGCGCTTTGGCGTCCCGGTTGCTGTCCTTGAGGTGGTCGGGGACCTCGACGATGCCGTCATCTTCGATCTTCTGGAAGGCCTTGAAGTACGCGCCGGCGGTGTTGGACTTCGGCGCGGTCGCCAGGTACAGGGTGGCCTCGACGATGGGGTAGATGCCTTCCGGCAGGCCAATGTAATCGAAAGCCTGCGCGGCGGCGCTGGCTACGACCAGCCCTAGCGGGTCGCCCAGGCCGATGTCCTCCCCGGCCAGGATGATCAGCCGGCGCAGGATGAAACGGGGATCTTCGCCGGCGTACAGCATCTTCGCCAGCCAGTACAGGGCCGCATCGGGGTCGGAGCCGCGCACGGACTTGATGAAGGCCGAGATGGTGTCGTAATGGGCGTCGCCATCCTTGTCGTACAGCACGGCGCGGCGCTGGATCGATTCCTGGGCCACGTTCAGGGTGATGTGGGTGGTCCCAGCCTCACCGCCGGGGGTGCTCTCGACCGCCAGCTCCAGGGCGTTGAGCGCGTTGCGGGCGTCGCCGCCGGCCACCCGCACCAGGTGCTCCATGGCGGCTGCATCGATCTCGATGTTTTGCAGCCCGTAGCCGCGCTGCTTATCCTTTAAAGCGCGATCCAAAATGACGCGCATGTCCGCGTCTTCCAGCGGGCGCAGTTGGAAGACGCGCGAGCGGGAGACCAGCGCGCCGATGACTTCAAAATAGGGGTTCTCGGTGGTTGCGCCGATCAGGGTCACGGTGCCGTTCTCTACGTGGGGCAGCAAGGCGTCTTGTTGCGCCTTGTTCCAGCGGTGAACCTCATCCACGAACAGGATCGTTTTGTTCTGGTACAGCTTGCGCCTTTCCAGGGCGGCCTCGATCACCTTGCGCAGTTCGGCCTTGCCGGCCATCACCGCCGAGAGCGTCTCGAAGTGGGACTTGGTCTGGTTGGCGATCACCATCGCCAGGGTGGTTTTGCCAGTTCCCGGGGGGCCCCACAGGATGATCGAAGAGAACAGCCGGTCAGCCTGGATCGCCCGGCGCAGCAGGCGGCCCTCACCGACGATCTCCTCCTGCCCGACGAACTCGTCCAGGGTACGCGGGCGCATGCGCGCCGCCAGCGGCGCTTCGGTTTGCAGCCGTTGTTCTAAGGAATGGTCGAAAAGGTCTTTCATCCCCCCATTATAAGCGCGGCGGACTGGGAGGCAAAGAGCGACTGTTCTGAAACCTACTCAGCAGCCTGCTCAGATCTGCATGCGGAACTCCCACACGCCGGGTTCGATCAAGGTCTTCTCAACGGAAAATTTGCTCTGTTCGATGAAGTGCATGATCGGCTGGTTGGTCAAATGGGTGATCGCCTGGATGGTGGTCACGCCGTGAGCCCGGCCGTAGCGGATCAAGCGGTCCAGCAAGATGGATCCGAGCCCGCGCCCCTGGAATTCATCGCCAACGATGACGGCGCATTCGACAATCTCCGGCTGGGCGGCACCCAGGACAGCGTAGCGAGAGACGCCGATGATGATATCTTTGCCGTCCTCCACTCGACAGGCGACGAAGGCCATCTGGGAGCGGTAATCCAGGGTGGCTAAATCTTGCGCCTCTTCTTCCGCCAGTTGGTTGACCGGGCGAAGAAAGCGCAGGTAGATGCTCTGCGGGGACAAGCGCTTGAAGCCTTCCTTAAGGCCTTTTGCATCCTCCGGCCGGATTGGCCGGATCAATACCTCCAGGCCGTCGTCCAGGCGAATTTGCTCCACCCAATCGCTGGGGTAGGCGCCGGGGGTTTTTGGGTTATCTTGATCATCCATCACTCCATTATAAAAGCTGTCCACACAGGCGCAAGGCTAAAGAGTAGGGCAATCGCCTGGGTTCCACTTACGGCTCGGAGAGCGAACTTGGATAGTATTCGAAGATCCTCAGAAGGTAAGAATAACTGTTATCGTGATCGACGTTGCTGATGACGGCGTAATAATCTTCGGCCGGATCGATATCCAGGAAGGTCCGGTACCGGTCTGGGACCGTCTCACAGTTTGGTTCTCCATCAACGTAGAATTTATAGCGCAGTGCCAGATCCGCTTCCGGCGGCTCACCGATTCCAAGGGATACAGCGGCGGTCGCGAAATCATATTCCTTATCCCAGTTGATTTTGATCACGAGCGAAGAGAGCGGATCAACCACGACCGGGTAGGTGACGTTGACGCCTGCCTCAAAGTTAAAATCCTCCGGCAGAAAGACCGCCTGGGATTCCAGCTCGCAGGGCGTGCCCAGTAGGCCTTCGTAGTCGATCTCCGGTTCCATGACGTGATTCTTCACCCAGTCCCAGTAAACGTCCAAAACTTCGCCGTTTCCCAGGACATCGACGACCGCTTGCGAGGTAGCGCCCTGTTCCAGGATCGGCTCCAGGTAAGATAGTCCGAGACCGTTGCGCTGCCCGTAGTACACCCAGAAATCTTGCGCCAGGTATTCATCCAGATCGGTTTTTCCACCGCTGTATTCCAGGGGGATATCGACGGCGTGGATTCCGCCGAAGAGATCGGTTCGAAGCATTTCGTCCGTCGAATACGATTTCATCGCGCTGGTCGCCATTCCTTCGAGCACCCACACATCTAAGCTGCCATCAGCATAATCCGCTAACGTCTCCTGGTAAGCGTACTGCGTGGCATGGAAGAACTCGTGAACCAGGATGTATAAACTGTTCGTGGTGATACCCTGGGTCGGGTTGTAGCATAAAACCAGGCGTCCTGACATGGGATCATAGTAACCGCTGAGTCCGACACAATAACCGTAGTTATACGGCTCGAGGTAAACGGAATATCCCAGATAATTGTAAGAATGCGGGTCGAACGCCAGGGTTTCATCCATATAACGTAAGCGCGGGTCCTTAAAGCCGTGCACCGTTTGGATGTGGGCGTAAACGTCGCTCAAAAAACCGCCGACCACATTCTCGGTGGCAGCGCTGCAATCGGAGGGGTTGGTAAAATTGAGACAATGCGCTGTGAATTGGTCAAACTGTGGCGAGCGTATGCCGTTGGCCGGGGAGCCGCTGTTGGGTGGGGATTCGAAGTCGGGATGCTCGACCAACGTGAAGTTAACTCCATCTTGTTTCAAGCCTGAGATGGTGGTCAGGAAAAGACCCCTGCCAGGATCAACCATTCCCTCCAGGAAAGTCCAGGCTTCTATCCCCATATCGGCGTCGGCAATGTCCTCACCCGCCTGGAGCACAGCCAGCGCCAGATGGTCGCTGTCAGCGCCGGCCGGCACTGGAAAGGCCAGCAGGAGAGGGCTCTCGGTCGAGACGAAAACATTATCGCCAGCGGCGATCTGGTAGAAACCGCCTACCACCTGCGCCGGAGCGGGCACTGCCGTCCCTGGAGAGGCCGTTGCAGCGATTGAAACCTGGATCGGCGCATCGAGCGTATCGGCGAGCGCGCCGACGCCCACGCCGTTCGGGCCTTCCACCGTCCCGCCGTTTTCCAGCGTGCTTGAAGTCCCGCCCGCGCTTCCGTTGGTGACGATCGGCAGGAAGTAGTTTTGTAGAGCGGATTGCTCTGGCTGGTCAGCCGCCCGGATGGCAACTGGCTTACCCGCCAACCAGAGCGCCAGAACGGCGATGACTAAATTACGAAGATGCTTGTTTGGATTCATTTCACTCTCTCACGCTTTCCTATTTAACGCTCAGGGGTAAATACAGGTATTTGACGACCGCGCCGGGCGCCGGGATGGCTTCGTCGAAGCCGATGTCAAAGCCGAGACCCAGCGGGCGGGTATCGCCGTCGAAGTCGGCGGTGACCCCGGCGTTCGTCCCTGCGTTCAGCGCCGCCGAACCCATCCCCAGGTGATAGTCATCGCCTGTTGGATCGATAAAGTCCGGATCGCCGGTGAGGCTGTTCGCGCCGCCGGTGACGACGCCCTGGGTGTCCGCTCCGTTTCCGAAGAACAGGTTGAAATCTTGCTGTACGTTTGCGCCGGAGTTGTTGATGCCCACCTGGTGGTTAGTGATGATCGTGTTGGCGATCTCCGCTGAGCCTGCGGCGGCTTCGATCGCCGTCCCGGCGGCGGGCGTCGCTCCGGCGATGGTTAAGTGGAGCACATCGACCGGGTCGATCGATTCAAGCAGCATCGCCATCCCCGACGAGTTTGCGGCGACGTTTTCCACGAACAAACAATTTACCAGGAGGGCGCCATACAACGTGTGGGCTAACCCGCCGCCTTCGAGGGCCGTGTTGCGGACAAAGGAGACGCGATTGAGGGTCAGGCTGCCTTGAGCGTTCAGCCCGCCGCCATTTCCCAAGGTGCTCAGGTTGTCCTGGAACAGCACGTCGACCAGGTCCGCGGCGGCAAAGGCGTCCAACCCACCGCCGGAGCTCCTGGCCGAGTTGCTCAGGAACTGCGTGTCCTGGATGTGGACTTCGTTCTGGGCGTACACCGCGCCGCCGACCCCAAACACGGCCTGGTTGCCCTGGAACAGGCTGCCGTTGATGTCCAGGACGCCCGGGGCCTCTACGGCGCCACCCTGGTCCTGGGCGGTGTTGCTCAAAAACTGAGTGTTTTGAATGTACGTATGGCTGAAGCTGAACAGACCGCCGCCGTCACAAGACCCTGCCGTGCAGGTATTCCCCTGAAAGAGCGCATCGGTCACGATCATCTCTTCCAAAGCGAAAATTCCGCCGCCGTCGCCCTGGGAAGCGTTGTCCAGGAATTCAGTGCCGGTGATGATCGTGAGGCCTTGTACTCTCATCCCCCCGCCGACGCCGTTGGTGCTGTGGTTGTCCTCGAAAGTCCCCTCTACGATCGTGGTTCCGCCTGTCGCATCCAGGCCTCCGCCGCGGCCCTGGGCCGTGTTGCTGAACACGTCAACGCGCTGCAGCTCGAGGATCCCGGTGGCGCGGATGCCGGCGCCATACTCCAGGGTGCCGGACACGCTGCCGTGTTGGATGGTGAGATCGGCCAGGGTGACGTCATCTGCGGAGATGTCCAGGACGCGAAAGCTGTTGTTCCCGTCCACGGCAAACAAGCCGGCGCCAGGACCCTGGATGGTCACCCTATCCGTGATCACCGGCAGCGGGCTGAGCAGCAGCAGCGTGCCGTGCGCGGTGATCTCGATCAGGTCGGTGCTGACGCTGGCGTTCGCTGCCGTGATCGCCTCTCGCAGGGAACCGGTCCCGCTATCGTTGGTGTTGGTGACCGTATAAGTGGCAGTCGGCGCGTTGACCGCTGCGCTGGCCACTTCAAACCCAATACCGATCACGCCGACCAGCGCCAGTCCCAGGCTCAATGCAAACCCCATGTAGAAGAAACGAATGGATGGACGTAACACGGATAAATCCTCCTCGTAATAGTTAATTGGCTACGCGTGGCCTTCTAAAGATCGGACTTTCACGCCTAATGCTCAATCCTTGCGCTCCGCTAACCCGCGGCCGCCTTTCAGCGCCATCGCGCTGCCGAGCAGATGCTTGACCTCCCCCGGATCGCTGTGCCGTCCCAGCAAAACGCATACAGCCAGGAAGCCGGTCATCCCCAGGATTCCGAGCAGGTACGGCAGATATGCGCTCATGATTTGCTCCTTCGCGTAACTTCGACTAAGTAATAGGACATGATTTTCTCTCCATTGGCGAGTTTTTCGGATTTGGCGTCCAAGAATATCGAATTCGGGTGGTCAGGGACCGCTGGTTGGCGTGCGGGTAGGTCTGGGCGTCGAGGTTGGTGTCGGAGTGACCGTCGGCGGTGGGGATGTGTAGGTCGGTGTGGGCGTCGCCGTCGCTGCGGCGCTGATGGTCACGCAGTTGGAGAACTCGGAGGTGTTGCCCAGGGGGTCGGTAGCCGTCGTGGTGATGACGTCGCCGGCGGTTACCATGCCGGTCAGGTCAACTGCGAAATTCGCCAGGCCGGCGCCATCGCTCGTCGTCACCAGCGTTATTAAGTATTCCTGGCCTTCTCCATAGCCGGTAGGATCGCAGCTGTCGTTGCGGTAGATGTCCACGGTGAAAGCGGTGTTAGCTTGGCTGTCCAGTGCACCGTTCACCACGTAGCTGCCTGATGCCACAGAGAGGATCGGATAGTTCTGTAGTTCGTTCTCTCCACTGTCGCTGTCACCGGAATCGTTAAGGTTCACGCCACCACCGCCCAGGTCGATCCCTGGTCCGGCGTTTGTGAGCATGACGTTGGCGCGGATCTCGTTTTGAACAGGGAAATTCCCGCTTGGGCTGAAGAGCTGCACGCCGCGGCCGAGGTTGTTAGCGATTATGTTTCCTTCACCAACCCCCGTACCACCGATTAAATTTCCGGTCGCGCTGCCATAGAACGAAATTCCGGTGGAAGTGTTCGACAACGGTGTGATCGCATCCTGGGCAACCCCGATATAGTTTCCTTGGATGCGGTTGCCGTCTCCTGTTATCATGACACCGTCAGCATTTCCGCTAATTACGTTACCGGCGTTCGATGCTGGACCTCCGACAACGTTGTCGTTCCCGGAAACGTGGATGCCGGCATAAGAGTTACCGGCGGCAGCCATGCCGTCCGCCGTGGTGCCGACGAAATTATTGCGGATGGTGTTGTTATCGCCAGTCGAGGTGACGCCGATGTTATTCCACGAAATCACATTGCGGTGCCCGGGTGAAAACTGGCCGCCGATGATGTTATCGTCAGCAGATACCCCAACCCCGAAACCTGCATTGCCCATATCGGAAAAGCCGTCTGCGCCGATGCCTAAACTCCTTGACGGGTCAAATTCTTTACAAACAGAGCAAGATTAAATCTCGCTCGCAACCGGCAAACTGAAAGCCTGATCTGTCCAAGAATGAAGAACTTCCATCACTTGATTGAGGGCATATGCCAGATCAGAAGGAAAAGGCTGATCAGGAAGCAAAGCAGCTAAACCAGGAGCAAACAGGCGGTGATACAACTTGGTGAAGAAAGTGACCACTTTCATGCCCAGATCGGTCAACCGATAACGATGGGATTTTCCAATGCGTTCGATCAATCCTTTCAAGCGCAGTCGGCGCAAGTCATAGGTCATTTGTGCGCTGGAATATCGATCCAGTACACCCTCCAGGCGTTGGGCCACCGCACCACGCAAGCTGCGGTTGCCGATTTCTTTGGGGATGTAGGCATGGCAAGCCAGGACTTCCAAAACGGCCATGAGGCGTGGATCGGCGAAGCGCAAGGCCGAAGCACGTTGTCCATCTTCCCGCAGGGTGGATTGGCTCAATTCACGCATCTGCTGGAGGGATAAAAAACAATCTTGGCTAATCTGCTCCTGTTCCAAGAGGCGATCATTGAAATGGGTACCCATCTCAACCAGGCGGGGGAAGTTTTTCAAGCCGCGCGGGACGCCAAAGTCCAACGTGTTATTGAAAACCATTTCAGTGCGCAAGGCGCGACCGTCTTTCAAGTACTGTTTGAGGGCACTGTGTTTGTACTTGATGCGGATAATCGGCTGAATACCTTCCCGCAGCACCCGGGTGTGGAACTCGCTGGGAGTTGCTTTAGTCACCTTGCGCTCGAAGATCAGGCTGACCCGGTCCGGACGACCCAAGTCGAGATTGTCCCGGATCAAGGCTTCGAACAGAGCCCAGCCTTGCTCGGGGTCTTGGAAGACCTGGGTGCGGCTGACTTCCAACTGCCAGATGCTCAGTTGGTGGGCATAACCAGCCGCTCGCTGGTCTTTCGAGAGCGGCCAGGGTATTTGTTCGACCCAGCGGTCGAAAAGGGCCTGGATCTTCTCGGCATCCAGTTGGTGACAAAGGTCTTGCAAACGCTCCGGGTTCTCGCAGGACAGAAAGCCGTTGTTCAGGGCTTCGAAGCCAATCTCTTCTTGGCGCAACTGCTGTTTGGCCCACTCATGTCCGTTGAAGCATACCTTGACGTCAAAGGGAAAGTAGGTGCACACCTTGATAAAGAACAACCCGAAATCTGCATCCAAAATGTAGAAGTAGTAATAGGTGACGAACAAACTCTGGCGGCTGTAATTAAACCAGACCCGAGTGCCCTTGGTGCTCTTCTGTGCTTTGTAGCCCAGCGCCTTTTCTTGGGCCTTGCCGATCAGAACCACACCTTGCTTTTTTTTGAACTTGGTTTGTTTTTGTGCGCCTTTTTTCCTTTAATTTTCGCTTTTATCGCCATCTTGCTCCTCCTTCACTTCTTTATTTTCTTCAACTTTTTCCTCAACAGATTTTTC
>CAYNWK010000028.1:17350-36395 GCA_964400875.1 uncultured Anaerolineaceae bacterium | reverse complement strand
CTCTGATCTTATTTATCCGGCGGCACGGCCGGGCTGGGGGAGTTTTTTGATCGCCAGCCCAATCCCGATGCAAAGCATCAATCCAACGGTGGAGAAAACCACGCCGGCTGCTAAGAAAGGCGCCCCCCGCAGCATTCGTGAAAGATCGGGCAACTTCAGGAGCAGTGTCAGCCAGCTCAGCCGCGCCGATTGAATCCAGAACCAAACCTCGAATTGCAGGCGCAGGAAGTTCTCTGGAGAGGCGAACTGACCGAGTCTGTTGTAAAGGCTCAGTAAGGCGTAAGCGAGCACGCCGCTCGCCAGCAGCGCGGCCAGCGCTACCGCGCGCCAGTTTATCTCTTGGGACAGACTGCGCGAGGCAAGCTCCACCTGGTCCATGACGGCTGCCGTGAATCCAGCTGGCGGCTCGGAAAGTTCGATTCGGCTCAGGGCTTGGTCGATCAAAATATTGTCGGGATGTTCACGTTTCAGGTTCAATTTCACACCAACACCTCCTCAAAGGCGGAGAGGGCTGCTTGAAGCTGCTTACGGGAGCGGTATACGCCGGTTTTGACGGTTCCTAATGGCATATCCAGGATCGCGGCGATTTCAGCGTAGCTGCATTCATACACAAAACGTAGCAGCACGATCAGCTGCTGGCTGGAGGGCAGCGCCTCGATCTGCCGTTGTAAATAGGTCATCCGTTCCTCGGTTAGCACGGCTTTGAGCGGATCGATCCCGGCCGACGTGGTGAACGCGTTATCCTCGACGATCTGGGATGCCTGCGGATCGAGAGCTTCGATGGCTTCCAGCGCGCCCAGTTCTCTGCGCAGCGCCGGCAGCCGGTTATAGCACAGGTTGATAACGATGCGGTAGAGCCAGGTGCTGAAGCGCGAACCGCTTCTGAAGCGGGGGAGTCCCTGCCAGGCGCGCAAGAAGGCCTCCTGGGCCAGGTCCTCGGCTTCTTGGGGGTCACCAACGCCTCGCAAGGCCAGGTTATAGGCGTACCGCTGGTGAGCTACGACCAAATGCTCGAAAGCCTGCTGGTCGCCGCGTTGGGCGCGGCGGATCCACTCCGCTTCTTCTTTGGGGCTCACCTCTTCAAGCTTGGGCATACCGTTTAATTAGACCAGAATACCGATGATTTTGTTTCAATTTCGTTGCCCGCGATTCTTCGTTTATATGGAGATTCTAAAAGCTCTTGAAACTTTTTTATCTCCTGGACTGTCTAATCGAATAGATAGGTTCGAAAAAAACTGGGAAACGTATGCCTGGGATTCACCCACGCGTCCGATCCCTACGATTTGTGGAGGCATTCAATGAATAGAAGGACATGGGCCATAATCGGCGTGATCGCCGTCTTAACCGTTTGCGTACTGTGCATCGGCGTGATATCCTTTGGGGCTTTTCTTGCCGGCGGCGGGTTGTACCTCACCAATGCCATACGCTCGCCGGTTGAAGCCAACGTGGAGGTCAGCGTAGAGGAGCAATCCGCTTACACAGTAGAGACTCCTGCGATGCTGGAGATCACCAATCAGTTTGGCCAGATCGAGGTGAAAGCGGCGCAAGGAAAGACGGATACCATTCAGGTAACACTTACCAAAACGGCTTACGGGATTGATCAGGCGGAGGCCGACCAACGATTGGATGGGCTGCAAGTTGATGTGGAGGAATCCGCCAACCGGGTCAGTTTTCGGGTGGGTGAACCCTCCAATGATCGCTTCCCTCGGCAGAGTAACGTAGACTTTGTCGTCTCTGTTCCTCAAGATACCACGGTGGTGCTCGAGTCCGGCAGCGGGCGGATCACGCTGGCGGGAACTTCCGGTAAAGCGGATCTACACACCAATTTCGGCGAGGTGCGGGTGAACGATTTCAAAGGAGGTTTGTCGGTCCGCACCGGCAGCGGTCAAATCTCCGTGCGACGAATCGAGCTACTGCCCGATGGCAACGGTGACGTCAGTTTAACCACCAACTTCGGAGAAGTGACCCTGGAGGACGCCAATACGGGCCAGTTCGAGGTTAAAAGCGGCAGCGGGCAGCTTCACCTGACCAATGTCCAGTCCAATGCTGAGGCTCACCTGGAAAGTGAGTTCGGGGAGATCGACTGGCGCACCGGCTCAGCCGACCAACTTACGGTGAGCGCGGCCAGTGGTCGCGTGCAGCTCAGCGACTTGGTAATCGAAGGAGATCTAGAAGTTGAGACCACATTCGGCGAGATCCGCCTGACTGGTGTGAAAGCCCAAGGCTACCGGTTGACCTCCGGAAGCGGCCAGATCAACGCAGACCTGGTGCGAGGCAAGGTCATCGTCCAGAGCCGCCAGAACGATGTGCGCATCACCGGCGGCCAAGATGCTACCCTGGATCTTGAATCGGGCACCGGTCAGATCGTTTACCGGGGCAGCCTGGGCGCCGGGCCGCACCGCCTGGAGACGAGCTTCGGAAACGTCCAAATTGGATTACCCCAGAACAGCGCCTTCGACGTCGATCTGCAGACCAATTTCGGTTCGATCGAGAGCGAATTCGAAATCGAAAGAAGCATTTCTTCGGATGAAAAGCATTGGATCGGCTCGGTCAACGGCGGCGGAGCTGAAATCACCGTCTCGACTCAGAATGGGTCGATCTCTGTGGAGGCGATACCATAAACCTAGCGCTCCCCAATATCGATAGGAGTTTCGCAGTTCGCTGGTGAAGTAGGGTTGTTTGGGTGGGGTTCACCCGCCCAGACAACCCTCTTCCTTCCTTAAGGGCGTAACTCCTAATAGAAATGAGCGGGGCAGATTTTCGGGTCTGCCCCCTTTGGTTTAATCGATCTCTTGAAGCTGCCGGCGTAGTTTTACGGCAGTTTGCCGGTAGTCCTCCAGCCGGTCGCGTTCTTTCTGTACAACCGGAGGCGGCGCTTTTTGCGAAAATTCGCTGGCCAGCAGCTCTTCCAGCCTTTGAATCTGGCTTTCCGTTTCTGAGAGTTCCTTCTGCAGCCGTTCGCGCTCCTCTTCAAGGTCGACCAGGCCGGCCAGCGGCAAGAAAATTTCCACCGGTCCGACGACCAGGGCAATATGCCCTTCTGGCTTTTCGGTGATGGATTTCTGGACCTCCGCTTTGTCCCGGTCAAGGCGGGCCAGCGCGGTGATTGTCTCGATTTGGTCGATTAAGACATCGTGCGCGGCTGCTGAAACCAGGATGGCGGGCAAGCGCCGGCCGGCGTCCACGCTGTATTCTGCGCGCAGGTTGCGGATAGCCCGCACCAGCTCCTGCACCAGGTTGAAATCGGTTACTTTTGCGGTTTCCCAATCCTCCTCCGGTCGGGAGTCCGGCCAGGCTGAGATGATCAACGCCTCTTCCCAGCCGCCCGCCGGAGCAAGCGCTTCGCTATGCGCCTGGGCGGCCTCTTTCAGATGCCCCCACAGCTCTTCGGTCACGAAAGGGATAAAGGGGTGTAGCAAGCGCAGGGTGAGATCATAGACACGCGCCAGGGTGTAAGCGGTGTAATACGCCCGGTCTCCGCCTTGGTCCAGCTGGATCTTGGCGATTTCTACATACCAATCGGCGAACTCATTCCATAGAAACTCATAGATCTGCCGCCCGGCTTCGCCGTACTGGTAATTATTGAACAGGCGCTCCACGTCGCGCACCAGGCCCTGCAACCGAGCCCAGATCCACGAATCGGCCAAGGTCCACTGTGGCTCGCCCTCCGCTGCCCTGGGAGCGCCATCCAGGGCATTGATCAGGAAGCGACCTGCATTCCACATCTTATTGGCGAAATTGCGGTTGGCTTCCACTTTTTTGATACTCAGGTTGGTGTCGTTGCCCGGAGTGGAACCGACCAGCAAGGTAAACCGAAGGGCGTCGGTGCCGAGCTCGTCCATGACGGTCAGCGGATCGATCACGTTGCCGGTCGTCTTGCTCATCTTTCTCCCTTGCTCGTCGCGAATCAGGCCATGCAAGTACACTGTGTGGAAGGGGATCTCTCCGGTGAACTCCAGGCCCATCATGATCATGCGCGCCACCCAGAAGAACAGGATGTCGTAGCCGGTCTCCATGATCGAGGTGGGGTAGAAATAGCGGTAGTCCGGGGTCTCCTCGGGCCAGCCCAAGGTCGAGAATGGCCATAGCCCGGATGAGAACCAGGTGTCCAACACGTCCGGGTCCTGCCGGATGTCCGCGCTGCCGCAATAGGCGCACTGGCTGGGGTCTTCTCGGGCGACGGTGATCTCACTGCAATTGCCGCAATACCATACCGGGATGCGGTGGCCCCACCACAACTGGCGGGAGATGCACCAGTCTTCGATGTTTTCCATCCAGTTGTAATAGACCTTGGTGAAGTGTTCTGGGACGATGCGGATGCGCCCGTCTTGCACGGCTTGCAGCGCTGCTTCCGCCAGGGGCTGGATCGATACGAACCACTGCGTGGAGACCATCGGTTCCACGATCTCGCCGCCGCGCTGCGAGCGGGGTACTTTCATCATGTAGGGTTCTTCTTTAATCACCAGGTCGGCGGCGTGCATCTCCTCCCACAAATTCTTACGGGCTTCGAGCCGGTCCTGCCCGGCGTAGGGTCCCCCATGTTCGTTTACCCGCGCCGATTCGTCCAGCATTGAGATAATCGCCAGGTGGTGACGTTCGCCGATCTCGTAGTCGTTGGGGTCGTGTCCGGGTGTGATCTTTAGCGCGCCGGTGCCGAACCCGCGGTCGACGTATTCGTCCGCGATCACGGGGATCTCCCGGCCCAGGACCGGCACTACGACTCTACGGCCAACAAATTGGGAGAAACGTTCGTCCTCCGGATGCACGGCGACTGCGGTGTCGCCCAGGATAGTCTCCGGCCGGGTCGTAGCTACGGGGATGAAATCTTCTTCGGAGTCTGCTAATTTGTACTTGAAGTAGTACAGCGTACCGGGCTCTTCGCTGTGTTCGACCTCCAGGTCGGAAACAGCGGTCCTCAACCCGGGAGACCAGTTGATCAGGCGCGGTCCGCGATAAATCAGCCCTTTTTCGTAAAGGTGTACAAATGCTTCCCTCACCGCCCGGGATAAGCCCTGGTCCAGGGTGAATCGCTCGCGTTCCCAGTCGCAGGAAGCTCCCAAACGGCGGATCTGCTGGGTGATGATCCCGCCGTATTTCCGCTTCCACTCCCAGGCGCGCGCCTCGAAAGCCTCCCGGCCGATCGCCTCCCGGCTCAATCCCTCCTTGGCGAGGGCTTTCTCCACCTGGAGCTGCGTGGCGATTCCGGCATGGTCCGTCCCCGGTACCCACAGGGCGGCATAGCCCTTCATACGGTGGTAGCGGATCATCAAATCTTCCATCGATACGAACATGGCGTGTCCGAGGTGCAGTTCCCCGGTGACGTTGGGGGGCGGGATGGAGATTACGAAGGGTTCGATCGACGGGTCGAAGCTTTCCTCATTCGGGTCGTTAGCAGGTTGGAAATAACCATTCGCTTCCCACCAATCGTAGATGCGTTCTTCCGTGTCGCGGAAATTATAGGTCTTCGGCAGCGCAGTTCTGGGCTTATCGGGCATATGGTTTCCTTTTCATCATAGTTCGCTTAGCTCTCTGCGGATATCTTGGATAAACCGCGCTATCCCTCCTGAGCGGGAACGCGATTGGGTTCAATACCCAGACGTATTCCCTCACCCGCTTGAAGGATTTCGAGCGGCGGGTTGAACGTGTCTATCAGGTAGATCGAGCGAGCCCGGGTGATGCTTTTTAGATCTGCGTCCGCGCTGCTTAGTTCGGCTTGCAGCGCGTCGTCTTCGATCACCAATTGTATCCCAGGGATTTCGTGGCTCAGGGGCAGGCTGCGTTCGCTCTTATACCGCCGGACAGCGGTGGCAATCGCCACCAGGCTCTGCCCTGCTCTTTCGGCGAGCTCGTCTTCCAGGGAGGCTATTGGTGTGGGCCAGCGCGTTAGGTGAATCGACGGCGGGCTGCCCTCTCCGTCACGGAACAGACCCTGGTAGATCGCATCGGTGACGTATGGCAGGTAAGGAGCGAACAACTGAAGACTGGCAAACACTAGGCTATGAATGGTGAAACGCGCACCCTGGCGTTGTGGGTGTTCGGGGTCGTACAGCCGTTGTTTAGCCATTTCCAAGTAGTTGTCGCTCAACTCGCTCCAAAAGAATTGTTCGATCTCGCTCTTAGCCGCGGCATGATCGTAGACTTCGAGCAATTCGGTTACCCGCCGGATCAACCTTTGTGCCCGGCTCAAGATCCAGCGATCTGCCAGGGTGAACTTCTCTCGAAGGAGGTCCGACCCAACCTCATACTTGTCCAGTGGCTGGTGACCTTCGAGGAAGCGCTCGCTAAAGCGCGCCACGTTCCATAGTTTCGTGACCAGCTTACCCCCGGTGCGGATCTTTTCTTCGCTGATCACCGCGTCCTTGCCGAGACTGGTGCTGGCAGCCCAGTAGCGCACCGCATCCGCCGAATGGCGGGCGATCATCTCCATGGGCGGCAGAGATCGGCTGCCCCTGCTTTTGCTGATCTTGCCCATCCCTTCACCGGCGATGGCCCAGCCTGAAATGGCCGCATCCCGCCAGGGCAGCGAGTCGAAATGGAAGTAGGACTGGACCAGGGTATAGAACGCCCAGGTGCGAATGATCTCGTGCGCCTGGGGACGCAAAGTGAACGGGTGTACCTTCGTATATAAATCCGGATCGTCTGACCAGCCGCCGACGATCTGCGGTGAGAGGGAGGAGGTCATCCAGGTGTCGAAGACGTCCTGCTCCGGGGTGAAGTCTGTACTCCCGCACCGGCATGGTCCGGCCGGCGCTCCCATCAGCGGATTGACCGGCAGCTGTTCCTCCTCGGCGGGGATCACTTCGCCGCAGGCATCGCAGTACCACAGCGGGATCGGCACACCGAAGTCGCGCTGTCGAGAGACGCACCAGTCCCAGGCTAGGTTTTCCACCCAGGAGGTGTAGCGCGCGCACATTTGTGGCGGGTACCAGTTCACCTGTTCGCCAAGCTTGGCCAGGGTTTCTTTGTAAGGCAGCAAGCTGATGAACCACTGCTGGGTAAGGATGTATTCCACCGGGGTATCGCAGCGTTCGTGCACGCGCACCGATTGCGCGGTCGGCGTCACTTCGAGAATCAGGTCACTGGCCTGCAGCGTCTGGATCAAGTTGCGGCGGGCCTCCTGGACGGTCTGACCGGAGAATTCACCGGCGGCTTCGGTGAGCAAGCCGCGCTTGTCGAAGGCTTCGATCAACGGCAAGTTGTGTTGGCGCCACCAGTCCACGTCGGCGGCGTCGCCAAAAGTGCAGCACATTACCGCCCCGGTGCCTTTTTCCGGGTCCGCAGCCGTATCTTCCAGGATGCGCACTTGCTGTCCAAAATAGGGCACGCTGACTTCTTCACCAACCAGATCTGCGTAGCGCTTGTCCTCCGGGTGCACGAAGATAGCCACGCAGGCCGGCAGCAGCTCTGGGCGCGTGGTAGCGATGGGCAAGCGGCGGCCGTCCAGGAGGCGGAAATCCAGGGTCACGAACCGGCTCTCGCGTTCCAGATCGTTCAATTCCGCCTGGGCGATCGCAGTCCTGCACTCCGGGCACCAAATGGAGGGAGCTTTTTTCCGATAGGCCATCCCTATGCGGTAGAAGTCCAGGAAAGCCTGCTGGGCGATTTTTTGGGAACGTGGATCGATAGTACGGTAGGTGTGGCGCCAGTCAACGGAAAGCCCTAAACGCTGCCAGAGGGCGCGGTATTCACTTTCCGCTTCGACGCTGACCTGCAGGCATCTTTCGATGAATGCCTGGCGGCCGAGCTCCGCCACACGGACCCCATATTCTTTTTCCACGAATCGTTCCGTGGGCAGACCGTTGTCGTCGAAACCCATCGGGTAGAACACGTTTTCTCCGCGCATGCGCCGAAAGCGGGCGGATAGATCGGTCTGGGTATATGAATAAACGTGGCCTAAATGCAGCTTTCCTGAGACGGTCGCCGGGGGGGTGTCGATGGCATAGACAGATCCGTCTTTCCGGCGATCAAAGTGGTAAAGGCCGTTTTCCTGCCAGAATTTTTGCAGCCGAAGTTCTTCCACTTCCGGCTGGTAACGTTTCGCTAAACCCATGGTGCACCTCTAAAGTTTTGAAACAAGGTTTCGAATTAAAACAAAATCCTTTCGTCCTGAATGAGGACGAAAGGACGCACCTTCCGCGGTACCACCTCGGTTCGCCGCGCGTTTCCGCAGCGGCGCTCTCCATTCCCTGACGTTCATCAGGGATTCGCGATAACGGGCTCACCCGTGTCGGTCTACTTTCAGCCTGTGGGGTTGATTTCTTCGACAGCTGCTCTGGGCGACATTCAGCGGTGGGCTACTGCGGGGGCTCTCAGCCGGTGACCACTCCTTCTCTGTCAGCGCCCGACACCCTTACTCCTCCCAGAGAGAGCAATATTTCTCGATTGTGTCTCGATTATACAGATTAATCGTGGGGGAGTCAACGGTTTCTCTCGTGATAATACGAATTTGCCGCACAACGTCGCCAGGCGCTCCTAAATATATCCAGAAAACAGGACGTCTTTATCATTATGTAAAAATATCTTGACAGCTTGACCGCCCTTATGCTATTCTTTTTTAGCTTAATCAGGCGTTATCGTCGAAATGGGAACCGTGCGGGGGAAGCGCTGCCCATGACGCAATCGCGCCTTTAATCCTGAGAAGAGTCTATGGTCCAACGCGAGAGAGTAGCCGAAAACGTTTACTCATTTCAAAGCGAGGTATATGCCCAGGTAACGGCCGGGGCCGTGATCGGCCCTAGTTGGGCTGTGGTGATCGACACCTTAGCCCTACCGGAAGAGACCTTGAGCATTCGCGATTTCATCGAGCAAGAGCTGCAAGTGCCCGTCCGCTACGTGATCGACACGCATTACCATGCCGATCACAGCTGGGGAAATTGTTTTTTCCCCGGCGCGACCGTAATCGCCCACCGCCTGTGCCGTGAATGGCTGGACATGCGCAGTCGCGCTGCTCTAGAAGAGGCCCGCCATCATACCTTGGAATATCGTTCGGTCAAGATCGTGCTCCCCCACCTGACTTTCGATCGAGGCAATATGAGCCTGCGCGTTGGGAAGAAGACGCTCTCTATGATGCCATTGCCCGGGCACAGCGGCGACAATATCGGCGTGATGGTCGAGGAAGACCGCGTGCTTTTCGCTGGGGACGTATTCATGCCGCTGCCCTACATCGTCGATGGGGACATCGAGGATATGATCGCCTCGCTCAAATTGATCAGCAAGCTGGGGCTGGAAAACGTAGTACAAGGGCATGGGGATATTGTCTTGCGTGGAGAGGTGGAAGGCGCCGTCAAGGACAATTTAAATTACCTCTCTGCCATTCGCAAAGCGGTGCGCAAAGCCTCCCGACGAAAGTACCCCTGGGATTTACTGGAAGAGGTGGATGTAGAATCTTGTGGGAAAAGCCGTGTGTTGATCGGCGGATTAGCCGAGGATTTACACCGGCAAAACCTGCGCGCTTTGTTCGAACAGCTGTATGGGAAACCCCCTGCTAGCTCAGAAGACGAATACGGTAACGGCCACCGCTAATCTTGCATAACCGCTGCTAAGTGGACTGTTTCTCCCGCTGGCGTTTGGCGCGAAACCCGCTCATTCGCTCGGTTCCTTCAATTAAGCGGCGGATGTTAGGGCGAAGCGCCCAGATCAGCATGAATTCAGCCAGGACGCCGTAAAGGATATACACCCAGGGTGAGGCTCCGATCCAAGCCCGGTAGGCGAAGATGCCTATGGCGATTACGGCGACGCTCATCGTCGTAACCGAAGCGTAGCCAATGAAATAGAAGATTAGCACGCTGAGCGGCAGGATGATCAAGGTGCTCGGCGCCCACAAACCCAACGCCGCGCCTACGGTAGTCGCCCCGCCTGCGCCTCCATGCGTGCGCAGGCGACCATCCTCGTCCCGTTCGAATAAATAAACCGAATAGTTATGTCCCAATATTGCTGCAAGTCCCGAGAACACATGCACCCAGGGGTGAGCGGGGAATAAGGCGCGCGCCAGCCAAACAGCGGCGCTACCCTTGAGCATATCAACGAGCGCCGTGATCAAACCGGCCCAAAAACCTGCGGCGCGCATCACGTTCGTCCCTCCGGTTCTACCGCTTTCCACTTCGCGCACGTCTTTACCGTTCTTTAGTTTTACGATCAGTGGTCCTGTTGGCGTTGAACCAATAACATAGGAAAGAAGGATCATCAAGAGAGGAAAAATGACTTGCATGGATACATTTCGCTCCTTGGTATTCGTTGTTCATTTTCTGCGGCTGGTGAATTGATGCGCACCGGCCTAGCCTTTTGATATTACCATACCGATCCGGTCCAATTTTACCGGGTCTGATTTAATCTGGTCCGATTTCAACCGATCCTGTACAGGCGCGCCTCGCGGGCAGTACCGTCCCGAATGTGGAAAGCCCGGCAGTCCCAATTCTCCTGGTTCCGGGACCAGACCAAGGTGTAGAGCTGGGGGTAATACGCTTCGCGGATGTCGATTGGCGAAGGAGTTGCCGGGCCGTTCGGATGAGAGTGGTAGATCGCCAGCAATTGCCAGCCGCGCGCTTCTATGTCGAAAAAAGCTTGCAGCTGCTCGCGCGGGTCGAGCCGAAAACGGAAGGGGCTGTGAATCGCGTTGGTCAGCGGGTAGACTTTCATCACTAGATCGCTGCGACCGGCGATTAAACCGCATGCTTCTTGTGGGGCCAGCTCCGCAGCATGGCTGCGCATGTCCTCCCAATACTCATTCGTCAGGCGCAAGCCTGGGGCATCCGAAGGGAGCGGATCCGGTAGAAGACTTAACGGAGCCACAGGGCTGTGCCCCAAACGATGACCAGCACCAGCGCTGGCTCGATCAGCGCCTGGCGCCAGGCGACGCCCTCCATCAGGCTGCCGATCAAGCTGGTCAGCGCGTAGAATGGGCCAAGCAGCGCCAGCCCAAAAGTGACCGGGGAGAGCGGCCAATAATGGAAGGCAGCTGTCAATTGTCCCAGGATCAAAGTTAACGCCAATGCCTGGACCACCGCCCAACGGCCCTGCAGCCTGAGATGCAAGGTACGCAGACATACTAACACTCCTGAAAGGGTAAGCGCAGGCAGCACCAGGAAGAGACGCTCGCCTGCAGATCGCAGCGCGATCGCCAGGATCAGAAAAAGGGCAAAGGAAACAGCGGTAAGCCCAGCTGCAGCGAGCGAGTGCCGCATGTCTTCGGGATCGACGACGATGTATTCCGCCAGCATGACGAGCATCAAAAACGTCCCGCCGATCACGAAACCTGCCAACCAAGGCAGGCCGAGGGGCAGCTGGGAAAGGGGCACGCCGATAACCCAGGCCGTCAGGGCGGGCAGGATCCAATGTTGGAAAGTACTCTTGTTGCCCAACGCCGGATGCACCCGCAGCAGCCAATCCGCTCCGAAAGCGGTCAGAGCGGCGACGAGAAACGTGACCACGGTGGACACGTCAAGATCGAATTCGAAATAAAATCCAGGAAGTTGGAAGCCGAAGTCGGTGATGGTCAGGTCGACGAAGCGGGTTAATGCATAAGCCAGCAAGATGGTCGCCGCGAGCACGCTCAACCGATCGGCATCCGGCAGGTTGCGAGTTTCAGACACAACTCTGATTGTAACCCTCACTAAAAGTTATATCAATGGAAGAAGTTCGGGGATTGCCCCTGGGGAGACGCGGGATTAGGGTTGGCTTTGCTTGACGTAATCGTGCCTCTGACGTAGGATTATGGCGCAGATCCATCCAATAGGTTGAGTCAAGAGGTGTCCTCGATGCGCATCGGCATGATGGCTGATGTTTACAAGCCGCATGTAAGCGGTATTACCACCCACATCGCTTTGAACGAAGCAGTCATGACCGCATCCGGTCACGAGGTTTTTATTTTCACCTTTGGTGAGGGGGAAAGCGAGGACGAACAAGAGAACGTGATCAGATCTCCGGGTTTGCCCCTGGTCGATACCGGCTTCTACATCAATATTCGTTACAGCCTGCAGGCGCAAAAGTTACTGCATACCATGGACGTGGTCCACGTGCACCACCCATTTCTCAGCGGTCGTCTGGCTTTGCGCTACTGCCTGCCCCGGAATATCCCCATCGTTTTCACCAACCATACCCGCTACGATCTGTATGCACAGGCATACTTGCCGGTCCTGCCGGAAGGGATAAGCGATACTTTTTTGAAGGCTTATTTACCCCCTTTTTGCGCAGCCTGCGATCTGGTCATTGCCCCGTCCCAGGGCATGCAGGAGGTGCTTGCAAGATTTGGGGTAATCTCCTCTGTCGAGGTCGTCCCCAATGGAGTCGATCTTTCCTCCTTCCTCGCGCCCGTCGAACCGATCTCCAAAGGGGAACTCGGCTTTGACGATCGCGACATGCTTCTAATTTATACGGGCCGCCTGGGTCCGGAAAAGAATCTGCCCATGTTGCTGCGCGCCTTCGCTGGCGCTTCCAAAGCGTACGAAAACTTGGCTTTGTTGATCGTTGGGGCTGGCCCGGAACGGGATAACCTGGAAGATCGGGTGCGTCATATGGGGATTGCCGATCGCGTGGGTTTTACTGGGCTTGTGCCCTATGCACAGCTGCCGCGCTACCTGGCTGTAGCTGATGCTTTCGTGACCGCTTCGGTTACGGAGGTCCACCCCTATACTGTGATCGAAGCAATGGCCTCAGGCCTGCCGGTTCTTGGGATTCTCTCGCCGGGAGTAGGTGATACGGTAGAGGACGGAGTCACGGGCTTACTCGCCTCGCAGGATGACTTGGCCGAGTTCACGGCTAAAATGGTACGCCTGGTGACCCAGCAAGAGTGCCGGGAAGAGATGGGTCGCCAGGCCTGCTCTGCTGCGAAGAATTATGATATTAAACGGACTTCCCGCCTGCTTCTCGATCGCTATCAACGGTTGGTCCTGGCGACAGAGCATAACGATCACAGTATTCGGCAGCGGTTAGCTCGGGCGCTGGGCGGGTTTTTCCGGTGAGCCGGGCCAAACAAAGGTTGGGTAAATGGGGGGAAGTACAAGCCGCCCGCTATTTAGAGCAGCGTGGTTACTCGATTGTTGGGCGTAATGTGCGCACCCCCTACGGTGAAATCGATCTGGTTGCTCGCCAGCCTTATGAGTTGCCCCCCGATGGGAAAACTCAGCGCCAAATGGATCCGGTCACGGTATTTGTAGAGGTAAAAACGCGCTCGACGCGCACCTTCGGTTACCCGGAAGTGTCGGTCACTCCCCGTAAGCAGGCTCACATGCTGGCGGCTGCCCAGCATTACCTTCAAGTACAGCTAGAAGAGGTGGGTAACTGGCGTATTGACGTGATCGCCGTGATGAAGTTGCCCAACGAGATCGAGCCGCGCATCACCCACTTCGAAAATGTCATCTCCTGATCCAGGAATAAATCCGGTCGATGCCCTCCTAGAGGCCGGGAAACGCCCCCCGCTGGTGGTCGTCCTGGGAGCCACCGCAGTTGGAAAAACCAGTCTATCGATTGACCTAGCTTCTCGGTTAATGGGGGAGATCATCTCCGCCGATTCGCGTTTGCTTTATCGCAGCATGGATATCGGCACAGATAAACCCTCGACTGAAGAGCGCGTCAGCGTACCACACCACTTGATCGACGTTGCCAACCCCGACCAAGTGTGGAGTCTGGCGCTGTACCAGCGAGCCGCGTACCGGGCGATCCGGGACATCACTGCTCGCGGCCGGCTGCCTTTCCTGGTGGGAGGAACCGGACAGTACATCCGGGCAGTGCTGGAGGGATGGCAGATCCCCGAGGTCAAGCCGGACCCCCGCTTACGCAGGGCATTAAACCGGTGGGCGCGGGTGATTGGAAAAGAGGCGCTGTTTGAGCGTTTACGTTCCCTGGATCCAGCGGCAGCGCAAAAGATCGATTACCGCAACCTGCGCCGGACGGTCCGCGCCTTGGAAGTGATCTTCACCAGTGGGCGGCGATTTTCAGCCCAACGCCAGACCGGCCCCTCTCCCTTCGATGTGCTCCAACTTGGTTTAACCCGGCCGCGAACGGAGTTGTATGAACGCATTGACCGGCGCATTGAAGCGATGATCTCGGGTGGGTTGATTGCCGAGGTGGAGAGTTTGATAACACGAGGTTACAGCCCCGATCTCCCAACCATGTCCGCGATTGGCTACCGGGAGGTCAGCGCATACCTGGCTGGAGAGCTGTCGCTGGATGCAGCTGTCGCGGGAATCAAACGACGCACTCGCGCCTTCGTTCGTCGTCAGGCGAACTGGTTCAAACCTGATGATCCGGATATCCTATGGTTTCAAGCAGGTCCGGAATCAATAACGGCCATGGAAACCGTTATCCGGGAATGGTTAAGGCGAATAACCCCTGAAAATTGATTGACATCCATTTAAAATCCTTCTATACTTTTATTAATCATAGGACTTACCTACTTGGGTGGGTAAAAGGGGTGTTTTGGTGGACCTGCCCATCAGACCACTACCGACCCTCCTCAAGGTGAGTAAGTCCAAACGTAATTGGGGTGGCACCGCGCACTCAATCCCGATCTAAGGAGGCCGAGATGGAAGACCGACCCTGGTTAGCGAACTACGATGAAGGCGTGCCCAAGCATATCGACTATCCTGAAGTCCCCCTTTATTATTTCTTAGAAGAATCGGCTCGCAAGTATCCCAACGCTCCCTGTACGATATTCAAGGGAGCGCGAATTACTTACCGTGAGATGAACGAGATCACCGACCAGTTAGCGGCCGGATTGGCGGAGTTAGGCGTCAAGAAAGGCGACCGGGTCGGCGTGTTTATTCCCAATACTCCGCAGTTTGTTATGGCTTACTTCGCAGCGCTAAAAGCCGGGGCAGTGGTCGTGGCGACCAATCCGCAGTACGGTCCCCACGAGATCGTCCACCAGGCCAACGATTCTGGCATGGAAGTGATGATCGTCATGAGCAATTTCTACAATAAGGTCAAGGAGATCCAGGATAAGACTAAGCTGCGCACCCTAGTGGTCACCAACATCAAGGAAGCGCTGCCGCCGATCCTCTCTTTCTTATTCACCCTCACCCGCGAGAAGAAGGGAGGCTTTCGCGTCGATCTGGCTGAGGGTGACGTGTGGATGCAAGATCTGATCAGCCGCCATAAACCTGAAGATCGCCCCAAAATCGACATAAGCCCGGAAGATGTCGCTGTCTTCCAGTACAGCGGCGGGACCACCGGCGTGCCAAAGGCGGCTGTCGCCACGCATAGGAACCTGGTGGCTAATACGCTGCAGACCCGCCATTGGTTCGTCATCGCCGAGGAGGCCAATGAGACGGTGCTGATGGCCATCCCGCTTTATCACGTATACGGCATGATCGCCGGTATGTGCCTGGCGATGGCTATAAGCGCAGCGATGGTTATGGTTCCAGACCCACGCGACGTCAAAGACACCCTGGACAATATCCAGAAGTACAAGCCCACGCTTTATCCTGGCGTCCCAGCGCTCTACAATCTGCTAAGCAATCACCCTGATGTGCAGGCCGGGAAGTATGACTTGAGCTCTATCAAAGCCTGTATCTCTGGCTCTGCGCCGCTGTTGCGCGAGACCAAAGAAAACTTCGAGGCGCTGACCGGCGGCATCGTTTTTGAGGGTTATGGCCTTTCAGAGGCTCCCACTGCCACCCACTGCAACCCGCTGATCGGTGATAATCGCATAGGCTCCATCGGCATGCCATTACCAGATGTGGACTGCCGCATCATTTCACTGGATGACGAAGTGACCGTGCTTCCCACGGGCGAGATCGGGGAGCTGGTCGTCAAAGGGCCGCAGGTTATGAAAGGCTACCACAACATGCCTACCGAAACGGCCAACACCCTGCGGAATGGCTGGTTGTACACCGGGGATATCGCCCGGATGGACGAGGACGGCTACTTTTACATCACGGACCGCAAGAAGGAGCTGATCAAGCCGGGTGGCTTCCAGGTCTGGCCGCGGGAGGTGGAAGAAGTGCTCAAGACCCACCCCAAAGTGCTGGACGTAGGTGTAGCCGGCGTCCCCGACGCTAAGAGCGGCGAGGCGGTGAAAGCCTGGATCGTGTTGAAGCCCGATGAGCAGGCAACTGTAGAGGAGATCCGCGAGTTCTGCAAAGAACAGATGGCCAGCTATAAGGCTCCTAAACACGTCGAGTTTGTTAACGAGCTGCCGAAGACGCCAGTGGGCAAACTGCTGCGCCGTGAACTGGTCCGCATGCACAAAGAAACTGTTGGGTAGCAAGCCAGTCTCGGCGTTATTGACGAATTGAATTTCGAGCCCGAGAAGAGAGGAGGATCCGGTTCCCGTTTATCAAGAACGGCGCAGCCGGGTCCTCATTGGTTAAGCGGTTTTCAGGTAGGGGGGGGTAAACTCCTGAACGCGCCAACATATCAGAATAGGGAGACTTATGCGGGCAGCTTTCTTCGACGTTGACGGCACCTTGACCACCACGCGCGTTTGGCAGGGTTTGATGGATTACTTCCAGGAACGGGGTGAGAACCGTTTCACCCACCTGGCCTTCTGGGCATACCACATGCCAATCTACGCGCTGCGAAAATTGAAAGTGATCTCCGAAGGCGCTTTTCGTACTCCTTGGGCGCTTCATCTGCCCTGGTATTTCCGGGGCTACTCCATCGAGCAAGCGAACGAGGTCTGGGACTGGATCGCAATCAGTTACCTGAGATCGCTGTGGCGGTGGGACGTCCGCAGTAGGCTTGATGAGCACCTGGCTGCCGGTGATTTGGTGGTCCTGGTCTCCGGCGGGCCGGTCCCTTTGCTGCGCCGCATTGGTGAGGAATTGGGGGTTGATCACGTAATCGGCACCCGTGTTGAAGTCCGCCAGGGCAGCTATACCGGTCGGGGGCTGCCTCCAGCCTGTATCGATCTTTTTAAAGCCAGCCTGACCCAGGCTTATCTGAGGGAAAACGGTTTTGATGTCGAGCTGGAGTCCAGTTACGCTTACGCCGACGCACTCTCGGATTTACCCATGCTGGAGCTGGTTGGAACTCCCGTGGTTGTTTACCCTTCTGAAGAGCTGCTGGAGGTCGCGCACCAGCGCGGTTGGGGGCGCTTTCCCCCTGAATGAAATTACCCGTCGAGCACGTGCAGCAGGGCTGCGGCATAAGCTTCGCTGGCGTCGCCGGCTTCGAATCGCAGGTCTTTCCCCAGGAAAGTGATGCTGCATCGAAAACCATCCGGAGCACTGGCCAAGGTCAACGCCGGCTGTTCTTCGCTAACCAGGTAATGCATCAGCGTCCTGCGCAGCTGTTCTTCACTCGGCATCCAGACGACTTCGGTTTTAAGCAGGTAATCCAGCGCCCACTCGGTCGTACCCTGAAAGGTCACCATGGGCAGGTTGTTACGCAGTTCGACGTAAGCCATCATCTCGCTGATCACGAAAACTCGCTCGTCCATGCCGCGATCAGGCACCGCAAAGAAATCATGCAACGATGGGGACCATTCCAGATCGGTTTCTTTTAATTTTCGGGCTGTCGCCAGAGAGATCATCAGAATTTTCCATAATCGGCTGTGAGATGGATTATATTGCCTTCAACCTGACAAGTTATCGGATCAGTTCCAGGATTGCAGGCGTCACGTCGCTCAGGTCGTGCAGCCCGGAGGTGAATTGCTCCCGCAAAGCTGGCGAGCCGATCACTAAAGCGGGTACAGCGTTGGCGGTGTGTCGGCGTGTGCTCAGGTCTTCCATATTGCCGTGATCGGAGGTGACCAGGATCAGGCCTTCCTGGTCGTTCCATGCCCCTAGTAAGCCGCCGAGCATGCGGTCAAAAGTCTCCAAAATGGCCTCAGCGCTCTCCTGATCCTGTTTATGCCCGGCGTAATCGGTCAACCAGTATTCAAAAAATGCCAGGTCGTAACCAGCGGCCAACTGGGCCAGTTTCTCACCAGCCTCGCGCGGTTCGAATAACGGCGCGTCCGGGTAGTCGAGGTGCTCGCGCCAGGCGCGCCCTGTGTAATCGGCCGAGAGCGCCCTTCTGGCGTACAGGTCATTGGCGGTCATTAGAGAGATCCCGGCGTTGGACACCGCCTGGGGAATAGCCGAAAACATCCGCCTCCCAGAGCGGATCGCCTCAAAATAGCGCGGCGGGTAGGCATTCAGCAGCATGGCAGTCTTGCCTACCGCGCGTAGCCGGCTGAACACCGTGCCGTTATCCAGGTAAGCCGCGATGCTGGGGTTCGGTTTTGGACCGTAATGGTAGCCGATGGCTGCCGGGATGTTGATCCCCGTCAGCAGTGTTGCCTGGCCGCTGGCAGATTGGGGCAGGCCATCCACACCGAGACAGGCATCCAAAGGCAGCAAGCTGGCCCGCCCGTTGTCCAAGGGCCTCCCAGCCACGCTTGTGGCAAGCAGCCGGTTTCCGCCCAACAACGCTATTAGGTTGGGCATCTCCACGCGGGCAAAAGGATTATCTTGTGGGTCGTCCTGGCCCAAGCCGACGCCGTCTAAAAACAGGAAAAGGAGTCTCATGCCGCCTTCCGAAAAGTGAACCATGCCGATGGCCGCAGGCCTCGCTCGGTTCCGTCCTGCCTCTCTACCAGCGCCAGGTGAGCCTTGATTGCATTGATATCAGCCTCGACTAAGCCGGGACCCCCGTCTTTCGGGTCGCGAAAGAACCCGTAGAGCAGATAGGAACCGCCGGGCGCAAGCAGTCGGTCGAGAGTTTGAGCGTACTGCCAGACCGCATCTCCGGAAAGGCTGTGAAAACAGCCCATGTCCAGGATCAGGTCGAAGGGACCGGAGAGACCCTTCAAGTTGGTGACGTCCGCGACTAGCAAGTCGGCTGCGACCCCAGCCTGGCGAGTTTTGCTTTTCGCCTGTGCAATGGCGGTGGCGGCGAAGTCCACACCGGTGACCTGCCAGCCTTGCTGCGCCAGCGTGATCACATTCGTGCCGGTCCCGCAACCCAAATCCAGCGCCCGGCCCGGCGGATGGCTCTCGATGAAAGCGATCAATTCGGGAGGCGAGACACCGGTATCCCAGGGAGGGTTGAAGAAATACCACAGGTTGAAGAGCACGCGGCGAAACCAATTCATTGACCGATTTTACCAAACTCCCCTAGACCT
>CAYNWK010000028.1:0-17250 GCA_964400875.1 uncultured Anaerolineaceae bacterium | reverse complement strand
TTGGTCTCGCACAGCGGCGCCGGTAAGACGATGCTGTCCGAGGCTTTTCTTTATTTCACCGGCGCAACTACCCGGATGGGATCGATCGAGGATGGCTCGACCGCAACGGATTACGAAGACGAAGAGATCCGCCGGGGTTTATCTCTCTCAACCGGCCTGGCCCCGGTCGATTATCGCGACTATAAAATCAACGTGCTGGACACTCCCGGATATACTGATTTCATTGGAGAAGTCATCTCGGCCCTGCGCGTCTCCGATAGCGCCATCGTCGTCGTCGATTCCGTCGCCGGAGCGGAGGTAGGTACGGAGATCGTCTGGAATCACTGCGATGAATTCAATCTGCCGCGCTTTGTGCTGATCAACAAAATGAACCGCGACAATGCCAATTTTCGTAAAGCGCTCGACTCTGTTCAGCTGCTCTCCGAAGCGCGGCTGATCCCGGTGCAGCTCCCCTGGGGTGAAAAGCTGGATTTCAAAGGGGTCATTGATCTTTTGACCATGAAAGCGTACGCAGGCGATGGCAAATCTCCAGCAGAAATCCCGGAGGAACTGCGCGCGGAGGTGGAGGAAGCCCGCACGGAGTTGATCGAAGCTGCCGCCGAGGGTGAAGACGAATTGTTGATGAAGTATCTCGAAGGGGAAGAACTGACGCCCAAGGAAGTGATGAAAGGGTTGATCAGCGGCCTCCGCCAGGGCAGTTACATCCCGGTGTTCGTCGCCGCCGGTTCTGCCACCATCGGTATCCGGCCGTTGCTCGACGCAATGATTGATATCCTGCCCTCCCCGGCAGAAGCCCCCTCCGTTCAGGCGCAAGGACCTGCTGGAGGTGAAGAGTTGACCGCTTCCGACGCAGGTCCTTTAGCTGCGTACGTTTGGAAGACCACCGCAGACCCTTTCGTCGGTAAGATAACATATTTCAGGGTGTATTCCGGAATGCTCACCTCAGACTCGCGGGTCTGGAACCAATCCAAAGCGGTCGAGGAACGATTGGGCTCGTTAAACGTGATGCGCGGCAAGGAACAGATCGGGGTTAAGGCCGTCCATGCAGGCGATATAGCCACTGTTCCCAAGCTGGGCACGACCTCGACCGGGGATACCCTATGCGATAAAAGTCATCCTCTGGAATTGCCGGTTCCTGAGTATCCCAATGCGCTGTACCGGGTCGCAGTCAGCCCGAAGACGCAATCCGACTCAGCCAAGATCAGCCCGACGCTCACACGCCTGTGCGAAGAAGATATGACCCTCTCCTGGACGCAGGAACCCAGCACCAACCAGACCATCCTGCAAGGGATGGGCGACCAGCACATCGACGTCGCCATTCGCAAGGCGGAAACAAAATTCCAGACTGGTCTAGAAATGGAAGAGCCGCGGGTACCTTACCGCGAGACCATCACGAAGAACGGCTATTCACAATATCGTCACAAGAAACAGACCGGCGGCGCGGGACAGTTCGCCGAAGTGCATATGCGGGTTGAGCCCCTCGAGGAGGAAGATTTCGAGTTCGACAACGAAGTTTTCGGTGGTGCGATCTCGAATAACTTTATGCCTGCCATCGAAAAGGGCGTCCGCAGCGTGATGCGCACCGGCGTGCTGGCCGGATTCCCTGTTGAGAACGTTAAGGTCGCCGTCACCGATGGCAAGGAACATCCGGTGGATTCAAAGCCCGTCGCTTTCGAGATCGCCGGGCGCGAAGCCTTCAAATTGGCCGTCAAGGACGGCGGCCCGGTGATGCTCGAGCCGATCATGAACGTGGAAGTGATCGTACCCGAGAACAACATGGGCGACGTGCTGGGCGATTTGAACACCCGCCGGGCGCGCGTGCAGGGTATGGATACTCAGAGAGGCCGGTCGGTTGTGACCGCACAGGTGCCGCTCGCCGAAATCCAGCGGTACACCACCGATCTGCGTTCGATCACCGGGGGACGCGGCGTGTTTTCGATGGAATTCTCCCATTACGAAACGGTACCATCGCATATTGCCCAGGATGTGATCGACGCTCGGCAGAAGGAATTGGCCGCAGCCAGAGAAGAGTAGTTCTCTTCTTTACTTACGCATCGTTGATCTTGCGCCTGCCGGTTATCTCCGGCAGGCGTTTTCTTCATGGGGAACCCGTGCGCGCCAGTCCCAGGCGAATGAAGGTTGCCGGCGCGAGCGCGCTGACCCACAATCCGACCAGTGAGTACCGCACGAAGCGGAGCGCGTAGGAGAACAGATCGGCGCCGTCAGGGAAAATCGAGCCTAAGAAGAACCAGATCACCAAGACCCCGGCCAATCCCAGTGGTATGCGCAGCAGCCGGAATGCAAGGCTGCCGCCAGCGTCGTAGCCGCGTCTTGCGAACAGCCAGATCGCCCCAGCCGAGAGCCCGAAGAAAGCGCCGGAAGTGGTGATCAGATCGGTGAGCGACAGGGGATCGATGGGTGGTTCATCGGGGAAAGCCGCGCGCGCGTTCTCGATCCAGCTCATCGGAATGCTCCAATCCTTTAGCAGCGCCAAGATCAGCGCTCCCAGGATAACCAGCAGCAAAGCTGCCACCAAAGCAACGACCAGTCGTCCGAAAGTCCGTATACGTGACAGCCAGGCCGATACAGGTGTTTCCAGCTTTAAAAACGACCATAGGAAAAGGATGCCAAAGATCCAGCCCAGGATGACGTCGATGGGAAAGTGAACGCCCAGGAAGACGCGCGAGACGCCGATCATCACGATCAGCGCTCCAAAGAAGACCCAGCTCCACAAGCGTTTGCGTTGTACGGCGAAAAATCCCCAGATCGAAGCAGCGATCATGGCATGCCCCGATGGAATGCCAAAGGGTGATTCGGAATCATAAGCATGCACCCGGGTGGAAACCCAATACGGGCGCGGAGTATGAAAACCCAGCTTCAAAATAAGGTTCAAGCTGGCGCTCACCAATAATACAACCCCGACTTCTACTCCGAGAACGGCATCGACGCACCAATACAGGATCGGCATGAAAACCAAGAAGAATTCTTCTTTGCCAAGAAAGGTGATCCACTGCATGGGTACGATCAAGCCCTTCCCCCATCTTTGTAGGAAAATTATCCAATCGATGCCGCTTTGGTAGAAGTAGTCGAGCATGCGCACCCTCGTTGTTCTGATTGGTTGGATTTATCAATTTTGGAGTGATTTTAGTCTACCAGAGCTCAATCGGTCCGGGAAGAATTAGCCGGTAGAATTTCGGATCGTCTACCCTGGCCAGGAGGGGTGAAATAACCCTCGCTGGAAGGTTTAGGCGAGAGGAAGTAAGTGACAAATAACGAGACAAGAATCAAGGCTGCGCTGAGCGGATAGATGGATGCCGGCGAGCGTGAGTACATCCAGCCGGCAAGCAGTGGGGCGATGACCATGCCGGCGGCGTTCAATGTCTCGGAGATGCCGTAACCCAGTCCCATGCGGGCAGGATGGACCAGCTCGCGAACCTGGGCGGTAGACAAAGCGCGCGCGGTTTTATACCCGCCCAGCAGGAAGAAGGCGAGCAGATAAAAGGCTGTACCAGTTCGCTGCCAGAGTAGAACGGCGAAGGCACCGACCGCAGCCTGGCCCAACACGAGACCAATGCGAGCTGGAAGATAACCGATCGCCAGATTAAGCACCACGATCCCCAGGCTGGTGACGGAGAATAATGTGCCGATCCGACTCAAGGAAAGACCCTGTACATTTTGCAGGAAATTGGGGGTCAGGGGTTGGGGCAGGTAGGCGGCAAACATAGCCAAAAAAACGGCGCCCAGATACAACACATAGGCTCGGTGGAACAACCGCCCGTTTCCGGTTTCGCTGGCTTCAATTCGTTCGACCGGTTGTGGTTTGACCAGCAAGATCACGATTGTGGAGAAGGCAAAAACCCAGGACGCCAGGTAATAGGTCTGGCGCAAGCCGAGGCGGTCGCCGATCAAACCGCCCAGGAAGGGACCGAACAGGGCGCCCAGGTTGTAGCTGGCCGAGATCAGAGTGATGGCGCGGCCGGTGGAGAGATTGCCGCGCGCGGCGGTGACGTAACTGAACAGTGGGGAAATGACGAACAGGGTAACGCCGTAGACCAACAAACCGGCGACAAAAAAGGGCAAGGACTCGGCCAGCGCCATGATCCAGGTAGCCGCCAACCCCAACACCCACGCCGCAATCATCAATGGTTTGCGCCCAAAGCGGTCCGCCAGCAGACCCGCCGGTACGTGGGAAATGGTCATCGCCAATCCAAAGCCTCCCAGGATCGCGCCGATAGCAATGGAATCGGCGCCCAATTGTTCCATGTAAATTGGGTTGAAATACAGGAAGGTCCCTTCGCCGAAACCCCAGGCGCACATGGCGGCAGCGACCAGGATTAGGTTGCGGTTCATCGCTGCTAACCCTCGTGACTGCGAATGAACTTCACGGCAGCCTCGAAGACTACCTGGCGTGCGGGTTCCCGAGGGATGATGTGCCCGCTGTCTTCGACCAGCAAGGTGCTTTTGTCCGCGCTGCCGAGCAGTTCGTAAATCTTCTCCATTTGCTTCACGGTTACCGTGGTGTCCTGGCGCGAGTTGACCAGCAGCACAGGCGCGCTCACTCGAGGCAGCGCCGCACGCATCTCCGCGAGCAGATCGCGCAATTCCGCCAACGAGTGAGTTGGGTAGACCGGGTAAGCTACTCTTTCGCGCGCTGCTTCCGGGTTGTGAAAATCGGGCGGCCCCTTTGAAATGGTCGGCTTAATCCATTGAATCAGCCCGAGAAAGGGTACGCGTGGGTCGTCCGGGAGGGCGATAGGTGTGGCCATGGCGATCACACCGGCGAGCCGCTTGTCCTCGCTTTGTTCAGCGGCAAACAGCAGCGACAGCGCCCCTCCCATGGACAACCCGATCAGGAATACCCTCTCTGTGACCCCTTCCAGCAAATACCAGCCATCTTCGACGCAGGCCAGCCAATCTCTCCAGCGCGTCCGGCGGAGATCTTCCATGCGTGTAGCGTGGCCGGTAAGGCGGATCCCAAGCGCCGTAAATCCTTCACCGGCGAGGTATTCACCCATCCAGCGCATCTCTTTCGGCGAAGCGGTATATCCGTGCACGAGTAAACATCCCGTTGAGCCGCCGTGGAAGAGGAACGGCTCAGCAGTGGGGGTGATCAAGGTATTCATTCTTGGCCGGGAAACGGATGCTAATTGGCCGACAGGTTAGACGTCGAGGAGAATCAGCTCACGGGGCAGATCGCTGAGGCTCTCCCCGCTGTCAGCCGTGATCAGAAAGTCATCTTCGACTCGCACCCCACCTCGTCCGGGCAGGTAGATTCCCGGTTCGATGGTGAAGGTCATCCCCTGCTCCAGGCGTTGTTGGTTGTCGCCGCGAATGTACGGATCTTCATGGCTCTCCAGTCCCAGGCCGTGGCCGGTGCGGTGGATGAAGTATTGGCCGTAGCCCGCCTTTTCGATCACCGCCCGGGCCGCGCGGTCTACTTCGCCGGCCTGGATGCCTGGACCGGCTTTGGCACGCGCGGCGCCGTTCGCTTCGGCGACGATCTGGGCTACGCGCGCCAGCTCATCTTCCGGTTCTCCTATGGCGAACGTTCGGGTCAGGTCGGAAGCGTAACCCTGGTAAGCGGCGCCCCAATCCAGGATTAACAAATCTCCTTGGGCGAGCGCCCGCTCCGTTGGGAATGCGTGGGGGTTGGCGCTGTTCGGTCCCGAGGCGACGATGGGGAAGAAGGGCAGTTCGGGTTCCGACCCGTTTCGCAGCAAATGTAGGGTCAATTCAGCAGCCAGCTCGCGCTCGGTCATCCCGGCGCGGATTTGGGGCAGGGTTTCTCGCAGGGCTGTCTGTGCGATCTGCACGGCGCGCCGCATGGCGGCAACCTCGGTCTGGTCTTTGTGCATGCGCAAAGAGGCCAGGCAGGCTTCTGCTGTGACGTAGGCAGCCTGCGGTGCAGCCTCGCGCAGGAAATCCAATTCCAGCAGGCGCATACGGCGCGGTTCTACCCCGATCCTCCGCCCGTCCAGCCCGGCAGCCTGAGCCGCTCGACGATAAGCTTTTGGCCAGCTCTCCGGGTTATCGTTGTATGTGTAGCCTTCAACCTCGAAAGCCAGATCGCTCAGTTTGCCGGCTTCCAGTTCCGGGAGCACCGCCAAAATTTTCTTGCCGGGGCTGAACAGGAACACGGTCGGTCGTTCGCTGAGATGAAAGTGCAAGCCTGTGAGATAAATCAGGCTGGGACCGGCGTTGAGCGCCAAACCCTGCAGGCCGGATTGGTCTAAAGCTTTGTCAAGTAAATTGTGGCGGTTCTGTAATGGGGTGATCTCACCTGTCGCGGACATGAGCGCTCCTCAGATCGATTTGAATTGGGGCCGCGATGATTATACTCAGAATTCCACCTTACTTTATTGTCTGGGAGGGGTAAAAATTTCATCTCAGCTACAGTGTATAATAGGAGCGTTATGTTTGAATTACCGCTTTTTCCTCTCAATACGGTGCTCTTCCCAGGCATGCCGCTGCAGCTGCATATCTTCGAAGAGCGCTATAAACGGCTGATCCGCATGTCCTTGCAGACGCGCCAACCCTTCGGTGTGGTGCTCATCCGCCACGGCAGCGAGGCCTTAGGCCCGCTGGCCGAACCGCACATGATTGGCTGTACGGCGCGCATCCTCGAAACCGAGCCGCTTGGGGATGGCCGTATGAACATCGTCGCCCTTGGGCAAAAGCGTTTCCGTATCCTGGACCTGGATTACAGCCGCACGTATTTGTTGGGAAAGGTGGAACTCTACCCGTTGAAGGAGACCAGTGCAAGCAGCTTGTTGCGAGTGAGCAGCCGGCTGCGGCCATGGGTGCGTCGTTATATGCAAATCCTGACCGAGATAAGCGACGTCACCCTGGACCCCGAACACCTGCCCAACGATCCGCTGGTGCTCGCCTACCTGGCAGCGGTGCTTCTACAGCTGCCCCCCAAAGAGAAACAAGCATTGCTCGCCTCAGAACGGGCAATCGATTTACTTACCGAGGTCTACGGAATCTACCGTAAAGAAGTAGCTTTACTGCGCGCTCTAGTCGCCGAAGGTGTGCGCGATTCGATCGGTACGTTTTCTTATAATTGATGCAAGACAGTTCCAATACAACCGCAAAGAAAGAATCAGTCTGGGATTATCCACGACCGCCCAGGGTTGAAGCCACCAGCAAGCATATCCTGATCGAGTTCAAGGGCGTAGTGCTGGCCGAATCCCGCCGCGCCCAGCGTGTGCTGGAGACCAGCCACCCGCCGGTTTACTATCTTCCAACCGACGACGTGCGTATGTCGTACCTGGAATCTTTCCCACGCACAACGTTCTGTGAGTGGAAGGGCCGCGCCGAGTATTATTCTGTCATCGTAGGGGACGAGCGGGCTGACGGCGCGGCCTGGTATTATCCTAATCCCACCCCGGCTTTTACGGCCCTCAAAAACCACCTGGCCTTCTACGCTCATCTAATGTCGGCCTGCTACGTGAATGGTGAAAAAGTCCGCTCCCAACCGGGTGGTTTCTACGGCGGCTGGATCACCAGCGACATCATCGGCCCTTTCAAAGGCGGCCCCAAGACCTGGGGTTGGTAGTCCCGGAACTTTCTTGTTGAGCGGCATCCCTTCATGAAATCACAATCTACTCAATCTCCCAGGACGGGCCGCACCGAAGCTGGCAAGCAGCCCTCCTCCCGCCTGCGTCCTATGCTAAGCATGCTGGACCGGGAGGCTTGTTTGCGCATCCACCAGGCTTCGCTGGAGATCCTGCACCGCACCGGCGTGATGGTGCACGCCGAATCCGGGTTGGCTTTGTTGCGCGAGGCCGGCGCGGCGCTCGATGGAGAGCTCGCCCGCATACCGCCAACCCTGGTCGAGCGCGCCCTGGCGACAGCGCCTGGGCCATTTGAGTTATACGTTCGAGGTTCGGAGGAAGTCGCCGTCCAGTTGAACGGCGAAGCAATTTATTTCGGTCCGGGCTCCGACACCTTGAATTACCTGGACCCCCGCACCGGACAGCGACGGGAGTTCCGCCTGGCGGACGTGGTCGATTGCATCCGGGTATGCGATGCGCTGGACGAGATTGGCTTCGTCATGTCGGTGGGAGTTCCCCGGGACGTACCAGAGGAATACCATTACCGCTACCAGTTCGCCGCCATGCTGCGCAGCACTGCCAAGCCCATCGTGGTCGTTTGCGATGATCTGGCGGATATGAGAGCTATCGCTGGCATGGCTGCGGCTGCCGCCGGCGGGTATGAACGGTTAGCCAAGTTTCCTACATTGTTGCTGTACTCAGAACCCTCAACGCCGCTTAGGCACTCCCGGGAGGCCGCCGAGAAGCTGCTGTTCTGCGCCGAACACAGCATCCCGGTGACTCATTCCCCTGCGCCGATGATGGGCGGCACAGCGCCGGTCACTTTGGCCGGGGCTATCGCGCTGGGCAACGCCGAGATGCTCAGCGGATTGGTGATGCACCAGCTCAAGAACCCGGGTGCGCCTTTTTTATACGGGCACGGCGTCCATCACATGGATATGAAAGCGATGGTCAGCGTTTACGGGGCCCCGGAGTTCCAGCTCGCCCGGTTGTTCGCCGCCGAAATGGCCCGGTTTTATAGCCTGCCGGTGTGGGGCTACGCCGGGCACTCGGACAGCAAGGTGATCGACGCCCAGGCGGCTGTCGATCTTCAATTTTCCGTCCTCATCGCTTTATTGGCCGGGACCAACCTCAATCACGATGTCGGCTACCTGGAAAGCGGGCTGACCAATTCGCCAGAGATGATGGTCCTGGCTGACGAGGTGATCAGCATGAACCGCGTCTTTTCTGCTGGCGTGCGCCTCGACGCCGAAATGCTGGCTTTAGAAGTGATCGACGCAGTTGGGCCGGGCGGCGAATTTATGAGCCACGACCACACCATGGATCATTTTCGCCAGCTGTGGTCGCCGCGCCTGTTCGACCGTTCTCGCCTGGACCAATGGGAGCAGCGCGGTTCGAAGGATATCAACGCCCGCGTGCGCGAGAAAACGCTCGCTTTGATTGAAGAGCATCAGGTTGAACCGCTGCCCGAAGACGTGGACCGGGCGATCGAAGCGATTTTGACCGAGGCTGGGAATTAAATTCATGGTCTCCCAATCGGCATCGGACTCCGGTTCAAGCGAAGTCGTGATCAGCATGTGCGGGGTATGTCCCGCCGGTTGCGGGGTGAGCGTGCACTTGAGAGATGGCAGGATCGAACGCCTCAGTCCTCTGAAAGATCATCCCCAAGGCTTGGTGTGCCCGCGCGGCATGCACGCAAAAGAAATCGTCTATTCCGAGGACCGCCTGCTCTATCCCCAACGCCGCGTCGGCGAACGCGGCGAGGGTCGTTTCGAGCGCATCACCTGGGACGAGGCTTACGAATGGATGGTGGCAGAGTTCAGCCGGTTGGCCGAGGCGTACGGACCGGAAGCGTTGAGCATCTATACCGGACGAGGGAACTTCGAGTTCGGGCTCAACGAGATGTTCGCTCCCCGGGGACCGGCGGAGTCTTCAGCCAACGCTGTGCTTTTTCCGTTCGGTTCGCCCAACGCCACCGGGGTGGGCTCTTTATGTTATGTGTCGTACGGCATGGTCGCCTCCCGGGCTTGCTTCGGCGAGTACCTGCGCAACATGGAGGAGGACGTCTCCAATGCCGATCTCGTCTTGATTTGGGGCGAAAACCCGGCGACAGATTCTTCCCCGATAAACCTGAGGAGCATCAAGGAAGCACAAAGTCGAGGGGCGCAAGTCCTCGTTATCGATCACCGCCGCACCGAGACGGTTAAGGCCACCCGCGGTGAGTGGATTGGGATACGCCCTGGCACGGATGGCGCGTTGGCCCTGAGCCTGATTAACGTGTTGATTGAAGAAGACCTCTACGACCACGAATTCGTCGCCAACTGGACCCACGGCTTCGAGGCTTTGCGCGAGTACGCTCAGGAGTTCTCACCGGAGCGCGTCGAAACCATCACCTGGGTGCCTGCCGAACGTATCCGCAGCCTTGCTCGCGCCATTGGCCAGGCGCGAGGCTGTTCGATCCTCACGTATACCGGGTTGGAATACTCGAACACCGGGTTGCAGGCTATTCGCGCGGTCTGGTCGCTGCAGGCACTGGCCGGGCATCTGGATGTCCGCGGCGGCAAGCTCTTCAAGATGCCCAGCCGCCTGATGCTGAATCGCATCCTGATGAACCCGCCTCGAGCGGCCCGTCCGCCTATCGGGTCCGATGAATATCCCTTGTATTACGAGGTTCGCAACGAAGCCCATGCCGCAGCCCTGCCGCGAGCCATCCTGGAGGGGAAACCTTACCCGGTACGCTCCCTGATCGTCAGCGGCGCCTCGCTGATCACCTCCTGGCCTGACCCGGACTTGTGGCGTAAGGCGCTCGCCGCGCTGGATTTCCTCGTGATCGTCAATCGCTTCCCTACCGCAGACTCCCAATACGCCGATCTGCTCCTGCCCGCCACGACCATGTTTGAGATCGAATCGTACCTGATCTATGATGGTCACGTGCAGCTGCGCCGAAGGGTGATCGAACCTGTGGGCGAGGCGCGCAACGATTACCTGATCTTCGCCGAGCTGGCCCAGCGTTTGGGTTACGGGCACCTTTGGCCCCAAACCGAAGAAGCCATGATCCGCACAGCCCTGGAAGGGACCGGCATCACGCTGGAGATGCTGCGCGACAACCCGGAAGGCGTGGCCTTCGAGCCCCCGCCGATGAAATTCCGCAAATACGCGCGCGGGATGCTGGGGCGCGATGGGCAGCCTGGCTTTCAAACGCCTACCGGGAAATTCGAGTTTGCTTCCGAATGGTTAAGGAGCCGCGGCTACCAGGCGTTGCCCGAATACACCGAACCTGTCGAGGGGCCTATCGCCGCGCCGGAGCTCGCCAGGCGCTACCCGCTGGTGTTCAACTCCGGGGCGCGGACCCAGTCCGCCTTCCGTTCACAGCACCTCAATATTCCCGGGTTGGTGTCAAAGCAGCCCAGACCCCTTGTCACCATGCACACACGAGATGCGGCTGCGCGCGGCATTGCTGATGGGGACCCGGTCTTCGTGATATCACCACGCGGCAAGACGCCTTTTTGGGCATGCGTTTCGGAGGATATCGTTCCAGGCGTGGTCGAGGTCAATATGGGCGGTGGGGGACCGATCGGGCCCCAGGCCTGGCAGGAAGCCAACGTCAACGAGCTCACCGATTTTGAAAACCGGGAGGAAATCCTCGGTTTTCCGGTGTATAAGTCTCTGTTATGCGAGGTCATCAAGCGCGGATCTTAGTCACGGGGCGCTGCCTTGCTTCCACGTCCACCCCCAACTCTTTCCCGAGTTAGTAAGTCCTATAACAATCGACTTGAGGTTGAAGGGTTGTTCCACTTGCTCTGTTTAAGGTCCTCTCTTCTACCGTAAGCTTCCCTGAAACCTTGTTATAATGGGTAAGATCCTATCGCCTCAGAGCTTCTAACAGCTCTGGGAGCCGCCTTCAAATGGGGTGTTAACAAGACCTCGGGCGCCGAACCCCCGCGTAAAACCTCTAACCCAATCAAGGAGAAGAAGTAATGAAATCCATCTTTCAGCGAGGCAGAGGAAAGACGTACAGCCTGTTGATCTTGCTGGTCGTCTTCGCCATGCTTTTGCAAGCCTGTGCGGGAGCTGCAACTTCCCCAACGCCGACTACGGAAGCAGCTGCACCCACAAGCGAACTGGCTATGACAGAAGAACCCGCCCAAGGGGAAGAGCCAACCGAAGCGATGGCAGAACCGACCGAGGCAGCCACCGCCGAGCCTGAGATGATGGCTGAAGGGAGCTTGCGTGTATCCATGCAGCCCATCGTCCAGACCGATCCGGCTTTTATCTCCTCGGACAGCGAGATCCTGGTCGCCAATCACGTCTATGATTACCTGGTCGATATAGACCCAGATTCGAACGTGATCCCTAGGCTGGCGACTGATTGGCAGGTCAGCGACGATGGCTTGACTTATGTCTTCCAGCTGGCTGACGGCGTTACCTTCCACGATGGCAGCCCCTTCACCGCCGAAGATGTTGTTTGGACTTACGACCGGCTGCGAGATCCTTCCCTGGAACTACCTACCGCCGAGCTGTACAGCAATATCACCAGCATCGAAGCCAGCGGGGATCTGGAAGTCACTTTCACCCTCGAAAAACCAAACCCATTTTTCTTATACGACTTGAGCGATAATCACGCCTTGATGGTCAAAGCTGGAACCGAATCATTTGGCGCCCAGGACGACCTGGCCGGGTTTAATGGGACGGGACCTTTCCGGGTGGTGGAATACAGTCCTGAGGATCGCATCTCCATGGAAGCCAACCCGGATTACTTTGTTGAGGGTGAGCCTCACCTGGCAACCCTGGAGATCATCTTCTTCAATGATGAGGTGGCTGCCGTAAACGCGCTGCGCAGCGGCGAGGTCGACCTGGTCTTACGCATGGCGACCTCGCTGTTCACCAGCTTGCAGGGTGAGCCGGGGATCATAACAATCGATATTCCCACCAACGGTTTCGATCTCGTACGTCTGCGCGCCGATCGCGCTCCCGGGAACGACCCCAACGTGATCCAGGCGATGAAGCTGGCGACCGATCGCCAGGCGATCTTCCAGCTCGTTCAGCAGGGCTACGGCGCTGTCGGGCGCGATAGCCCAATCGGCCCGCTGTACACCCAATACTACACAGAAGACTTCCCGCTGCCCGAAAGAGACGTAGACCAGGCTAGGCAGCTGCTTGCCGATGCCGGTTATGAAAATGGCCTCGATCTCACATTGCACGTCCCCGACACCGGTGGACGCCCGGACCTGGCTGCTGCCCTGCAAAGCCAGTGGGCCGAAGCCGGCATCAACGTCGAGCTGAGCGTCGAGCCGGAGAGCGTTTATTACGGCGAGAACGGTTGGCTGGATGTCGATCTGGGTATCACCGGTTGGGGTTCGCGTCCCTACCCCCAGTTTTACCTGGACGTGATGCTCACCTGTGACGCAGTCTGGAACGAAGCCCACTGGTGTGATGAAGAGTTCGACCAGCTGGTGGAAACTGCCGGCACGACCTTGGACGATCAGGAGCGCATCGACGCCTACCGTGAAATTCAGCGCATCCTGATTGAGCGCGGTCCGGTGATCATTCCTTACTTCTTCGCCCAATTTGCCGCCATCAACGACCAGTACGAAAACTTCCAACTCAAGGCCTTTGCCGGACGCACAGACTTCCGCGAAGTGACCCTGGGGCAGTAATCCTGGGATGACCTCAGGTACTGCCAGCGGTACCCAGAGAATACCAACCGGCGCCGCCCCCGGCCGGGGGCGGCGCTTTCTACTTACCCTTCGCCAGCTCTATGGTAAACCTGCATCGGCGGTGGGTACTTCAATCTTCCTCTTGTTTGTTTTCCTGGCGCTCTTCGGGCCTTTGGTTGCGCCGTACGGCCTCAACCAGCAAATTGCCCTGGACGCCCGCCAGGGACCCTCGCCGTCTCATCTCTTCGGCACGGATACTTTAGGCCGGGATGTCTTCAGCCGCGTGCTGCACGGCGCGCGCGAGATCCTGCTGCTGACCGGCGTTGGTACGCTTCTGGCGGTCATCGCCGGGACTTTCTTCGGCCTGATCAGCGGTTACCTGGGCGGTTGGGTTGATGAAGTGATCATGCGCTTTTTCGACAGCTTGTTGTCCTTGCCTGCGCTGCTCCTTGCGCTGCTGCTGTTGGGCACCTTGGGCCGCACCGAGAGCAGCGTGTTGATCGTGATCACCGTCGTGTACACGCCCATCGTCGCCCGTGTCGTGCGCAGCGTGGTGCTTTCTGTCAAGTCCAAAGGATTCATCGAAGCCGCCCGCCTGCAGGGTGAATCCCTGACCTGGATCCTATTCCGTGAGATTTTGCTCACCGCGCTGCCCGCCCTGACCGTCGAGGCGGCCTTGCGGTTTTCCTACGCCATCTTCCTCGTCGCCTCGCTGGGTTTCCTGGGCGTAGGCGTGCAGCCCCCCAGTCCGAACTGGGGTTTGATGGTCAAAGAAGCCCGCGTCGCGGTAAGCCAGACCCCCTGGGCGCTGTATTTTCCTGCTGCCGCCATATCAATCGTGGTCATCGGCGTCAATTTAATGGCCGATGGCCTCAAGCGCGTGCTGCAAGCCACCAGCAGCGAAAGCATTTAAACTCCGGCGCTCTCAATGACCTCCCAGACGCAACCTGAACCCCCCATCTTGGAAATCGAGAACCTGTCCGTTGCTTATCGCCAGGGCGGAGATTGGCTGCTGGCTGTACGGGAGGCGACCCTGCAGATCCGCTCCGGCGAGACTTACGGCCTGGTGGGGGAAAGCGGCTCCGGGAAAACCACCCTGGTCCTCGCTATCATGCGCTATTTAGGCGAAAATGGATCCGTGCGGAGTGGTAGTATTCTTCTCCAGGGTCGTGATCTGCTGGCGCTCAGCAAAGGCGAGATGCGCCAGGTCTGGGGCAAGCAGATCACCATGGTGCCCCAAAACCCCCAGTCCTCGCTCAACCCTTCCATCCGTATCGGCGAACAGATCGCCGAGACCCTGCGCTTCCACCAGGAAATGAGCGCTGTGAAAGCCCGTAGCCGGGCAGTTGAACTTCTGGAGATGGTGCACATCGCTGACCCAGAACGCGTCGTCCAGAACTACCCGCACCAGATCAGCGGTGGAATGCAGCAGCGCGTGATGATTGCCATGGCCTTGAGCTCCGAACCAGCGCTGCTGGTTTTAGATGAACCTACAACCAGCCTGGACGTCACCACGCAGGCAGTGATCCTCGATCTGGTCAAAGAGCTCATCCAGGGCCGCCGGACGGCAGCTCTGTACGTCACCCACAACCTGGGCGTCGTAGCCCAGGTTTGCGATCGCGTCGCGGTATTGTATGCCGGCGAGTTGGTCGAGGACGCAGCCACGGCAGATTTGTATTCCCAACCCTTGCACCCCTATACCCGAGGTCTGCTCGACAGCGTGCCGCGCCTGGGAGAGTTAAAGTCCCAGGTACAGCTGCGCGCCATCCAGGGCCAGATCCCGCCATTGGGCGATCGGTCTTTGGGCTGTGTCTTCGTTTCCCGCTGCCCGCTGGCGGTGGAGATCTGCGAGCAGCGCCCGCCGCTCTACGAACCCGACCCTTCCCGGCGCACTCGCTGCCATCGGTGGGAGGAGATCCAGCGAGGGGAGGTCAACGCCAAACAACCGGCCAGTGAACAAGTTCGAGTCGGCATAGAGGGCGGCGAAGAACCTGGCGGAAGCCCGCTGGTCCTGGATCTGGAAGACCTTGACGTCCATTTTCCGATCAACCGCTCCCTGGACGAGATCTTGCGGGGTGGAGAGCCGCAGGTGGTGCGCGCTGTGGATGGCGTCAGCCTGGAGATCAAACGCGGCAAGACGCTCGGATTGGTAGGGGAAAGCGGCAGCGGCAAGACCACGATTGCCCGTGCGATCACCGGATTGGAGGTCAAAACGGATGGCCGCATCGATTTGCTTTCCATGTCCTTGCCAGCCGATCTGTCCAAGCGCGACCTGGATACGCTGCGCCACATGCAGATGATCTTCCAGAATCCCGAGGAAGCCCTCAATCCTTATTTCACTATTGGGGAGTCACTGCGCCGGCCCTTCGTCAGGTTGTTGGGGATGTCTGCCGGCGAGGCTGATCGCCGAGTGGAGCAGCTGCTCCAATCGGTCAGTTTGCCGGCCAGCTACGCCAGCCGCATGCCCGGACAGCTCAGCGGCGGGGAGAAACAGCGAGTCGCAGTCGCCCGGGCTTTCGCCTCCAACCCGGACCTTTTGATCGCCGACGAGCCGGTCACCTCCCTTGACGTCTCCGTACAGGCTTCGATCTTAAACTTGCTCAACAATTTACAAGTCGAGCATCAAAGCAGTTTGTTGTTTATATCGCATAACCTGGCTGTCGTGGGGTACCTGGCGGATACGATCGCCGTGATCTACCTGGGCCAGTTGATGGAGGTCGCCGCCTCACAGGATCTGTTCGAGCCCCCGTACCATCCTTATACTGAGGCGCTGCTCTCTGCCATACCGCTGGCGGATCCAGCCGCCGATCAGAAGCAGATCCGTCTGGAAGGAGAGATCCCCAGTCCAACGGACATTCCTTCAGGCTGTCCTTTCCATACCCGCTGCCCGCGCTTCCTGGGTGATATTTGCGTTGAGGAGATCCCCCCCTGGCGGGTGGATGAAACCACCGGTAAGCGTTATTACTGCCATATTCCTGTAGACGAGCTTAAAGCGGCTCAGGAGCGGGTCTTTTCCATGGAGAAGGCGGAGTAATCGCCATGTACCGTTACCTGCTGCGCCGTTTGGGGTTTTTACTGCTGACCGTGGTGCTCACCTCGTTGATCATTTTCTCGGTGACTCAATGGCTACCTGGAGACGTCTGCCGAATCATCCTGGGGCGCGAGGTCGGCGAGGCCGCTATCGTAGAATGCCGCCAGGGACTTGGCCTGGACGATCCTCTGCCGGTGCAGTATCTGCGTTGGTTGGGAAACTTCCTGACCGGCGATTGGGGCCAATCCTACAGTACGAATTCCCCGATCCTGCCGACTGTTATGGAGCGGGTGGGCAACTCTTTGATGCTCGCTGGGGTCACCATGTTGATCTCCGTCCCGCTGGCGGTAGGGTTAGGGGTGATCGCCGGGCTCAATGAAAATAAGTTCGTCGATAACTTGATCAGCGTGCTCTCCCTTTCGGTGGTGGGGCTGCCCGAGTTTGTCACCGGTGTGGTCTTGATCCAGATCTTCTCGTTTCAATTCAACCGGTGGGGATTGCCGGCCTTGCCAGCCAACTCTTCGATCCGACCCGGGACTGGCTTTATCGAGGCGCTGCCCATGTTGATCCTGCCAGCCCTGACCGCCACGCTCGTTTTGTTAGCCTACATCGCCCGCCTGACCCGCGCAGGTGTGGTCGAAGAGCTGAAAAGGCCCTTTGTGCGCACCGCGGTGCTCAAAGGTCTGCCGTGGAGCACGGTGGTGGTCAAACACGTGCTGCGCAACGCCCTGCTGCCGACCATCACCGTGATCGCCATCAGTTTCGGCTGGTTGATCAGTGGTTTGGTGGTCATTGAGAACGTATTTAACTATCCGGGCTTGGGGCGATTGCTGGTTTTTGCGATCGACCGCCGCGACCTGCCCATGCTGCAGGCCGTCACCATGATCACCGTGCTCGGCTTCGCCCTGGCAAACCTGACTGCCGACCTGCTCTACGCCGTGCTGAACCCGCGCATCCGTTTGGGTTCTTAATCAGGTGGCCAGAACCTAGGAACGACAGCGTTCCT
>CAYNWK010000027.1:17730-36995 GCA_964400875.1 uncultured Anaerolineaceae bacterium | reverse complement strand
TGCAGTGAGAAAATGAACTCCAGGGCTAAATTCGGTTAAAATTTATCGAAATAAACTAAAATAAATCCGCATCGCCTGCTCTCACGTATCTTTGAACTGGACATCTTAAAAGTTACGCAGTTCAAGGACTGGAGTCGATCGCCCCCTATGGAAAACGTAATACCGCGCACCGAAGCGCTGACCAGTTTGCGCAGGCGCTGGTTCGCCTTTGCTGCTTTCGCAGCCTTGATAGTGATCGTCGGGTACGCTTTCCTGGCAAGCCGCTGGTCCACTATGTATGCAGCGCGCTGGCTCGGGCCGGCGTTGGCTGTGTGGGGTTATCTGCTGGTCACCTTATGGCGCGCGCTGCCCGATAACGTTCGCCAGCGGGACGGCAGGCTGCTCGCTTCCCTGGGACCGGGCAATGCCCTTACCCTGCTGCGCGGGGCTTCGATCGCTCTCCTGGCAGGGTTCCTCCTTCTGCCTCCTCCCACCGGCTACCTGGCCTGGGTTCCTGCGTCGCTCTTTACCCTTGTCGCGGTCGGCGATTTCTTCGACGGCTACCTGGCGCGGATCAGCGATCGGGCCACGCGCCTGGGCGAGCAGCTCGACCTTGCCCTGGACGGGTTGGGCACCCTGGTTGCTTCAACCTTAGCCGTCCAATACGGACAGGTTCCGGCCTGGTTCCTGTTCATCGGGCTGGCCCGCTACTTGTTCCTGGCAGGCATCTGGTTGCTCAAACGGGTGGGCAAACCCGTCTACCCGCTGGAGGAGAAAGTCTCCCGGCGCGCCCTCGCTGGGGTGATGATGACCTTTCTCGCCATCATGCTCTGGCCGTTGTTTTCACCGCCTGAAACCTACCTGGCAGCTATTCTTTTCGCATTACCGTTCCTGGTCAGTTTTACTCGCGATTGGCTGGTCGTGACCGGCGTGTTATCACCGGCGGAGAAAGTACAAGGAGGCCATTTCCTAAAAAGGTTTTTCGACGGATTATCGCCCCTACAGTCGCGCATCGCCTCTTGGATGACGTTAGTTTTGCGCCTGCTCACCGCCGGGTTTGCCTTGTACCTCGCCTTACCCCGCATCGCCGCTGCTATCACACCATCCGGTCAACTGCTGTCTGCTGGTTTGGCGTTAACCGGGGTGTGGGTAGCCACGGGGCTCCAGGGTTTAGGTGCCTTGCTGATCGCTCTCGGTGCAGCGGGCCGCCTGGGCGCCCTGGCGTTGTTGTTCGGCATCGGATTACAGCTGCGCCAGGCGCCGCTCGCTGCCGAGTTTATCCTGCTGATCGTTGGAGCTACCGCACTGTTCTTCTTCGGCACCGGGACATATTCCACCTGGAGGCCGGAAGATCGGCTGATTTACACGCGCCTGGGGGAGGCCAAGAAGAGAGCATGACCCCCCAAATCAGATCAGTTGCAGCCAAGCAGCCAGGGATTACTGGAAGCATCGCAGGTTCTCGTGTTATCCTATTCAGGAGCTCTCCCGGCGATCGGCGTCTGCCTTGTGCTGCTGATCCGAGCCCATGATATTTTGTTGGCTTTGCTGGGTTTGTGGTGGGGCGGTGTGCGAACCAAAGCTACGTTCATAAAGTTCGCAGCCACACCGGCGAGCGATTAATCGAACCTCAAAGGAGGCATAATTATGCAAAAGCAAGCCACTCAGTTCGGTCCCGTCCAGATCGGAATTATCTTACTCACTTTAGTCACAGCCCTCGTCCATCTGGTGATCTTGAACCTGCGCTCCATCGACCTCCTGTTCACCCTTAACGGGATCGGCTACCTCGTCCTGCTGATCGCCTTGTTCTTGCCCCAGTTGAGCGGCTATCGCAATCTGATCCGCTGGGTATTGATCCTGTTCACCGCGGTGACGATCATTGCCTGGGTAGCTGTTGGCGCTAAAAACATCCTCGGCTATGTGGATAAGCTGCTCGAGGTGATCCTGATCGTCTTTTTGTTCGTTGACCGGGGCCGCTGACGCCGGCTGTCATGCACGCTCACGCGGACGCACCTCCCAAGGTCGATTACGACCGCCTGGCAGCCAGCTACGACCGCCGTTACGCGGGCGACTATTCGCCCGGAGTTGCCGCCGGGTTGGCGGAATTTGCCCGCCAGATCGGCGCGCGTACGGTAGTAGAAGTTGGCTGCGGCACGGGATATTGGCTAACCCAACTCCCGGCGACCGTTCAGCATCGCTACGGGTTGGATTTCTCGGCCGGGATGTTGGCAGGCGCACGGAAAAGAGAGCCAGGCTTGGGGCTGGCGCGCGGAGTGGCCGGCCGGCTGCCCTTTGCAAACGAATCGATCGACCTGGTCTACTGCGTCAACGCCCTGCATCACTTCCAGAATCAGCAAATGTTTATCCAGGAGGCCCGGCGGGTGCTCAGGCCCGGCGGCGGGATAGCCGTGGTGGGAATGGACCCCCGCCGATTTAAATACCCTAATCACCAGCTGGGAGGAGGACCGCAAAGTGCCTGGTACCTCTACGATTATTTTCCCGGCACGTTGGAGACCGACCTGGAGCGCCACCCCTCCATCGGGAGGATCCTCGACTGGTTGATCGCAGCAGGGTTTTCCCAAGCACGATGGCTTCCCGTGGAGCACGTCAACGAGAGGTTGGTAGGGGAGGCCGTCTTGGGTGACCCTTACTTGAAGCAGGAAGCCACCTCCCAACTGACCCTGCTGAGTGAGGAAGCCTATCGGGCCGGAATACACCGTATAGAGCGCGCCCTGGCCAGGGCCGCTGACGAAGGTGAACAGATCGTTTTCACCGTAGATCTCATCCTGGAGATGATCACCGCATCGATTTAATTGCGTTCGTAACAGGTAAAGGTCTTACGCACTTGAGGGAAGAAAAGGTTGTGTTCGGGCGGGCTTCACCCGCCCAAACACCCCGCTTTCCCGGCGAACTGCGTAACTCCTAAGGTAATTGGAACGTGAGGTTGTACCTATGAAACCATTAAGAGTTGAACGCCAGGTTAGCGCGCGCATCCCGACCGAGTACGGAGAGTTTCAGCTCTGTTTGTACACCAGCAACCGGGACGCCAAAGAACACCTCGCCCTGGTCTTGGGTGAGATCTACCAGGTGCCCGATGTTTTAGTGCGGGTGCACTCGGAATGCTTTACTGGCGACGTGCTTGGCTCACGCCGGTGTGACTGCGGCGAGCAGCTGAACCACGCCATGCGCCGGATCGCCGAGGAGGGCAAGGGCGTGTTGATCTACCTGCGGCAGGAAGGCCGTGGCATCGGCTTGCTGGATAAGCTGCGCGCCTATAACCTGCAGGATCTGGGCTACGACACCGTCGAAGCGAATCTGGTTTTAGGCCACCAGGCCGACGAACGGGATTACACCATCGCGGCGCGCATCCTGGAAGACTTAGGTGCGCATTCGGTGCGCTTGCTGACCAATAATCCCCTCAAAATCGAACGCCTCAACGAATTGGGCATGCCGGTGACTGAACGGGTACCCCTTGAGCCCACCGTCACGCCGGAAAATGCGGGGTATCTGCTCACCAAGGCTCAACGCATGAACCATATGCTCGACCTGGCCACGGTAAACCTGGCGGATAGCAAAAACGGGCACTACTCCGGAAATGGATCCCATTAATCGGGTCCTGGATTTTACCGCTGCCGCCAGCAGTACCGGACACAGCAGTTCGCAGGGTCTTGATCGCCCGCTGGTTACGTTAAGCTACGCTCAAAGCCTGGACGGCAGCCTGGCCTACCAACGTGGGGTGCCGCTGGCGTTGAGCGGGCCGGAGTCGCTGGAGCTGACCCACCGGCTGCGCGCTGCCCACCAGGCTATCCTGGTCGGGATAGGCACCGTGATCGCCGATAACCCCAGGTTGAGCGTGCGCCTCGTTGACGGAAAGGATCCTCAGCCGATTATCCTGGACAGCCGCCTGCGGCTCCCGCTCAAAAGCCGGCTGCTCCAGCCCGAAACCGGCCCGCGCCCGGATCCGGTTTGGATCGCCACGACGGACGTGGCGGACCTGCAGAAGGCGGCCGCGCTGGAAGCCGCTGGCGCGCGCCTGATCCAGCTGCCGCCGGATGAGCATGGTCGGGTCCCGCTGGCAGCCTTGTTAGTCGAACTATTATCCTCCGGCATCGAAAGCCTGATGGTCGAAGGGGGCGCTCGCGTTATGCAGGCTTTTTTGTCCGCCCGCCTGGTAGACCGAGTCGTGATAACCCTGTGCCCGCTGTTCGTTGGCGGGCTTAAAGCGATTGAAAATCCGCTGTCTGAGACACCCCATGCAACTGCGGGCGCGCCGGGCTTCTCTGTGCAAAGTTTTCCCCGATTGGGCTCGATGCAGGCCGCTAAACTGGGAGACGATTTGGTCGTGTGGGGTGAGCTGCGCTACCCAACCCGCTGAGACAATTTCCGGGTTACAATTTCTAGACAGGGTCTTCAGCCCTGGCGCCTATGGAATCCCAAATCCTTTATTTCACCGCTCCCGGAAAAATTGAACTGCGCACAGAAGCCACGCCGGCGCCTCGCTCTGGGCAGGTGCTGGTCGAGGCGATCTGCTCCGCCATCAGCCCCGGCAGCGAGCTGCTCATTTACCGCGGCCAGTTCCCGCAGGACCTGCCGGTCGACGAGACCATCTCCGCTTTATCGGGGGAGTTCGCTTACCCGCTGAAGTATGGCTATGCCAGCGTAGGGCAGGTGATCGAAGCCGGTTCCAAAGAAGACGTGGGTTGGGTGGGTCGCCGGGTGTTCGCATTCCAACCTCACGCCAGCCATTTCCTCGCCAGACCCGAGGAGCTCCATCCCTTGCCCTCGGAAATGGAAGCCGAAGCGGCTGCTTTTCTCCCCAATATGGAAACCGCCGTGAATTTCCTGATCGATGGCCGGCCTCTGGTCGGCGAACGGGTGATCGTTTTTGGCCAGGGTATCGTCGGGTTGTTGACCACGGCCCTTCTGGCGCGCTTCCCGCTTGCCAGCCTGACCACCGTGGATCCTTCCCCGCGTAGGCGGGCCGCCTCTTTGCAGGCCGGTGCGCACACCAGCCTGACCCCTGAAGCCTTAGTAGGCTTGAAAGAGGAGGTCGGTGCCGACCTGGTTTACGAGCTCAGCGGAGAACCGGCCGCCTTAAACCAGGCTATTGAAGTCTGCGGGTTCAGCGGCCGTATCGTTGTCGGTTCCTGGTACGGGGTGAAGCCGGTCACGCTCCATTTGGGAGGTCATTTTCACCGCGCTCGCCTCCGCTTGATCAGCAGCCAGGTCAGCACGCTGGCTCCGGAAACCAGCGGCCGCTGGAGCAAAGCCCGCCGCCTGGAAGTCGCCTGGGGACTGATACCTGAGCTTGACCCGGCTCGCTTTATTACCCACCGTTTCCCCATCGAGCGGGCGGCCGAGGCTTACGCTCTGTTGGACCAGTCTCCTGAGGGCGCCATCCAGGCGCTTTTCACCTATTGAGGGAGACCTTCGAACTTCGTGGATGAAAGGAATGGTATCGATCCGTGTATCGAGTTGCCGTAAAACGTGACTTCATCGCCCAGCACTATTTGATCGGCGGCGATTGGGGGGCAGAAAACGAGCTGCATGCTCACCATTACCAGGTTGAAGTGCAGCTGGAAGGCGATGCGTTGGACCAGCACGGCTACCTGGTGGACATCGTAGCGATCGAAGCCCACCTGGAAGCCCTCACCTCACGCTATCGCGATCACACGCTCAACGACCTGCCGGAGTTCGCCGGGTTGAATCCCAGCATCGAGCACTTCTCGCGCCTGCTTTGCCAGGCGCTGGCGGCGGAACTCCACGCGCCGAACCTGAGCGCGCTGACGGTGGTCCTCTGGGAGAACGAGATCGCCTGGGCGTCTTACCGCCTCGACCTGTAACGGAACGCTAGCGGCCAATGCGCCTCGCTCTGCTCATTTATGGCAGCCTCGATACGCTTTCGGGAGGCTACCTGTACGACCGCAAAATGGTCGCTTATTTGAGGGAGCACGGCGATGACGTGAGCCTAGTGTCCCTACCCTGGCGCAGCTACCCCCGCCACCTGATGGATAACTTTTCAACACCTTTATTCGAGAAGCTGGTCCGGCTGAAGATAGATGCCCTGATCCAGGATGAGCTCAATCACCCCTCTGTTTTTTGGCTCAACCAACGTCTCAAAAAGAAGGTCGCTTATCCGCTGGTGTCCATAATTCACCATCTGCGCAGCAGCGAAGCTCGACCGGGCTGGCAGAACAGTCTTTACCGCAGCGTGGAACGATGCTACCTCGCTTCCATCGATGGGTTTATCTTCAACAGCCAGACCACCCGGCGTGTGGTGTCAGGTCTGCTGGGCGAAGATCCGCCCGGCGTGGTCGCTTGCCCGGCCGGCGACCGCCTGAACCCGGATATTTCTCCGGAAGCGTTACGCCAGCGGGCTTATTCATCCGGACCGCTGCGCATCTTCTTCTTGGGTAACGTGATCCCCCGGAAAGGGCTTCACACTTTGCTGCAAGCCCTGCGCCGGCTGCCGAAGGATACCTGGCAGCTGGCGGTGACGGGCAGCCTGGAGATGGACCGGGGGTACGCCGGGAGAATTCTACGCAGCGCGGCTGAGTTCGGCCTGGATGACAATCTGCGCTTCACCGGCCCGCTCGAGGATTCCCCGCTGGTCGAAGAGTTCCTCACGAACCAGCTGCTGGTCGTGCCCTCATCCTACGAAGGATTCGGTATCGCCTATCTGGAAGGCATGGGTTTTGGTCTCCCCGCCATCGCCTCGACTGCCGGCGCGGCCGGAGAGATCGTCACCCACGGCGTGGACGGCTATCTCATTGCGCCGGGCGATGCTGAGGCGTTAGCGGATCACCTGCGCAGCCTCATACAAGATCGAGAGCTGCTCTTCCGCATGAGCCGGGCCGCCCGGGAACGTTACCATGGTCACCCCACCTGGGAACAGACCGGCGAGCGGGTTCGAGGGTACCTCAGTGAGCTGGTGGGTTGAAGCCATGGAGGACTATTCTTTCCCCCGCTATCTGGCATCCAAAAAGAGCGTGGACGACCGGGCGTTGAACTACCAGGTCTGGCAGCGGTTTTTGGACCAGCTGGAAGCGTTTCCACCCCAAGCTACGCTTCGCGTGCTGGAAGCTGGCGCTGGCATCGGTGCCATGCTGGAAAGACTCCTCTCGAGCGGGCTGCTGCGGGATGTGCATTACACCGCAGTGGATGAACAGCCGGACAACCTGCGCCACGCTCGAAGCTGGCTGTATCGTTGGGCAGCCGATCATGACTACCGGCTCGAAGAAAACCAGGGCGAGATGCTCCTGGCGCGCCGGGATGAGCGCGTCGCTGTCGAGTTCATCCTGGCGGACGTCTTCGATTTCGCTAAACGGACCGGTGGCAGCCGCCAGTGGGAAGTACTCATCGCCCACGCTTTCCTGGACCTCACCTCACTGCCTCAATCCTTGATGAAATTGTTTGGCTTGCTCTCGGGCGAGGGCTTGTTTTATTTCCCGATCAATTTCGACGGGCTGACCGTCTTCGAGCCCGTGATCGATCCGCGCCTGGATGCTCAAATCTTGCGGCTGTACCACGCTACGATGGACCAGCGCCAGATCCGGGGAGGACCCTCCGGCGACAGCCGGACCGGTCGCAGGCTGTTCCAGCATCTGAGCGCCGCCGGGGGCCAGGTCCTGGAGGCCGGCAGCTCGGATTGGGTCGTTTACCCGCAGGCTAACGGCTACCCGGCTGACGAAGCCTACTTTCTGCATTTCATCGTCCATACCATCTACCAGGCGTTGCGCAACCATCCCGAGCTGGGGGCAAAGGCATTCGAGGATTGGATCGCTGCCCGGCACGAACAGATAGCGCGCGGCGAATTAATCTACGTCGCTCACCAGCTGGATTTCGTGGGACGGGTGGTTGCAAATCCTTCTTTTCGTTGAGCCAATTCAAAGCATCATGCAGCCAGACCAGCCCTTCGACCTCTCCAATGATGTAGCAAAGATCCCCTCGTCTGGCGGCAGCTATGCCCTGGCGCTCTTCGTACCTGCATCCCGGAGGGTTCAAATCGGCCTCCTGGGAAAGTTCGACTTCTCCGCTGGGGATTACGTTTACCTGGGCAGCGCAGGCGGCTCGGGAGGGCTGCGCGCCCGCCTGGGCAGGCACCTGCGCGGCGCGGGACGCCCCCACTGGCACATCGACAACCTGCGCAAAGCCGGCCGTGTGAGCGGCTATTGCTTCTTGGAATCGACGGATGAAGGTGCGCACGCTTCTGACAACGCCGCCGCGAGCGAGCTCCCGACCAAATTGGAATGCCGCTGGAGCCTGGCGCTCGCTGCGACGCCGGGGATATCCACGCCGGCGCCTGGCTTTGGCGCCACCGACTGCCGCTCGGGCTGCCCGGCGCACCTCTTCCGGCTCCCTGAGAATCTGACCTTGCGCCGGCTGCGCGCCGCGCTCGCCGCCTCAGCAGGCGTCTCTCACCAAGCGCTGATCTGCAGTACCGGGTTCCTGCGGTAAAATGGAGCCAGCAAGCGCGCCGGATGTGAATCTAAGCCATGCTGGCGCGTTGATGGAGGTATCGTTTGAAGCGTAAGATCGTAGATTATCTAGGACTTTTCCTGTTCGCCGGCGCGATCATCCTGCTCGATCAATGGACCAAGAGCCTGGTGCGCAATGGTTTACCTTTGGGTTCGACCTGGTCCCCCTGGGTGTGGTTAGAACCGTACGCCCGTATCGTCCACTGGAGCAACACCGGCGCCGCCTTTGGACTATTGCAGGGCTTCAGCGGAGTGTTCACCATATTGGCGATCGTCGTATCCCTGGCGATCCTGTACTATTATCCGCAAGTACCGCGTGGGGACCTGACGCTGCGCTTGGCGATGGGTCTGCAGCTGAGCGGCGCACTCGGCAACTTGATCGACCGGCTGACAATCGGGCACGTCACAGACTTTATCTCCATCGCTAATTTCCCGGTGTTTAACATCGCCGACGCCAGCATTTCGATCGGAGTCGCCATCCTCATCCTGGGGGTCTGGATCAAAGAGCGGAATCAAACGACCGATATCCCGGAAGATCAATCACAACGCTCGGATGAATCCATTAGTCAAAGCGCTTCGCCGGGCGATAGCTTGCCTGGGGAAAACTGGAGTGACTGACCAGCAGCGCACCTTTACGTTCGCCTCCGAGCATCCCAATCGGTTGGACAAGTTCCTGGTGGAACGCCTGCCGGAGTACTCCCGTTCACGCCTGCAAGCCTGGATCAAAGATGGGCGCGTGACTGTGGATGGGGTGCCAGCTCAAAAAACCGGTCAGCAGCTGGAAGGCGAAGCCGAGATCCATATCGAGATCCCCCCCGCGCAACCTTCCCACATCGAGCCGGAAGACATTCCGATCAAGGTGATCTACGAAGACGAAAACCTGCTGGTGGTGGATAAACCGGCTGGGATGGTCGTCCATCCCTCGGCAGGCCATCACACCGGTACGTTAGTACATGCTGCGCTGGCGCACGCGCCCGATCTCGAAGGCGTCGGCGGCGTGCAGCGCCCTGGGGTCGTTCACCGCCTGGATAAAGAGACCTCCGGGTTGATCCTGCTGGCAAAAAACGACCGCACGCATCGCTGGCTGCAGAATCAATTCCGCGACCGCGAGGTTCAAAAAACCTATCTGGCCCTGGTAGACGGGTCGCCGCCCACCCCGCAGGGGCGTATTGAAGTCGCCGTGGGACGCGATGCGCGCGATCCGAAGTCCATGGCTCCCGTGCCGCCAGGAAGAGGGCGTTCCGCCGCCAGCGAATACTTCACCCGGGAAACCTTCGCCGAGCATACGCTGCTCGAAGTTCACCCGGTCACCGGGCGCACACACCAGATTCGCGTTCACTTGGCTTTCATTGGCTGCCCGGTAGCAGGCGACACGACTTACGGCAGGCGCCATCCGAGCATCCCCCTGGAGCGGCACTTCTTGCACGCCTCACAATTGAGCATCCGTCTCCCGGGGAAAAAAGTCGCCACCACCTTCGAAGCGCCGCTGCCGGGGGAGCTTCGCCAGGTACTCGACCAGTTACGCGATCGATCGTCCTCCAGGAGCCCAACATGGAAAACATCGACTTAAGATCGGACACCGTCACCCAACCTACCCCCGAGATGCGCGCGGCGATGGCCCAGGCCGTCGTCGGGGATGACGTCTATGGTGAGGACCCCACGGTCAACCGCTTGCAAGATCTTGGCGCGGCGATGGTCGGCAAAGAGGCTGCGCTGTTCGTCCCTTCGGGCACGATGGGCAACCTGGCTGCGGTCTTGACGCACTGCCAGCGGGGGGACGAGGCCATCCTCGGCGACAAAGCTCACGTGTTCTTGAACGAAGCAGGAGGCGCTTCCGCGTTAGGCGGTGTTGCCATGCGCCTGATCCCCAACCAACCGGACGGTACGCTGGATCTTGAAGCGGTGCGTGAGGCGATCCGCCCCCGCGGCAATCCGCATTATCCTATCAGCCGGTTGGTCGCGCTGGAGAACACGCACAACCGCTGCGGCGGAGCTCCGCTCTCCGTGGAATATACCCGGGCAGTCGGAGAACTTGTCCACGAACACGGCTTGAGCTTACATCTGGACGGCGCCAGGCTGTTCAACGCAGCCGTTGCCCTGGGCGTCAGCGCCGCTGAACTGGCGGCCCCCGCCGATTCGGTCACTTTTTGCCTGAGCAAAGGGCTCAGCGCGCCGGTCGGCTCGCTGCTGTGCGGCTCTCGCCAGTTTGTCGAACACGCCCTGCGCGCCCGCAAACAGCTCGGCGGCGGCATGCGCCAGGCGGGTATCCTGGCTGCGGCCGGGATCGTCGCCCTGGAAACTATGGTCGACCGTCTGGCTGAGGACCACCACCGCGCGGCGCGTTTAGCCGCCGGCCTGGCGAGTATCCCCGGCTTAATACTGGACCCGGACACGCCAAAGACCAATATGGTCTTCCTCAGCCTGGCTGAGGATTTGCCCTTAGACGGCGTGCAGGTCTCTGCTCGGCTGGCCGAATGCGGGGTGCTCGTTGGCGGTGACGGCCCTCGCCGCTTCCGTCTCGTTGCCCATTATTGGATCGATGACCACGACGTTGATCAGGCTGTAGCAGCTTTCAAGACTGTGTTGGAGTAGGTCTATAACATTTAGACGATTTGCCCCCACTTGTGAAGGATATTGGGGGCTCGTTCGAAGATCTCGTGCGGGGGAGATTCCACTCCAGCGGTCACCTCTTGAATGTCAAGAAAGATATATCAAGGCTTTTACGCTTCCAGCGCCGTTTCAGCTTTCTCCGGACAGATCTGTAAAGGAAATGCCTGGAAAGGCTGTCCAAGTGCGACTTTGTTAAAATCTGCACTATGATATAATGTTTCCCGCCGAAGGAGTGAAGGATCAATTTAGCGAATCACGTGCTCCGTCTTTGCCAGATACTGCCCTCAGAGGCGTTTTAATCAGGGGAGATCGGGAGTGCTTTTCGCGAATTGATCCCCGGACCAAGCCCTTAAATAGGGCAGTTGTGAGGAGAATTGGATTTATGCAAGAGCAAATCAATGCATTCTTAATCAGCCTGGAGGCTCCCGGTGCATATTCGGAGAGCACGCGTCTGGCTTACGCCAATGATTTAAAGGTGTTTACTGGTCATTTAAGGAAAAAACTTGCCCGCGCGCCTCGACTGGACGATCTCACTGCAGTTGAAGTGGCTGAGTTCCTTGAAAAAGAACGCCTATCTGGCAGGCGGCAAAGCACCCTTCGCCGGCGCAGGGCGACGCTGCGCCGATTTGTGACCTATCTTCGCAAGCGCGGTCTCGTCGAAAACGACTTGCTCGCTCCGGCCACCGACCGGATCGACCAGCTGATCACTTCGGTTTCTCCTCCGGATGGACCGCAGTGCCTGTCCGCCGATCAGGTTTCCGAGATCAAAGAAATTATCGCCTCCTCTTCACGTCCCCGGGCGCGCCGCGATCAGGCCATCCTGTCGCTCTTGCTGGAGACGGGCCTGACGGTGGGCACCCTGGTTGAACTCGATCTGTCCGATCTAGACCTGCGCAACCGGCGCATACGCCTGACGCCGGAAGGTGATAATGACGTCTGGCTGCCGCTAAATAGTGCCTCCGAAACGTTGAATGAATATGTTAATGAAGGACGGCCGGACATGAACCCCCAGCCAGACGACCACGCCCTGTTCGTCAGCCAGATGGGCAGGCGGATGAGTCGCCAGGGCATTTGGCAGATTTTACGCCATTGGGGCAAACGCGTCGACCCGCCTGTCGATCTATCCCCTCGCCTCGTGCGCCATACGGCCGCGATGAATATGTCCCGCGACGGTCGCTCCCTTAACGAAATTCAGGCCCTTTTAGGCCACAGCAATCCCCTCTCGACGCAAGCGTTGTTAAGGCGGCTGGAGGATTCCTGCGGAGACGGGGCATGAAAAGCTCGATGCACGAATTCTTCTCGTTGGAGGAGATCGATCGCGTGGCTGGCGCCGTTCGCGGCAGGATCTCGGTTGACCCCAAAGTCGCCGTCATCCTGGGCTCTGGATTGGGCTCCCTGGTGAAGAGCGTTGGGGATGCTACCACGATCCCAACCAGGGAACTCCCATTCTGGCCGGTCTCCACAGTGGAAGGTCATGAAGGGCGCCTGGTAATTGGAAAACTCGAAGACCAGGACGTCCTGATGATGCAAGGCCGGGTCCATTATTACGAAGGCTACAGCATCACCGAAGTAGGGCTGCCCGTGAGGGTGATGGCGCGGCTGGGCATTGAGACCCTGATCGTCACCAACGCCGCCGGCGCGGTTAACCCGAATTTCAAACCGGGCGACCTCATGTTAATCACCGATCACTTGAACCTGATCGGCATGGCTGGTCTCAACCCCTTGCGCGGTCCGAACATCGACGAGCTTGGACCGCGTTTTCCCGACATGGCCCAGAGCTACGACCGGGAACTGCTGCAACTGGCTCGTGAAGCGGCCGCGGAGAACGATTTGACCCCGCAAGAAGGTGTTTACGTCTGCCTGGCCGGGCCATCATTTGAAACGCCCGCCGATCTGCGTTTCCTGCGCGCCATTGGGGTGGACGCTGTCGGCATGTCGACGGTTCCGGAAGTTACCATCGCTCGCCATGCGGGTCTGCGCGTTCTGGGGGTTTCCGGGATCAGCAATCAAGCTAATCTCGACGGTAATACGCCTACTTCCCACCAAGAAGTTCTGGCTGCCGGAGAGGTGATCGTTCCGAAGTTAACGACCATCATCAGGGGGGTGCTGCGTCGCCTCTAAAAACCGACAGTTCGTGCTCTTACCGGTGCACTTAGCATGGCAGAAGCGCTCCGCTTTTTTAAAGAATATGAGATCTGGATTTACATCTTACTGGCGCTGGGCGGGTTGGTCTACATCCGGAAGTTTATCCTGGCATGGGACGAGTTGCGCGCCGCGGCGTTTGGGCTTGAAAGGGAAAGTGCCCAGGCGCGCCTGAATCAATCCGCCGGTATGTTGGTATTCCTCCTGGCTATGGGGATAGGTGTTTTTGTGTTAGTAACTTTTGTAGTTCCGACAGTGCCCGGTGCGAACCCATTACTTACCCCCACCTTGGATCTCTTAGCGACGTCAACGACCACCCTTGCCGCTGAAACGATTCAACCGGTCGAGGCCGGGACCAACGCGGTGACGCCTACGCCTCCAACCGTCGAACCTGCCGGCGAGGCTGGCTGCGTTCCCGGTCAATTAAACCTGACCTCTCCCGAGGACGGCGCCGAAGTCAGCGATGTGGTGATGTTGACCGGCTCTGCCACCATCCCCAATTTCGGTTTCTATAAATACGAACTGGCTCGCCCTGGCGACGCGATCTGGTTGACCCTCCAGGCAGGTCGAACTCCGGTTCAGGACGGGGACCTGGGCCAGTGGGACACGCGCACGCTGACGCCCGGTCAATACATGTTGCGCCTCGTGGTCACCGATAACCAGGGCAATTCGCTGGAGCCCTGCACCATCAGCGTTTACGTCAACAACCCGGTCGAACCTTAAGGAGCCAATTACCGGTATGCCTGCTATTGAAATCCGCCCCGCCATCGAGAGCGATATCGCCCATCTCGTCCGCTTAGATCACAGCTATACCAGCGACCACGTCTGGCAAATGGACCTGGACTCGAGCGAGAGCCAGATCGACGTTCACTTCCGCGAAATCCGCCTGCCGCGCCTGGTGAAAGTAGAGTATCCACGCCCTGGCAGCGCGCTGCTGAAAGACTGGAAGCAGCGTTCCGGGCTGCTGGTGGCTTTGCTGGACGGCGCGCCGGTTGGATATGCCAGCCTGATCCAAAACCGCGCTCCCAAAACAACCTGGCTGGCGGACCTGGTCGTCGCGGAGCGCCTGCGCCGTCAGGGTATCGGCAGCGCCCTGCTGTTAGCCTCCCAGGAATGGGCGCTTGGCGCCGGCGACTCCCGCCTGGTTATGGAAATGCAACCCCGCAACTATCCCGCCATCAGCCTGGCCCAAAAACTCGGCCTGGACTTCTGCGGCTATGATGATCATTATTATCTTAATCGCGACGCGGCGATTTTCTTCGCCAAATGGCTGCGCTGAACAGAACCGTGTGACTCGGCGTGGAAGGACCTCCACCGGTCACCTTGAGACAGATAATCTATCGCCATGATCGAAATCTTGATCGAGAGCTTCCGGGCTTTGAACGAGCTGCTCACGGCGGGGATTGCCATCACGGCTTTCTCATTGTTGCTGTATGCACTCTCCTTCAACTTGAGAGATCGGGTGGCGCGCACCTTCGCCGTGATTTTGATCTGCGTGGTTTTTGTTTTTGTCGGCGACGCTATCGGCAGTTCTGCTTCCAACCCCGCGCAGATGAGCTTTTGGTTTCGCTGGCAGTGGGTTGGCATCATCTTCCTCCCCTCCGCTTACTTCCATTTCTCAGATGCCTTGCTGGCGACGACCGGGCGGCCCTCGCGCGGCCGTCGGCGCCGTTTCGTATGGCTGAACTACCTGATCTCAACAGCCTTTTTAATCGCCTTACCCGTGGATCTCCTGGTTGGCCCGCTGGTCGTCAACGTCGCGCCAGCGCCTCACCTGGAACGAAGCTGGTTGACCTTAGTGTTCTCGATATTCTACGCTGTGGTGATGTTTGTCGCCGGGATCAATTTCATACGAGCGCTGCAGCGCACCCTGACGCGCACCAGCCGCCGCCGCATGCAGTACCTGATCGCCGGCGCGCTGGCGCCTGCTCTGGGCTCGTATCCTTATCTTCTCTTCGGCTCCGGTCTTGCTACCCGCCACGAACTGATCTTTTGGCTGGCGGCCACTGCCAGCAACATCCTGGTATCGGTTTTGCTGATCATCATGGCGTACGCGGTAGCGTTCTTCGGTGTGCCCTGGCCGGACCGGGTGGTCAAACGGCGGTTGTTCAAATGGCTGATGCGCGGCCCGGTGACCGCCTCCACGGTGCTCGCCATCGTCACCGTGATGCGCCGCGTGGGGGATAATTTCGGGATACCCTACGAAACCGCAATACCGATCTTGATGGTCGCCACCCTCCTGGTCATGGAGCATCTAATCACCCTGGCTGCCCCCGTCTGGGAGCGCTGGATCTTCCACGGCGGGGATCGCGAGGAAATCGATCTCGTCCAAACTCTGGAGGAGCGGCTGCTGACCTCGAGCGATTTGCGGGAGTTCCTCGAATCGGTCCTGGCGGCCGCCTGCGATCGCTTGCAGGTCTCCGCTGGCTTTATCGTCTCTCTGGGCTCCCAGGGGCTGGCGATGATCGTCACCGTCGGTGATGAAAATCCTTTTGACCAGGATTCAATCCCGGAAGGTATCTTGGAAGTCGTGACCGGCAATGGAGAAGCGACCCGGAAGGAAGTTACGCCTCGCGACGAAGTCACGCCTCGCAACGAAGTTACGCCTCGCAACGAAGTTACGCCTCGCAACGAAGTTACGCCTCGCAACGAAGTTGCGCCACGTGACACAGTCCCGGCTCGCAATGGCGGCGCTGGTGTGAAACCAACCGGCGAACAGCGCCTGTTTTCCTGGGGAGATTACTGGTTGGTGCCGCTCTACAATCAGGGTGGGACTGACCGAACCTTACTGGGTATTTTAGGAGCAGCCCGCGCCAACGAACAGCCCCCAGAGCACGAACACGTCGAAGCCCTACTGCTTCTGGCGCAGCGCGCCGCCCTCGCCTTGGAAGATCGCATCTCGCAGCAGCAGGTTTTCACTTCCCTCGAAGCGCTCACACCGCAGGTCGATTTGATCCAGAGGTTGAGGGCTGCCGCCCGTTATGATGGCACCGAAGTCCTCACCGCTCCGGAACTTTCTCTCGATCACCGCAACCTACCGAAGTGGGTGAAAGACGCGCTCACCCATTACTGGGGCGGTCCGAAACTTTCGCAAAGCCCGCTGATTCGGCTGCGGATCGTCCAGCGTGCCCTGGAAGAACACGAGGGGAACACCACAAACGCCTTACGTTCAATTTTACGCCAGGCGATCGAATGGACGCGCCCGGAAGGCGAGCGCCGTTTTACCGCAGAATGGATCCTGTATAACATCCTTGAAATGAAGTTCATGGAAGGCCGGAAAGTTCGGGAGGTCGCCAGAAAGTTGGCCATGTCTGAAGCTGACTTATATCGTAAACAAAGGGTAGCCATCGAAGCCGTTGCCAAAGCAATCGTAGAGATGGAACGGCAGGCTAGAGAGGAGCATACATCTGAGAAAATCGTTCAAAAAATCTAATGGAGGGCGTACACAGATACTGGAATAACAACATAGCGAGGGTAGATTAATGGTGAAGGACACCTTAATTCAAACAGTTGAGGGGGGACCGCCGCCGAACGATGACTCCTGGTGGAGCTCACTGTTGGACGACGTAGAAAGGGAATTGGTTCCACAGTCCTCGGTCCCGCAGGACTCACGCCCCGTCAGGGAATCGACGCCAGGCGTCGATTGGGGTGTGGTCCAACATATCTACGAGCAGGACGAAACGGTGGAGTTGAAAGTAAACGGATACAACCGTGGAGGGCTTCTTGTTGCAGGAGATACCATGCACGGTTTTGTACCGGTATCTCACCTGGTCGAGGTCAGCGGCGAGAAAACCGCGCAGGAACGCGATCACTTGCTGGCGGATTACGTCGATCAAACGCTCGTGCTTAAAGTGATCGAGTGCGACCCGGAACGTGGGCGGGTAGTCTTCTCGGAACGGGCAGCCCTTTCAGAACCCGGCAGCCGTAACCAGCTGCTCGACGGTCTTAAATCCGGCGACCACGTGGTCGGGACGGTCACGAACATCACCGACTTCGGCGTATTCGTAGACCTGGGCGGCTTGGAAGGGTTGATCCACGTCTCGGAGATCTCCTGGGGCCGCGTGCGCCATCCTTCGGATAGCCTGAAGTTGGGCCAGGAAATCACCGTTTACGTCATCAGCGTGGATGAAGAACGCTCCCGCGTAGCGCTCAGTTTGAAACGCATGCACGACAATCCCTGGGAGACGGCCGAATCGCGCTTCGCTCCCGGCCAGCTGGTGGAAGCCACCATCACCAGCATCCTGCCTTATGGCGCTTTCGCGCGTGTCGAGGATGGCCTGGATGGGTTGATTCACATCTCTGAGATGTGCGCTGAAAGCGAGGCATTGAAACCAGAGGAAGTTGTCTATGAAGGGGAGCACGTGCAGGTGCGCATCCTGCAAGTGGACAGCGGCCGGCAGCGCATGGGATTGAGTCTGCTCCTGGAAGAATCCGCCTAGCGGGAGCTTGGCGTCCGTCTGGAGACGATTATACGGCATGAATAAGTGGGCGACGATACTGTTCGGGCTCGTTTGTGGCCTGTTGGCCGCGGGCGTGATCTTGCTGGTCAGCATGCCGCCGCGCGGAGAGCCGGTCAGACTGCAGCCGCCGCCTACTCTCGGGCCATTGACCGTCCACGTGACCGGCGCAGTGGCCAATCCAGGCGTGTATACGCTGCCGCTGGAGGCGCGCGTCCAGGATGCGTTCGATGCCGCAGGTGGAGTAACCACCGGGGCTGACACAACCAGCCTCAACCTGGCTGCCCGGCTGCAGGACGGAGAACGCGTTTACATCCCGCTCACCCCCCAGGAGCAGCCCTCGGATACCGGCGGCGCTTCCGCCGGGGGGAACGGAGAAGTTGGGGCCTTACTGGTGGACCTCAACACCGCGACTCAAGCGGAGCTGGAAAGTTTGCCCGGGATCGGGCCGGTTACAGCGCAGAACATCATCGCCGATCGCGAAGCCAACGGACCCTTTCAAACCATCGAAGACCTCGAGCGAGTCCCCGGGATCGGTCCGGCGACTTTTGAGCGCCTGGCGCCGTTGATCACCGTCGATGGCGCCCCCTGACGGTCAGATCGTGCCTTATTCCGGCCTGCTGGACCGTTATGGTTCCTTGCTCGACCTGCCGCAGCACACCGCCCGGGTGACCTTGCTGGAGGGCAATACGCCCCTCATCCCCCTGCCCGGGCTCGTTGAGGAGTTAGGCGGCGGCTTTGCGCTGTATGCCAAGTTCGAGGGGTTGAACCCGACCGGCTCGTTCAAAGACCGGGGCATGACCGCCGCGATCAGCGAAGCGGTTGGTCGCAAGGCCCAGGCCGTGATCTGCGCCTCGACCGGCAACACGGCTGCTTCGGCTGCGGCATACGCCGCCCGCGCTGGGCTGCGCGCCGTCGTGCTGATCCCGGCGGGCAAGGTCGCCGCCGGAAAATTGGCCGGCGCGGTTGCTTACGGCGCCCAGGTTGTGCAGATCGACGGCTCGTTCGACGACGCCCTGACCCTCGTCGTGGCCATCAGCGAGAAACATTCCATCGCCCTGGTCAACTCGCTCAATCCTTACCGTTTGGAAGGTCAAAAAACCGCTGCATTCGAAATCTGCGACCGGTTAGGCCGCGCGCCGGATTGGCTTTGTCTGCCGGTGGGCAACGCCGGCAATATTACCGCTTACTGGATGGGCTTCCAACAGTACCACGAGCTGAATGACACGGGATTGCCCAGGATCTTGGGCGTCCAGGCCGCCGGCGCCGCTCCACTGGTGCTCGGCCATCCGGTCGATCACCCGGAAACCCTGGCGACTGCCATCCGCATCGGGAAACCGGCCCGCGGTGAACAAGCTCTCCAGGCGGCTGAAGAATCCGGTGGGCGTATCATCGCCCAGGAAGACGAGGCGATTTTGGGGATGCAACGGCGCCTGGCGGCGGAAGGGGTGTGGGTAGAGCCCGCTTCCGCAGCTGGCTTAGCCGGCCTGGTCGCTGAGATTCGCGCCGGAAAGCTCTCTCCCCAGGGGAAGACCATCGTGGCGGTCTGTACCGGACACGGGTTGAAAGACCCCGACGCCATTACCCGGTCTATGCCGGTCCC
>CAYNWK010000027.1:3649-17630 GCA_964400875.1 uncultured Anaerolineaceae bacterium | reverse complement strand
TGCAACCTCACCCGGCTTTTTGCGTATACCTAAATAGCGAACATTCCTATTCTTTGAATTACGCAGTTCATGAGGCAAGTGAGCGTATTGGAGCAGGAACGCTGCCGCAATACCCTCAACCCTCTCACACAAAGGAGATTAAACCATGTCCACAGAATACAGACGCCTGTACCGTTCTCGAACCGACCGCATGGTCGGCGGCGTAGCCGGCGGTTTAGGAAAGTACTTCAGCATCGACCCCACTTTGGTGCGCTTGCTCTTCATCATCGGCACGCTTGCAGGGGGGCCGGGTTTGCTTGCTTACATCATCTTGTTGATCATTGTCCCGGAGGAACCCTTGACGGATGTCGAGATGAGCCCGGAAATTACAGGTGAAGACGAAGAGATCGTCGAGTAAGTTATCCAGGCTGGCGGTCAAATCAAAAGGCGACCCGATAAAGGTCGCCTTTTTTCATTCCTCGCCAACGGCATGGGTTCTCGTCCTGTGGATCGGACGCAGACCGCCGGCGGACCCCTCGGCATTGGGTAAAGAGGCTTCATCCGGTTTATCGGAAAGCCCAAAAATCAGCGCGCCGCGCGCCTGCCATTCCAGGGCGATGGCGCGTACCTCCTGGGTGATGACGATCTCCTCTGCCAGCATCCGTTCAAGCGGCACGCCGTCGTCCAGCTGGCCCATGCGGGCGACCGTGGCTAAATATTCCTTCCGCCGGAACGCCTTGAAGGGTGTTGGATCGTTGCGCCGCACGTTAGCGTAAATCTGGCGGTGAAGTTCCGCCAGTTCCGGCTGCAGTACGTCCAGGCGGGCTTCCACCTGATCGATGAACTGCTCGAATGAAATCAGGCGTCCGTCACGGACCCCAGCCAACACGGTCGGCAGGCTGAAAATCCCACTGCTGACGATCAGGCAGATGTAGGCCAGGTAATCCTGGTTATCCTTGGTGAAGGGATGGTAGTCCACCTCGTTGAGCTCGTCGTAAGCGGCTTGAAAGGCGACCTGGTCGAAGGACTCGCCGAGCAATTCTGCCACCGTATCGTGCATGGCCTGTATCCGGGCGCGATCGATGACCTGGGCGTTCCGCCCGCGCGCGCCTAAGGCGGTTTTGTCCAGGTCCACGACCACAGCGGTCGCTTCGTCGATGTGCATCCCATGCTGGACGCAGTAGCTCTCGAACGCGCCCAGCAGCGACCAGCGGTTCGCCAGGTACAGCACTTCCCCCGTGGGATTGGCCTCGACCTGAAAGGCCTCAGGAGCGTTGGATTCGGCGCCGATGAACGCCACACCCTCAAAACCGCCTTCCCGGCAGATGTTAGCGAACGCCGTGCCGTCGTTAAGGCGGGTGTCGCCGAGGTAGACCAACCGCGCCAGCTCGGTGCCCGGCGCATCCAGCGCTCGCGCCCGCCGGAGCAGGTGCACGATCGCCCGCGCGTATTCCGGCTCACTTTTACGCGGGATGCGGCCGGCCGGCAAGCCGATCGCTGAGCCAAACTCATCGATGGAAGGCAAGCGCCGATCCACCGGTGTCAAATTCCGGTAAACAACCCGATCCCCAAGGATTTCGCCGAGATCGGTCTTGGGATACGCGCGCAAACTCATAATTTCGGTAAAACGATAGCCTGTTGTTTCTGGTATTTGCCTTTCTTATCTGCGTACGAGATTTCGCACTCCTCGTCGCCTGTGAAGAACAGCACCTGGGCGATACCTTCGTTGGCGTAGATCTTGGCCGGCAGCGGTGTGGTGTTGGAGATCTCCAGGGTGACGAAGCCCTCCCACTCCGGCTCGAAAGGTGTCACGTTGACGATAATCCCGCAGCGGGCGTAGGTCGACTTACCCAGACAAACCGTCAACACGTTGCGGGGGATGCGGAAGTATTCCACGGTGCGCGCCAGGGCAAATGAATTAGGCGGGATCACGCATACCTCGCCGCGATAATCGACCATGGACTTGGGATCGAAATTCTTGGGGTCAACCACAGCGGAATAAATGTTGGTAAAGATTTTGAATTCCTCGGCCACGCGTATATCATAGCCGTAAGAAGACACACCGTACGAGATGACCCCTTTACGCACCTTGTTATCGGCGAAAGGTTCGATCATGCCTTGTTCCTCAGCCATCTTGCGTATCCAGTGGTCAGGTTGAAGTCCCATTTATTTTCCTCCTCTGCTAGTTTTGAGATTGAAGCTTGATCCCCTGGTGGGGATTAAGGTAGAAGGGACATTGCTGGCGTTACCGCCTACCAGCCGCTGGCGAAAAAGACCTTCTGCAGCAATTGTACACGCTCGTCCTGGGTCATCGGGCGCGGGCGGGCGAAGTCGATGAACTTGATCGGCAGCAGTTCGGTGCTGATGTAACGCCCATCGTAGAAAACATGCCGGTCGATGAAACCATCGTCGCAGGCGAAGTCCGTACAGAACTGATACTGGTCGAAGAACAGGTTTCCCAGGCCGTAATGGATGAAGGTGCCATCGAAAAACTCCATCCCCTGCGGTTGGTGCGCCTGGCTGCCGCTCACAATGGCCGCGCCCGCTTCTGCCAGGCGGCGAAAATCCCGGACTTGGTCTGGCTGGGCATAATACGTGTAATACTCAAAATGCTGGAATGTGGCGATGACTAGGTAGCCTTCTTCTGTTAAACGGGAGATCTCACGGGTCATCCAATCGAAATCGCAGGCGACTGCGCCGGGTTGGGATTCGCTAGCCGTGGCGTAGCCTCCGCCTTTGCCGTTGCAGCCGATGAAAGCGATGCGGTTGCCATTATGCTCCAGGGTGCGCGCGGCCCGGGCGTCGTTCCTGTCTTTCCCGCCCCCGTAATACACCCAACCGGCGTCATCGTACAGTCCCAATGTGTACAGCATCGCCTCGGGCCCCCAGTCACCGAAATGGTCGCCGGTCAGCTCGACCACGTCCGTGCCGATGTCCTCCAACAGGGCCATGTAAGCCGGGTCGCTGCAGAAACGCAAATCCGCTTGCTGTGGATTGGGCGGGGGACAGTCAGGGGTGAAGGGGATCTCGTTGCTGACGTGAGCGATGTCGGCCTGGCGCAAGATCTCGCGCACATCCTGGTCCGGGTAGAGCACGCCGTTGCGGCGCATGGTGAAGGCGGTCGCCCGCACCAGGGCGGTCACCCCGGTCATCGCCACGGTGGTCAGCTTGCCCGGGTCGCGGTTGGTAGCCGGCAGTCCAAAGGTTCCAGGCTTGTCGGAATTGTCGATCTGGGAAAGCCCGGCGATCACGTTGGCGTCCCCCTGCAGCGAGAACGGCACCGTGAGCGGGTAGGCCTGCAGATCTAAATCTTTAGCCAGGGGCGTTTGCCCATCGACCTTCAGCACCACCCATCGCGGCTCGAGCGCCTCGAAGGGGATGATCGCCCAGGCAGGTTGATCCTCCCAGGCCCGTTCGAGCAGCCTTCCGGCATCCAGCACCCGCACAGCACCGTCAGACGGTTCGCCCCACCAGGCGGAAAAGACGCCCTGGGTGCGCTCATCGACCAGGATTGGTTTACCAGCAAAAGGCCCGCTGGCTTCCCCCCGCCAGGACCGGCGCAGGTCTTGCAGCGAGACCTCGTCCGGGATGGTCGAGAAGGGTGCGACCAGCGCGTACACCCATCGGCTGACCGCGTTCTGGTCGCCGACCTGCAGGCGCAGCAGGGCGTTTTGCTCTTCATCGACGAGGCCGTAACCCTGTGGGGGCTTGAAACTTTCCTGCAGCGCCGCCGGCAAATAAGGCGCCAGCCAGATGGCTTGCTGGGGCGTGGGCGCAGGCGATGCGGTTGCCGTCGGTGTTGGCGCGGGCGGCGCCGGTTCGGTCGGCGTAGCGGTGATGGGTTGGAAGGGCGTGGGCGTATGGGTAGTTGCTGAATTTTCCGCGCCGGTAGGCGCAAGCTCGGGCGGCAAATCGGTCGGGCTGTTTCCGGTTGGCGGCGCGCTCAGGCAGGCGCTTAGAAGGACCAGCAGAATCAAAATCCCCGGGACCAACCGTCCCGCCAGGCTAATTCTTGCAGTTAATGATCTCATCCGAGGGGCAGGCCTCCCCGCTCGATGAGGCTGATATGAATGCGCTCATGCAATCCGGCGGCGCGCGATTCGAGCAGACGGAGCTTATGCATCAGGTCGTCTGCTTCCGGAGAATCATCCAGGCTGACCACGTTGGTGCGCACGTTGAGACCCGCGCTGGTCATCGCCGCTTGCGCCAGGGCCGCCGCCGATGCGCCGTCGCTGATCGCATTGAGGTTGCCCTGCTCGACCACCTCGGTCGCCAGCTCGAGCACCTCCAGGGCCTTACTGGCGACGCCTAACGGCACCCGCGCCGCCTCCAGTGTAGCCGTGTGAATGGCGGCGGTTCGCTCCTCCTTCTCTTCAGAGCTGTCCTTTGGCATGCGGAAGGCTTGCATAACGCCCTGGAAAGCTGCTGCGTCCCGCGACACGGCTGCGGTAAGTTCCCCACGTAACTTCTCGGCTCGCTCCAGGATCGACTGCATGGCCTCTTCGACCTCGGCGTATTTCTTCTTGCCGGCCGTCAACCTGGCGACCATCGCCACCAGCGCCGCGCCCGCCGCGCCCGCATAGGCTGCCGCGGAACCTCCACCCGGGGTGGCCGTACCGGCGGCCAAAGCCTCCAGAAAGCTTCCGTCGACGGGAATGCCAGCCTCGCCCTCAGCGGAAACCTCCTCTCTCGTTTGGTACAGGCGTTTTTCCAGCACCTGTTCGGGCTCGAACTGGTCCATCTGCGTATACCAGACGGCAGTATCCACCAGCGCGTCCTGGGGGATCAGGCCGACCAGCTCGCTGTGGTGAACGGCGACCCCGTAGCGAGCCGCCTCTGAGCGAATCAGTTCGACGACCCGCGCGATGGGCGTCTTGCGGAAATCTGTCAGGTTCATCGAAACCTGGGCGTGCCCGTCAACCAGCAAACCCAGCGCCTTGACGTAGCGCAGTCCTCCTGAAGAGTGCCGGATGGCTTTGGCGATCTTTTTTGCAATGGACACGTCGTCGGTGGTCAGGTACACGTTATACGCGATCAAGAACGGCCGCGCCCCGATCACGGTCGCCCCCGCCGGACCTACTTTGGAAGGGCCGTAATCCGGCTCGCGCTCCGGGTTCACGCCGATCTCGGCTTTGATTGCTTCGTATTCGCCCCGGCGGATGTTTTCCAGGTTCTGGCGCTCGGGCCGGGTTGCGGCAGCTTCGTAGAGATAGATCGGGATGCCCAACCGCTCGCCGACGCGCTTCCCCAGCTGCTTTGCCAGCGCCACGCAGTCCTCCATACTGGCGTCCGCGATGGGGATGAAGGGGACCACGTCCGTAGCGCCCATGCGCGGGTGCTCGCCGCGGTGCTCGTCCAGGTTGATCAGCTCGGACGCCTGGCGGATGGCGCGAAAAGCGGCTTCCTCGACAGCTTGCGGCGGCCCGACGAAAGTGATCACCGTGCGGTTATGATCGCTGTCGGAATGGTAATCCAGCACTCGGACTTCTTTCACCGAAGCGATGGATTCGCGAATGGCTTCGACGACCTCCGGACGGCGGCCTTCGGAGAAGTTGGGGACGCATTCGACCAGCGGGTTTGGCATGCATACCTCCCAAAGAATTTCGGTTATTATACTCATTCCCTGATCGTTCGAATGCATCTTTCCAACCGCGCTTTTCGGGAATCGCAAACTTCAGTTGCGAAGAGAGGTACAAACATGCAGTATCCCCTCTACTGGGCGCAAGGTTAGGAGTTACGCAGTTCCCCTGCCTACCCTCAAGTGGTGAACCCTCTTAAGTCTGGCACCATCCTTGCACGATCTGGGGCGATGAAACCACCAACAACCATCGATCCTGGGCGCTTTCTATATTTTCTTCAGGTTGTCAGGTGTACGCTATTCAGGATAGAATAAACCAATGCGCAGTGCACCACCCGCTTCTATCAAAATCACGTTAGCCGCCTTAATGCTGTTTTCAGCCATGATGGCATGTGCTCGCACCCCCGGCTCAGCCACTGGCGGCGGCTCGGCGCTCGCAGGCGAACAGGTGGAGCTGCTCACCGAAGCTGGTCCGGGCGCGACGCGCACGCCCTTCTTGCCGGCTACCCCTGACCTCAGCGCGCCGATCCTGACGCCCACGCCGGACGACCCCCACCCGCTGCCCACCTTGCGCAGCGACGCAGAGCAGTACGTCGTCGAGAACGGGGATATGCTCAGCGCCATCGCCCAGCGCTACGGCGTTAGCCTCAACCAGATCGTGGAAGCCAACCAGATCCCCGACCCCAACCACGTCGAACCTGGCGTCGTCCTGACCATCCCCCCTCCGGACCCGGATTCGGTGGGACCCGGATTCAAAATCGTTCCCGATTCGGAACTGGTCAACGGGCCAATGAGCGCAGCCTTCGACGTCGGTGAATTCATCCGCGGCTGGGGAGGCTATCTGGCGGATTATGAGGAGGAGGTGGACGGGCGTACGTTGAGCGGAGTCAAGATCGTCGCTCGCGTCTCCCAGGAATATTCGGTCAACCCGCGTTTGCTCCTGGCGGTCTTGCAGTACCAGAGCGGTTGGATCACCCAGGACGAGCCGGCCGAGAGCACCCTCGAATACCCCATGGGCATGCTGGTCACCTGGCGAGACGGCCTGTACCGCCAGCTGGCCTGGTCTGCCGATAACCTAAACCGGGGGTATTATCTCTGGCGCGTCAACGGGGTCTCTTCCTGGATCCTGGCCGATGGCAGCGTCGCGCCGCTCGATCCTACCATCAACGCCGGCACCGCCGGGGTGCAGCACCTCTTCGCCCAGCTCTACGGCCGCGCTGGTTGGGAGCAGGCTGTCTCTCCTGAGGGGGTCTTCGCCACCTATTCCGCCTTCTTCGGGTACCCTTTCCATTACGCCATTGAGCCGCTACTGCCCGCCGATCTCGAGCAGCCCGCCATGCAGCTGCCCTTCGAGCCGGGTCGTGAATGGTCCTTTACCGGCGGTCCGCACGGAGGCTGGGGCAGCGGCTCGGCCTGGGCCGCGCTCGATTTCGCTCCGCCCGGCGAAGCGCTGGGCTGTGTAGCCAGCAGCGATTGGGTTACCGCCGTCGCCGAGGGTCTGGTCGTCCGCACCGGAGATGGGGCTGTGATCCAGGATCTGGATGGTGACGGCTACGAGCAGACCGGCTGGACGGTGTTGTACATGCACGTCGAATCCAACGAGCGTGTCGAACCGGGCACGTATTTACATCCCGGGGACCGGGTCGGGCACCCTTCTTGTGAGGGCGGCGTTTCGACCGGCACACACCTACACCTGGCCCGGCGGTATAATGGGGAGTGGATTCCCGCCGATCAGCCGGGCTTACCCTTCGTTTTAGACGGTTGGGTCTCTTCCGGCGCCGGGATTGAATACGACGGATTTTTAAAGAAAGGTGATCAGACCGTGGAAGCCTGGGAAGGCCGCATTCCAGAAAATGCCATCCAGCGCTAGACGTCGACGCCGGGCAGGCCTGCAGCGCGTGCTGGCTGCCGTCCTGCTTGGGTTAGCCAGCCTGTCCTGTGCGCTGCAGTCCCTGACCTCGTCCGATCCGATTTTTACCGCTCCGAGCGGTCAGGAAGCAGCCAGCCTCACTCCGCTGCCCCTGGCAGCGCTGCTCGATCCCCCAACTGCTACACCGACGCCCGCCAGCCAGACCAGCCAGGAAACCCCGGCGAGCGAACCGACGCCCACCGCCGAACAGATCGTCGTCTCCGTCGACGAGACCGAAGATCCGGCGCTCAACACCGCCCCATTCCTGTACTACACGCAGGCGGGGGATACATTGCCGGTGGTAGCGGTGCGTTTTGGAGTCGATCCGGACGAAATCACCTCCCCTGACACGATCCCAGAGACCAGTTTGCTCAATCCCGGGCAGCTGCTGATCATCCCGCGCCGCCTGGCGAACACCACTTCCTCTCAGCAGTTAATGCCGGACAGCGAGGTGGTCTACTCCCCGTCGGCAGTTGATTTCGACATCACCAATTTCGTCGATGAAGCGGGCGGCTACTTGAGCAGCAACGATGAATGGCTGAAAAGCACCGGGATCACCAGCGGCGCAGATGTGATCTATCGGGTAGCGATTGAAAACTCGATCAACCCGCGCATCTTGCTCTCCCTGCTGGAATACCAGACCGGCTGGGTGTATGGGCAGCCCGAGAGCGAGCAGGAGAAGCAGTACCCCCTGGGCAGGGTGGAAGAGCGGTACCAGGGCCTCTACCAGCAGCTCACATGGGCGGTCAACAAGCTCTCGATCGGCTATTATGGCTATCGGGAGGGGCGTCTGACGGAGATAAAATTGCTCGATGGCGTCGTGGCGCGGCTGGCGCCGGACTTGAACGCCGGCACCGCGGCCCTGCAGTATTTTTTCGCCCAGTTCTATGACAGCGCCGGCTGGTTGGCGGCCCTGGACCCGGAAACCGGCTTCCCTGCCCTGCACGAGCGCATGTTCGGCAGCCCGTGGATCCGCGCCCTGACCGTCGAACCGCTTTATCCACCGGATCTGGCCCAACCGCCCCTGATCCTGCCCTTCCAGCTGGATGTGATCTGGGGTTTCACCGGAGGCCCGCACGGCGCCTGGGAGCGGGACGGCGCCTTCGCCGCTGTCGATTTCGCCCCCGGCGCAACCGAGCCCGGCTGCGTCAAAACCAACGCTTGGGCCGTCGCTTCCGCCGCCGGGCAGGTCGTGCGCGAGGGCAACGGCCTCGTCGTGCTCGATATGGATGGCGATGGCCGCGAGCAGACTGGCTGGGTGATGCTCTACCTGCACATCGCCACCAAAGGCAAGATCGCCTTGGGCGAATGGGTAGAAGCTGGCGATCCCTTGGGGCACCCCTCCTGCGAAGGCGGCATCTCGACCGGCACCCACATCCACATCGCCCGGAAATTCAACGGCGAGTGGATCGCCGCTGATGGCCCGATCCCGTTCGTGCTCAGCGGCTGGGAGGTCCACGCTGGAGAAAATGCTTACGAGGGCACCCTGACTCGCGACGGGGAGACCGTCGTCGCCAGCCAGCTCGGCATCTTCAAATCTCGCATCCTCCGCAGAGCCGAAGACCCCTGATCTACACTTCCCCCTTCGACAAGTTTGGCAGTATACTGGTAGGTCGTATGCACCGGAAGTCTCGATACGCCCTATGGTTGTTAACATTCTTCGTGGGAGCGCTGGCGATCAGCGCCTGCCAGCCTGTTGACGCGTCGGTAGCCCTGGCGGATGCCGGTGATCCGGTGGAAAACAACGCCGTCGCGCCCGAAGAGGCTGTTCAGGGCGAATTTACGCCCATGCCCACCCGACCCACCTATAACCCGGGCGAACTGGTCGATTATATCGCCCAGACCGGGGACACCTTAGAAGCGCTGGCGGTGCGCTTCAACACCAGCGTAGGGGAAATCCGCGCCGCTAACCCCATCATCCCGGATGACGCTACTACCATGCCGCCGGGTTTCCCGATGAAGATCCCCATCTACTACCTGCCGCTTTGGGGCTCTCCTTACCAGATCCTGCCCGACAGCCTGTTCGTCGATGGGCCTGCTCAGACCGGATTCGACGTGGATGCCTTCATCACCTCCCAACCCGGCTGGTTGAAGAATTTCACGACCTTTGCTTCTGGGACCAACCGCAGCGCCGCCCAAGCGATTGAGCTGGTTGCCCAGAATTTCAGCGTCAGCCCCCGCTTGCTGCTGGCTCTACTGGAATACCAGGGCAGCGCGCTCAGCCAGGCAGAGCCTTCCGAACTGGAGCAACGTTATCCCCTGCAGTTTGAAGACAGCGCCCATCGCGGCGCTTACCTACAGCTGGTCTGGGCGGCGAACACCCTCAACGACGCTTATTACCGCTACCGTTCTGGAGATTTGCGCCAAATTACCCGCCGGGATGGCACGCTGGAGCGTCCCGACCCCTGGCAGAACGCAGCCACCATGGCGCTGCACGATTACTTCGCCCGGATCTACGACATAGACGACTATACGCAGGCTATTGGCCCCCAGGGCTTTGCCCAAACCTACCGGGATTTATTCGGCGACCCGTGGGCCGCTGACCAACCTCACCTGCCCGGCAGCCTGCGCCAGCCGGAGTTTGCCCTGCCCTTTGAGCGCAAGACCACCTGGGCTTTTACCGGCGGGCCCCACACCGGTTGGGGCAGCGGGCAGCCCTATGCCGCCCTGGATTTCGCGCCCCCCTCCGTGATCGGAGGGTGTGTGCCCACTCAGGAATGGGCCACCGCGGTCGCCCCCGGCGTCGTGGTGCGAACCGGGGAAGGCATCCTGGTGCTCGACCTGGATGGAGACGGGAATGAACGCACCGGTTGGGTGGTCTTCTACCTCCACCTCGCCGAGGAAGGGCGCGCCCCCCTCGGCGCACAGCTGGAGGCCGGTGACCCAGTTGGCCATCCTTCTTGCGAGGGCGGTTCCAGCACCGGCACCCACGTCCACATCGCCCGCAAATTCAACGGGGAGTGGATGTTGGCTTCCGGGCCGCTGGCCTTTAACCTGGAAGGCTGGATCGCCCATAGCGGCGCCCAGGCCTATTTCGGGACCTTGACGCGCTTCTCGCGCACCATAACCGCGTGCACCTGCTCCAACCAGAGCAGTTTCATCACCGCGGAAGAACGTGAACCCACGCCGTTATCTGAGGATGCGCCGTAAGCATGCGGACAAAAAAGTTTTGGGCTGTGCAATGTTTACCATGCACAGCCTTTTTTATTCCACAAAATCATGGCTGTTCTTAGAAATATTGATTATTTGATTTGAATTCTTCAATATTAATACTTGACATTTCAAGTATTTCAATTATAATCTTGATAGTTAGAAATTTTATACCGAACAGGGAGCATAACACATGCAGTCTCTACCCAGTAAATGCCCGATCTGCGGCGGGGAGATCATCGTTACCCGCCTGCACTGCCGGGCCTGTGACAGCACCATCGAGGGACGCTTCAATACTGGCCCCTTCGAAGGCCTCTCCCCCGAACAATTGAGCTTCGTCGAGACCTTCGTGCGTTGTGAAGGCAAGATCACCCGTATGGAAGACGAGATCGGGCTGTCGTACCCCACGATCCGCAACCGGCTGCACGAAATTATACGCGCCATGGGTTACGAGCCCGGTGTAGAGGAGCCATCCGGCATGAGCGAGGACGATCGCCGTCTGATCTTGGAAAGCCTCGAGCGGGGCGAAATCAACTACGAAGAAGCCATGCGCAAGCTGCGTGAAGGGGAGGCCTGAGATGGAAAAATATTCCATTCCCGCCGGTGGGAACCAGAAAATCGCCTTAACCGTGAGCGGAAACCTGGTTTATAAAGGCTGGGATCGCCCGGAGGTGGAAGCGCGCGGTAGTTCGTCCGAGAACCTGTCTCTTGAGGAAAACGACGGGGTCATCCGGGTCGAATGCCGCTCTGACTGCACCGTACAGGCCCCGCGAGAGCTCGCTGTAGACTGCCAGTCCATCGGTGGAGACGCCACCTTCAAATCCCTGGATGGTGAATTGACCGTTGCCGAAGTCTCCGGAAGTCTGAACTTGCGGGCGGTCGGCGCCACGAATATCGATACGGTCAGGGGCAGCTTGTACGCCCGGGACATTTCAGGGAATCTGCGGGTCGCATCGGTGTATGGCGGCATAACCGCCGTGGATATCCAGGGAGATTTCGAAGTAGCCGACAGCTGCTATGGCTCGCTGACCCTGGATGACCTGGGTGGGAACGCTTCTGCCAGCGTTCAGGGCAACGTAACGCTGCGCCTCGATCCAACCCCAGGCCGGGAATATTCATTCGCTTCGCGGGGCAACCTGATCTGCCGCATCCCGAAGGATTCCAGCGCCGTAGTCAAAGTAAGCAGCGCTGGGAGCCTGTCGGTCCACCACCCGCAGGTCGAAAAAAAAGAAGCCGACGAAACGGAACTGGAGTTCGTCTTGGGAGACGGGGGTGCGCGCCTGACCTTATCCGCCGAAGGGAACCTGACCCTATCAAGCATGACAACGAAATGGGACTGGGGTGATTTTGATTTCGAACTGGATGAGGATCTATCCAGCACCATCGGCGAACAGGTCAGCGAACAGATCGAAGCGCAGCTGGAAATGGTCGAGCAGCAGCTGGAAGCCCAGCTGGAAAGCCTGGCGACCGTCCTGGAAACCAGCGGGCTCTCTGCCGAGAAAGCGGAACGGATCGCCGAACGCGCCCGTCAAGCCAGCGAACGGGCCTCTCAACGCGCCCAGGACAAGATCAACCGGGCCCAGGAAAAGCTGCAACGCAAGCTGGAAGCGGCCCGCCGCAGGGCCGAGCGCAAGGCGCGCGCTGCCGAACACGCAGCCCGCGATCGACGCCGGCGGCCGGAAACCTTCCAATGGGAAACCGGTCGCGCCGCATCTGCGACGGGGACAGCGGAAGTAGAAGAACCGGTCACCGATGAAGAGCGCATGCTGATCCTGCAGATGCTTGAAAAGGAGCAGATCAGCGCCGCTGAAGCCGAAAAGCTGCTCGCCGCCCTGGAAGGCGGGGGTTCCTGAGGGACGCCGATGACCAGCAAAGCAGAACGCCTTGAAATCCTGGATATGATCCAGAATGGTGTGATCAGCGCCGAGGAAGGCGCGCGGCTGCTGCAGGCATTAGGGAATGCCGGTGAGCCTGACGCCGTCCCGCAAATTGAAATCCCAGCCTCCGCCGAGTCTTCCCCGCCCGAAGAGGACCTTCCCATGAATGAAAGTCCCGGGCAGGAGGACGACGAACCGGCAGCAGGTCAGGCGGAAGTCCTGACGGAAGGTACCGTAGAAAATCGCCAGGTTCCCTTCAACGTCGAAAAGTGGCAGCGCTGGTGGCTGTATTTTATGTGGGCCGGGATCGCGGTGACTGTTTTGGGCGGCATCCTGATGTACCTGGCCTTACAAGCCAGCGGAACCGGATTCTGGTTCGCCTGCGCCTGGGCGCCTTTCCTCTTGGGCATCGCCGTCATGCTGCTGGCCTTATCCAGCCGCACGGCAAAATGGCTGCACCTGCGCGTGCAGCAGCCCCCCGGCGAGTGGCCCAGCACCATCGCCATCAGCTTCCCGCTGCCTCTGCGCCTGGCGGCCTGGTTCGTACGCACCTTCGGCCGGTACATCCCCCAACTGGAACAGGCGGGATTGGACCAGGTGCTCCTGGCTCTTGGCGAAAACACTTCCCCACAGGCGCCCTTCTACATCGAAGTGGAGGAGGGCGAGGACGGCGAGCGGGTCGAGATCTACATCGGCTGAGCGCTTGGCGTACCTGGCATGAGGAAGTGGACTGATATTCAACGATATTCCGGGCGGGTTTTAAGCAAACCGCTAGAAATAATTTGAGATCAGCAAGAGAGATTTCAGCAGTTTGCTTCTCGTAGTTCGCCGGATTGCGCTGGGCTTTTATTCTAGTAACTTTCGGCGAACTACCTAGTGCGGTTGGGCGTAAATAACCCTGCGTTTCAGGAGGCCACCGCCCAACCGCTAAAAGTGCTCGGCGAAGGAAGCATAACCATAGGTTTATTTCCGCCGCCGAGCACCAGCCTCTCCGGAGGAGTAAAAAGATAGACAATTGGAGATGAAATGATGGCAACCGCTGAAGAAAGGATGAAAATCCTCCAAATGATCCGCGACGGCAAGATCTCCGCGGAAGAAGGCGCCAAGCTGCTCTCAGCCTTGGGCGAGAACAAGAAGACGCCCCGCCGGCCTACGCTGCGCACCGCGGGCGGGCCGCGTTGGTTCCGCGTGCGGGTGACCGATATGACCACCGGCAAAACCAAGACCAGCGTCAACATCCCCCTGGGTTTGATGGAATGGGGCGTGCAGATCGGCGCCCAGTTCGCCCCGGAGGTGGGCGATTTCAACTGGGATCAGCTTTCCGAGATGCTGCAAGAGGGCGTGGAAGGCAAGATCATTGACGTGGTTGACGAAGAAGACGGCGAGCACGTGGAGATCTTCATCGAGTGATCTCCCTGCTGAAACCATCTTCTGCCAGCAAAAACCGATAAGGAATAAACCCATGTCCCAGGAAACAATCCAGGAATC
>CAYNWK010000027.1:0-3549 GCA_964400875.1 uncultured Anaerolineaceae bacterium | reverse complement strand
TAGACTATAGTATCGGCGTTCCTCAAAACTGCCGGCTGCGCGCTTCCGGGGTAAGCAGCTCTCTGGATATCGCCGGATTTTCCGGGGAGCTCGTGGTGAGCGCGGTGAGCGGACCGGTCGAGCTGGACGATCTCAACGGCGACTTGAAGATCAACTCCGTGAGTGGACCCGTGCGGGGGACAGGTCTCGCCGGGAGCTTACAAATCGAGACGGTATCCGGCGATGTGGATCTGAGTAACTGCGCGCTTTCATCGGTAGCTGGGAAGACGGTCAGCGGCCGATTAAACCTGCATTCGTCTTCCGATCGGGGCGCTTACCGGCTGCGCAGCGTTTCCGGAGACTGCCGCCTGGATCTTCCGGAAATCTCTGCGTGCCGCGTGCGCATGTCGGCGATCAGCGGGCGCTTCAACAGCAACGCCCCCTTCAGCCAGGCCGGGCGGAACCACGGCGACAGGCTTTACGTCCTTGGAGAGAGCGGTCCGGAGGTCAGCTTCAACAGCATCTCAGGCAGCCTCTATCTCACGCTGTCGCCCGATCTTGCCTCCGCGCCAGCTCAGCCCGGGACCGCCTCACAAGGCAAAGAGGTGATCGATAGGATGGAGGTGCTCGAGCGCATCGAGCGCGGCGAGTTCAGCGTCGAGGACGGTCTTGTGGCGCTCTCCGGGAAGAAAGCTTGACCGGTGAACCCTGTGATAAAATGATCCCCATCTTTAACGGAGGAGCATCTTAGCGCATGAATCAGACCCGCCCAACGGGAATGCTGGCCTTTGTGATCATCTGGATCGGCCAGATCGTCTCGCTGCTCGGCACAAGCATGACCGCCTTTGCCCTGACCATCTGGGCGTACGAACTGACCGGCTCGGCCACTGCGCTCGCGCTGGTCGGTTTCTTTTTCGTCACCCCTCTGTTGATCTTCAGCCCGTTCGCCGGGGCGATCGTCGACCGCTACGACCGCAAAGTGATGATGATGGTCAGCGACCTGGCCTCCGGCGTCGCCACCATCGCTATCTTGATCCTGTATCTGACCGGCAAACTGCAGATCTGGCACCTGTACATCAGCAGCGCCGTCCAGGGCTTATTCCAGACCTTCCAGTGGCCGGCCTATTCCGCCGCAATCACTACCATGCTGCCCAAGGAGCAGTATGGCCGGGCCAATGGGATGATGTCCCTGACCGATTCAGCCTCCAACATCTTTGCGCCGCTGTTAGCCGGCGCCCTGATCGGTGTGATCGGCATCGGCGGGATCATGACCATCGACATCGTCACCTTCGTCTTCGCCGTCGGCGCGCTCCTGTTCGTGCACATCCCCAATCCCGAGAGGACCCACGAAGGCGCTGCCGGGCAAGGCAGTATCTGGAAAGAAGCGGGTTACGGATTTCGCTACATCCTGGTCCGGCCCAGCTTGCTGGGGCTCCAGATCGTCTTCTTGCTGGGCAACTTCTTCGTCAGCATTCCCTTCGCCATCATGGCGCCCATGATCCTGGCCAGCTCCGGCAACAATGAGTTGGTCTACGGCTCGGTCAGCTCGGCGGGCGCAATTGGCGGTGTGATCGGTGGTCTAGCGATGAGCGCCTGGGGCGGACCGAAGCGCCGCGTCCACGGCGTGCTGGCGGGGTGGGCCATCTCCAGCGTGTTAGGGGTTGTCTTGATGGGCCTGGGGGACAGCCTGCCGGTCTGGGCGGTGGCCAGCTTTGCCGGCGCCTTCTTCATTCCGATCATCAATGGATCCAACCAGGCTATCTGGCAGGCTAAAGTCGCCCCGGACGTGCAAGGGCGCGTCTTTTCGATCCGCCGCCTGATCGCCTGGTTCGTCAACCCGGCTGCCATGTTGATCGCCGGGCCGCTGGCCGATTACGTGTTGGAGCCGGCCATGCAAACCGGGGGCTCGCTGGCGCCAAATTTGAGCTGGCTGGTCGGGACTGGGCCAGGCGCAGGCATGTCGCTGATCTTCGTCTTCGGCGGGATTCTGGCCATGACCGTCGGTCTGAGCGGCTACGCCGTGCCAGCGGTGCGTGATGCGGAAGTTTTGCTTCCCGATCACGACGCTGCGCCGGTTGCGGTCCCCGCCTTACACACCCAGCTCGAGGAGCTGTTGGAGCGCCGCAGAGCGCTCGTCGGCGCCCCGCGCACCCCAGAGAGAGAACAGGCCCTGAAACACATCTCCCAAGAGCTGCGCGCCCTGGGGCGGCAGCGCTCAGGGGCAGTTTAGCTTCTATCCCTGAGAACGCCAAGCCTTGCGACCTCGCTCGCAAGGCTTTTTTTATTCTCAAATCCTTTTTTCGTAACGATTTCCGTAACGATCTCTGGACGGTTATTTGATAACCTAACATACAGGATCTGGCTTAATGTATTTACGCTAGCTTGGGATAAGTGTTTCAATCCTCTGATTGTCTCTGCTTGGTAGCGTTAGGTTCTCCATCTCGGGAGCGGGGGGTCTACTTATGCTGCATGCGTCCTCGCAAAGACGACCGAGGTGCGCATCTACTTAGCCCAAACACAATTTATTAGTGGGAGTTGACCGTGAACGAAAGTATCTCTATTCGCCGGCGCGTTCTTTTCAATCCGTATCAGCTTTCAGGCGGCATATTCCTTGGGCTGGTAAGCGGCGCGACCAGCGGGCTCGTCGCCGGAGTCTTTGCCCGGGTAGCCATGCGCGGCGTAGCAGTATTCTCCGGGGTGCAGCCAGATTTTTCGATCGGCGGTACGCTCTTCATCATCGGGTTGGGAGCGATCCTGGGTGTGCTGCCCGGACTGGTTTTCAGTTTTCTGCAGCCTTTGTTTCGGGGGTCAATCCTCCTTAAAAGCGGGCTGTTCGGCCTGCTACTGTCGGTGATGATTGTCGTCCCCATCTTGTTGATCGAACCGGAAGGCGAGCTGGCCTTGCTGCCCAAGGGGATTACTGCGGCGCTTTTCGGCCCCATACCGCTGATTTACGGCCTGGTCATGGGTCTGGTCTCGTCCCGACTGATGCCGCCAGTGGAGGACCGGTCTGTTGATGAGGAGCGCTTTGTGCGCCTTGCAGGGTTGCTGACGATCATCGGAGCTCTGGTTGGCGCGGTGATCGAGTTCATTTTGGCCCTCACGCATCCGGCGATCCTGCACCTCGGCTTCTCTGCTGCGAAACTCCTGGGCGGGGTTGCTGGCGGCTGTGTGATCTTGGTCCTGTTAACCGGCGTCGTCGGTCTGTTGCGCTCGGGCGCGGCTGGGGACCGCGGCTTGGGGGTGATCGGCTTGAGCGTCACCCTGCTCAGCTTCCCCCTGCTGGGCATGGTGGCCATCTCCGAAGGCATGGACTCGATGAACCTGCACGGCTTGATCAGTTTGGTGGAGAGCAATGGTGATCAAGGCGGTGTAGCGCTGTTGCTCTACCCGCTCCTGTTCGGCATCCTGGGTCTGCTGATCGCCGGGGTCGCCGTCTTACGGACCCGTCGCTGGAGTGGTTGGAGACTCTACGTCCCGCTCCTGATCGGGCTGTATCCTTTATTGAGCATCTTGCTCCTGCATCCATCCCTTCTACCCTCGATGGTGAGGATTACTTATTCCGGCCGC
>CAYNWK010000026.1:0-37240 GCA_964400875.1 uncultured Anaerolineaceae bacterium | reverse complement strand
GTAAACCAGTTCGTTGCGATCGGATTGCCAGTACATCACTGCCGGCTGAGCCCAGCTTGTTGAGCTGGCTGAGGCCAGCAAGGACGTGCCGTTGGCTGCATACAACTCGAGCTGGACAGCGGAAGCTCCGTTGGTCGGAAACGCAGTGATGGCATACAGTACCCCTGTCTGTACGTTGAACTTACGCCAGTCCTCGTCATTGAGCCATCCGGAGCCGGATGAGTTGCAGAAGTTGTCAGTGTTCGCCACCGGGCCGTCCGACACCCAATTCGCTGCCGTGGCGCTGTTGTCAGGTTCGCGAGCATCCGGGTTAGAGCACAACACGCTGGCGGAGGGGATCGACCAGCTGATCTCAGCAGAGGTGGGGAAGACCTCGGCATTGCCGGCCTGATCTACCGCCCGCATCCGAAAACCGTAAGATGCACCGGGATCGCCGATGAAGTAAGTCTGTGTTTGCGAATCCGATGGGTTTTCGGGAACCAGCACCCAGGAGTTACTGCCTTTCTTCGATTGGATCTCGTAGTGTTCGACGCCGGAGAGGTTATCGCTGCCGGACCATTCGAGCAATACGGCAGTGCTGAGAGAAGGGTCGCCTACCGGTTTCAGCGAGCTCACCGGCGCGGTCCTATCGATGCCCAAATTCCACGCGCCCACACCGGTCCAGTTTCCGGCCCAATCGAAGACTTTGGCAAAAACCGCGATGCCCTTCTGTTCCGCTTCACCACCTGTATCGAAGGCATAGCTCCAGCCATCCGAGCCGTCGTCATCGGTATTCAAGGAGAGCCATTCTCCGCTAAACCAATCCCCTGAATGCCAGAGAAATTCGACGTGGCTGATCCCGCTTGCGATACCGCCACCCGCCGGGTCGCTGGCCTCCACGCTCAAGTTCAAGGTTCCGTTGGTAAACGCCTCGTTTGAGGGTGAAATCAAAGTCACCGTGGGCGGCGTGCCGTCTTTGAACAGTCTTAGGCTGTACCCGTAATCATTACCTCCAGAAGCTGGGTGCTGCCACTGCCTGAGCAGCAAATAATACGTTCCCGACCGGGGAAGCTGGTAGCCTAAATGCGGGTCTTTTGCCTCACCCGGGATCTCGTCGTCGTGTACTGCAAGCACGGAGGCGCCGTCGCTGTCCAGCAGAAACAGGATCGGATCGATGTCGGCCGGTGTGTTGTCAGGCGTGGAGTCAACGTCGATCACGATGCGCTCTCCGGATAAGCCATCAAAGCGGAAATAATCGACGTCGCCCCCAAAGCAGATCGTCCCGAATTTCTTTTCTCCATAGGCGATCACCCTGGCCTTCGCAGGGCTGTTATCGTCGTCAGTGCAGCCCGGGGGCGCGCCGGCGACCAGGACAACATCATCGATGTACCAACCCTCGTTCTGGTTAAATACCTCGTCCAGGGTCGCAAAATGAAAGCGCAGCTGGATGGTCGAGCCGGTATAAGCGCTGAGATCGAAGGTAGGATTCAACCAATAATTCGCGTAGTCATCACTAAATTGAAGGACATTCTCGAAGGGACCACCATCCTTGGAGACCTGCAGCCAGCGCTGGTCCCAATGACGGCCCGAACCTTCGGTGTAATAGCGATACCAGAAATTCAACGCATACCCTGAGGGGGAAGCCGGGAGGGTGATCAGTGGAGTGGTCAGATCACCGGAATTTGGGGTGTTATCCTGATAGTTACCATCGACTCCCCCGTAATACCAGCTATAAGCGCCACTGTGGGCGCGGTCGCTGCCTTGGCGGCGATGCCACAGCCCGTTCGCCAGCCAGCCGTTCACGCCACTCTCCATGTCGTCTGCATACGGCGCAGTTTGCGTGGTGGCTGGAGCGCTCGCAGCGATCGTGAAATTGCTGGGATCACTCCAACCGGTGGTGTTTCCAGCGCTATTCCGCGTTTTCACCTTCCATGTGTACGCTCCCTGGGGCAGGGTGTAGGAATTCAATTTCCAGTAAGGTTCTTTAATCCAGGGAGAGGCGACCGTTCCGGATGGACCCGTAAGCTCCACTTTGAATTCATAGCCGCCTTTGGGTACACGCCAGGAGAGGTCGATTGAAGATCTCTCTGAGAAAGATGCACCGGATACTGGGGCCTTCAAGGTGGACGGTTTGAGAGGCGCCTGGCTCTTTGATCTCACTACCAGGGAGGAGATCAAATTGGATTCGACCACGTTATCCGCCAGGTTGCTGTCGTTGGTGATCAAGGTCTCTCCTCGACCAGCGAAGTTGGTATCGGCATAAACTGTTACTGTCACGTTAGCGCCGACTTTGACCGACTCGACGTTATCACCCCCAATGGCAGGGAAGGCTGTGCTATCCGCATATTCGCCCTGGCCCAGCACCTTGCAGGCGCTTGAGAAGTCTGGGTTTGCGAACAGGGCGACCTGGTTAGCCGAGGGCGCACAAGTAGGCGGAGGCTGCGGGCAGGTAAATTGTTTGACCACGTGAGTCAGACCAGGCAACCCCAAGGCCTGGTTGCCCTCGTTGTCCTGGATTGCCAACGCCAGGCTGACCGGCCCGTCAGGCACATCCTGCCCGCACATATCCCAATTGTAGGAGAATTCCTGGGTATTGAAAGCAGGGCCGACATCGTGCCAGGAGCCGTTGTAACGGGCGATAAACTGGACTGAGGCCAGGCCGCTGGCCTCGCCTTTTTGGTTTAACGGGTCAATCGCCCAGCCCGTTAGCTGCAAAGTACCCTTGTTAATTTTGGCGCCCATCTGGGGGGAAGACAGGCCGCCCAAGGGAGCGAGGACGTCGCCGTGGATGACGTTGGCAGAAACGTATGCCGATTGGAACTGCTCGCAGACATCGCTTTTCGAACAGTTCTTGTTGCACCAGACCTGATCGTCATAGTAGGTGTTTTTGACGCGCGGCCGGCCGCCATTGATGGCGACGTCGTCGAACGTGATGTCCACCGAGCTGCCCCAGTATGAGTTCGGATTGGTGTGCACCATGAAGTGCAAATGATGCCCGGTGCTCTGCCCGGTATCATCCGAGACGCCGATGAACTGGCCCTGCGCGACCGGAGCCCCACGAGATCGCAGATCGGGAGGGATGCTGTCTTTGGCCAGGTGCAAATAGAGCTGGTAGGTGGTTGGGTTTGTGGTGGTGTCCTGGATGATCAGGTAGTTGCCCATATCCGCGGCATCCCCGTTAGGCACTTCCCAGCGAGCCAACCAGACCGTGCCGCCTTTGGAAGCGTACAAGTTAAACATGGTCTGCGGGATGTAGAAATCGAAGGCGTAATGGGCGCTGCAGCTAGGGATATACGAATCGTGGGAGACGCTTCCGGACAGCCAGGCGGTCTTGCCTGCCTCCCAGGGTAAAAGATAGCCGCTTATGGGCGCCAGCGACGCCTGGATCTGGTTGGCGGAGTACATCTCCAGCCAGGTATCCTTGAGATCATGGCTAACCAGCGTTTCAGGCGCAGCAATCAACGCGTCAACCCAGGTGCTATCGGAGGGCAGCGAAACCTTCCATTCCGAATCGACCAATTGAGCGAGGACCAATCCGGGTTCGTTGGGCAGCGGCTGCCTGGATTGTGGGTCAACGAGGACCAGGTAGGCGATGGCCCAATCCGCATCCTCGGAGAGTTCGAGATCGTCGATCTGGACGCTGTTGACCAGCAAGCTGAGCACGTACTCTTGCTGCCGGCCGACCGCTTGCTGGATTGCCGCGGAAACCGCGTCGGTCGTGGTTTCGATGCCTTCCGGAGTCGGCGGCGGCGGTTCGGCAGCGGCTACTGATGAAGCGCCTGGAATTGAGGCAGTCAGGAGTAAGGGGATCAGACCAAGGAAGAAGAGCAGCCGGTAGAGGATACGTTGCATATGTGCACCCCGTTCGAGGAATATGGGTATCTTACCCCAATCAGGTCAGGCTTCACCTAACAAAGGTATTATCCCGATACAGCTGCGTGCACGATCGATGCCAGTAGTTGCTATCGGCGTTTGCTTGATAAGACTGTTAGGAGTTTCGCAACTCCCGGTGAAAGTAGGGGTGTTTAGGCAGGCAAAGCCCTCCAAACACCCTCTTTCTTCCCTCAAGAATAAACCTATACGACTAACTTCTCCCGCCAAACCCGGTGATCCTCGAGGACCCATAATTCCGTGGCAAAGCGCTCAATAAAATAACGGTCGTGAACCACCGCCAGTACGGCCCCCTCAAAAACTGCCAGCGCTTGCTCGAACTGCTCCCGGGAAGGGATGTCAAGGTGGTTAATCGGCTCATCTAGCAGTAAAAGGCTGCTTCCTCGGGCAACCAGCCGGGCCAAAGACAGGCGTGCTCGCTCGCCATAGCTCAATAATCCCGCCTGGCGGAGCGCTTCGTCCCCGCTGAATAAGAAATAGTGCAGAAATGAGCGCGCTTCCGTCTCGTTGAACAGGGCGTGCTGCTGAATGACTGCCAGCGGAGTCGTCCGGGGGTCAATGAATTCTTGCTCTTGCGCCATATATCCCAGCCGCACGCTGGGACCAAGACGCAAGCTGCCGCGGCGAGGCTCTATCTGCCCGCTGATCAGGCGCAGTAAAGTTGTTTTCCCACTGCCGTTAGGACCAATGATGGCGATCCGGCTGCCAGCCAGCGCTTCCAGGTTGAGATCAAATAACAGTGATGGGTTGTTCGGGTAGCCGACCTCAACGTCTTTCAGGATCAAGACCTCCTGGCTTTGGTGCTGCGGTGTCTCGAAGTCCAGCTTCATCTGCCAGGATTGCTTCGGTTTTTCCACCCGGTCTTCCGAATCCAGGTATCGCTCCAATTTCTTTTCGCGGGAGAGAGCTTTCTTCGCTACCTTTTTTGCGTATCGTCTGATGGTTGGCTGCCGGGAGGTGGTCGTTTGTTCGACCTGGAAAGCCTGGGTCTTCGTTCGGGCGATGTCCTGGCGCATCCGGCGGATCTCGGCTACTTGATCGCGGTAAGCGGATAAGCGCTGTTCTTTTTCGAGAAGATACTGCTCCAAATAATCGGTGTAATTTCCGGTGTATTCGCGAATCCGATGCGATTCCGGATCTAGATCGAGTACTCGGGTAACCGTGTTATCCAGGAAAGCTCGGTCGTGGGATACGATTAAAGCGGCGCCTGAGAAAGATCGCAGCCACGCTTCCAACCATTCGAGCATTTGGATATCCAGGTGATTGGTCGGTTCGTCAAGCAGCAAAAGCTGCGGATCGTCGAGCAGGACGAGCGCCAGTGCAAGACGGGTTTTTTGACCTCCGCTGAGCGAGGCGATGGTTTGTTCTTCTCGCACTTTACTCAATCCCAGGGTTCGAAGAATTTTCGCCGCCTTCACCGGACGCTCGGGATCGAATTGTTCCAGACGGTTCAACGCAGCAGTGTAATCGGCTCGTGCGCCGGGATCTTCCGGGTCGGAAGCCAGCGCCTGGGCCAGCTGTTCCAGGTCTTCTGCCAGCCGTTCGCTGTCACCGGCGGCGCGGCGAAGCACCTCGCTAAATTTCAACTTTTCCCCCGGTGTAAACCCCTGGGCGAGATATCCGAGGCGTAAACCGGGAGGTGAAAATGTCACAGACCCTTTATCCGGCATCTCCTGCCCAGCCAGGATGCGCAAGAGGGTCGTTTTCCCCGATCCATTCGGGCCGATCAAGCCGGCGCGATCACCTTCGTTCAGAGAGAACGAGACATCTTCAAGAATGGTGGATATATTGAACGATTTCGAAAGGTGGTGGGCTGTCAGCGTGTATATCATTGGTATAATTTCGGTTTATCCTGGATTTCGAGAGTTTCCGATAAGTAGAGGCTCAATTTGGCTTTACAGAAAAAGCGTCTTTTCTTGTTGATCGTCTGGTTGTCCGCGCTCACTGTCTGGTCGGTGAGCGCCGATTCGTGGTCGGCATACGCCTATGGCTCGATCGGAATACTTCAGGACGCCACCGGGACGAACACTGCGACCGAGACGAATACGGCGGATCCCACGCTGACTTTTACGCCAACGCCAACAGGATCTCAGACGGATACCTTGACTCCGACGTTTGTCGCGACGCCTACCGCCACTCAACCGGTCAAAGGATCGCCAACGCATACCGGTACAGCCCCCACCAATGTGCCTACCGCGGCAAGTTCCTCCACGCCGACGTTTGAGCCGTTTCCTACGGTCACATTCATTCTGCCGGGAACCGAGACCGTTCCAGCGCTGCCCACAACCAGCCCGGCAACGCAAGCACCCTATCCTGAACCGGCGGACACATCCTCTCCAGGAACCGGGGAATTCCCTTATCCAGAACCCGGTCTGACTCAGGCTACACAACCTGACGAAGGGCCCTATCCCGCTCCGACGAGCCAAGCCTCACCGTCACCGGTGATCCAAGCTTCACCCACACTGACAAAAACCGCCGCACCGGCAGCAGCGAACACGGTTGCACCGGCGGCGACCACGCCACCGGAAACACGTGATCTGAACGTGGCCCAGCTAGGGCTGGTCGTCTCAGTGGGCATGCTATGGATCGTCATCGGAGGCTGGTTGTACATATTTTTAAGTCGCATGCGCCGGTGACCCACCGGTGAATTTAGCTTGCCTCGCATCTAGGTAGTTCGCCGAAAGTTACTAGAATAAAAACCTAGCCCAATCCGGCGAACTAAGAGAAGCAAACCGCTGAAATCACTCTTGCTGATCTCAAATTATTTCTAGCGGTTTGCTAGACGAAAGCAGCCATCGTTTTTAATCTACCAACGAATAGCGCTCAGTCTCATGCCAGGCGCGCAGTACTTCAGCAACCGTCCAGGCTTGGGCTATACAACCGCGTGCGATGAACGGGGGATCGGCGTCGAAGATCTCGCTCATCGTGCCCAAGCCATGCGAAGCCATACCGCCGATCAAGGGGAGCAAGAAGGACTGCGCCAGGTCGGCGTTCCGGTACACCTTAAGATGGGCGCTGGTAAACGGGCCGATCAACCAACCCCAGACGGTCCCCTGGTGGTATGCAGCATCACGGCGGCTTTGGTCACCCCCGTACTGGCCGATAAACGCAGGATTAACCGAACCATCCACCTTTCTTTTAGACAGGCTGCGCAAGCCGTGGGATGTGACCAGTTCCCTGGCGCAGGTGTCGACGATTGCTCGCTGTCGATCTTCTGAAAGCGGTGAGTGGTGTAGAGAAACAGCGAACAGCTGGTTGGGCCGCAGGGATGGATCTTCTCCATCCGGTCCATCGATGACGTCGTAGCAATAATCGGCTGCCTCGTTCCAGAAACGGTTGAAGCCGCTTTTGGCTGCCTCCGCCATGTCCTGGTACTCTTGAGCAGGTTCTCCCAATAAGCTGGCGAACCGGGCCATACTCGACAGGGCGTTGAACCATAAAGCGTTGATCTCGACCGGTTTGCCGGTTCGCGGCGTAACCACCCAGTCGCCAATTTTGGCGTCCATCCAGGTCAGCTGGACGCCGGCTTCGCCGCCGTAAAGCAGACCATCCTGCGGATCAAGATGGATCTGGTAGCGGGTACCGCGCCGATGCCAGGCAACGATCTCTGCGAGTACAGGAAAGAGTTCTGCCAGTAAGTCCAGATCTCCGGTGAGTTCATGGTAAGCACGCAAGGCTTCGAAATACCACAAAGTCGCATCAACGGTGTTGTACTGCGGAGCTTCACCGATTTCCGGAAAATTATTCGGCAGCATGCCTTGATCGACATACTTGGCGAAAGTGCGTAATATCTGCCGAGCGATAGTCCACCTGCCCGTGGACAAGGTTAACCCGGGCAGGCTGATCATGGTATCCCGTCCCCAATCTCCGAACCACGGGTAACCGGCGATGATCGAACGACCTTCCGGTTCTTCTGGAAGCGGCCGGCGAACAATGAACTGGTCTGCTGCCAGGACCAGCTGGCGAGACCAGCTGGTTTGTACGGTGAAATTGCTCTCGGTGATGAGTTTATCCTCGTAGGAGCGGCGTTCGGCGTAAGCTGCCTGGCCGTCCATATTGGGCTGCGCTTGGGTGCTGGCAACCACAGTGAGGGATTCGTTCGGCCTCAAGCGCGCCTGGATAAACCCGACGGATAAGTTATCGTCCAAGGGGTCCAGGCCGCGATAAGCTTCCAGAGCCAGGTAATAATCGGAGTGCCATTCAAGATGCTGGCTGATCTGCGCGCCTGGACAGAACATATAAAAACTTACTCCTTCTGGGGTAACATACAGATGAAGTCCCTGATCGATCGGATCAACCTGCATTTGCCATGCTCCAGCTCTGGAATTGGCGTGGTGGTCACGATGGTTAACCAATACCTTGATGTCCAGGTCCATTGACCGCGTCGCGCGCGCCAGCTCATAGTGGACGTAGGTGGTGTTCACACCGGGCTGCATCCAAACCTTCTTGATGAGTTGTGCGTCAGCGCAGGCGAAAGTCCAAACCGGCGTCGTTCCCTCGAGATGGAATCGCTCTAAGTGACGGAACCCGTACGGTTCCATCTCGCCGCTCGACCAATGATTGGTAAACAATGGATAAGAATTCCCATCGTAGATGGCTGTCTCGTCCAGCTTGCTGAACAACAAAGTACGCTCGAGAGGCGGATGCAACGCTGCGATCAGGAGACCATGGTATCGGCGGCTGAGGAATCCAGCTGCCGTTCCCGAAGCGTATCCACCGATCCCGTTAGTGACCAACCACTCCCTGGTCCCGGAAGTGGCCTGGTCGCCACACCAGTCTCGGCCGAAGTCAAGCGGGTAAGTTTCTTTCCAGTTTTTCTTCATACCTCCTAGTATAATAGCCCAGAATCATCCCCTGATCATAATCATTCAAAGGGGAATTGGAGGTGATTGGGCGGGCTCGTCCCGCCCAATCACCTCCAACCTTCTTTCCGAAGATAATTGATGCAAAAACAAAAAACAGCCATCCGCACCGGGATAATCTTGAGTTTGATCGCATTAATCCTGGTATTATTCGCCGTTTTCGTAGATTGGCGCGCCGTTTGGGATCAGCTCAAAAACGCGAACTGGCGGTATGTCTGGGTCGCATCTCTGGCTCTGGTGGCAGGTCTGGCAGCCTATACTTCGCGTTGGAGAACCCTGTTAGGCGACAAGCCAGCGTGGAACAATACGTTTTTCGCCGCCAACGCCGGATTAATGGCGCACATCCTTCTGCCTCTAAGGCCTGGTTATTACGTGCGCATTTTTGCCCTGGGAGCGACAGAAGCGGTCACGTTTGCTGAAGCTACCTCCAGCGTGTTCGTAGAGCGATGGATGGAGCAGATCCTGCGTCTGGCGGCGTTAGGTGGGGCTTTGGTCTTTGGGGTGGTGTTGGAACTGACTCCCTTCACTACGGTTGGCGCAGCGCTTTTTTTAATCTTAGCTTTCGGCGGGATGTTCTGGTTGGTGCGCAAACAAGCCTGGGTACTTGCCCACGCTCCGCAGTGGTTGGCGCGTCTGCCGCGCTTGACCGAGGAACGCGCCCACAAATTTGTCTTTGATCTATTAGCGGGTTTTAGTTCGGTGACTTCTACCCGCACAATGGCAATTGCATTTGCGTGGTCGATCCTTACCTGGGTCTTGTTTTGGGGATATGCTTACGCTGGATTGCTGGCCCTGAATTCTGGAGTGGACACGGGCACGGCGTTGGCGATCTCGCTGGGATCGCTTGCCCTGGCTACACCATCCGCGCCTACGCAACCTGGTATTTATCACGCTTCCATCGTTGTGCCTTTGAGCCTGGTGGGGTACGATGAGGCGTTGTTGACTTCTTATGCAGTCCTGCTGCACGCACTGCAAATGATCTGGATTGTGGGGATCGGTTTATGGGGAGTCAGCAAAACTGGTATCTCGATCGGCCGGTTCGCCGGCGGGCAGGTGGAGGTTCCCGCTGCAGGGGAAATCGAAGTGGGGAAAACTCCGAGCAAGTTTGAGTGAAATGGGTTTAGCTGAGCTCCCCTAAGAAATCATTCAAAATCTGGAGAAATTCATCCGGACATTCTTCATGTGTATGTGCCCGAAGTTCGGGATTACAGCCATTTATTCATCGCGGATCCGGGTTTATCGACGCCAACAATTCCAGAGCAGCGTTAATCGTTTGATTTTGCTGTTCTTCGTGTTCAATCGCGGCCGGATTATCACCAGCTTGCGAGCCATACCATCCGAAATGGGCGTGATTGCCGCCTTCGATGGCGACCCAGCACGTATCCGCCGGCAGCAAGGCCCTTGAGGCGGCGATCTTATCGGGAGTCGCCAGCCCATCGCGCGTCCCATAGACAGACGTAATCGGCAATTCCATGGTGGATAGATCGTCGCTTGCTGCCGGGTAAGCCGCCAGCAGCAGTAAACCAGAGATGCGGTCTGCTCTGCGGTGGGCGTACCGAGCTGCCATCGCGCCGCCCAGCGAGTGTCCGCCGATGACCCAAGATGAGATTTCCGGATAAGCCAGCATAACCCGGTCAGCGGCATCCCAATCGAAGACAGCAAGGTTTAAAGGCATCGGGACGATGACCGCCAGATACCCTTCGGCGGCAATGCTGCGCGCCATAGGCGCATAGGCGCGGGGGTCAACGCGTCCTCCAGGGTAAAAGATCAGCCCTGCCTTCTTGGTTTGTACTTGGGGGTGGAAGACAAGCCAGGGATCGGATGCCACCCGCACCTCCGGACCTGTTTCGAGGGCGCGCAGCGCTTCACTTGTAGGGCTTGGGGTTGACTCCGCCCAAAGGACAAAGGCGCCGCCTAAAGCAAGCGGCACGATCAGCAGCAGCAACCACCATCTTCTTAACTTGCGCATAGAATTTTGTAAATTAGACAGGTTATTAACTTAAACAGCCAGCTTATCGTCCCCGTTGAATGCCGAAGGTACGCTGTGAATCTGTACATTGTAGTCGGGTCCTTGACGGCCGGTCAGGCGACGGAGTCCTTCTCGCAGCACGCCACCGACCATCCCGGTAAAACCCAGTTCGTTGACTTCCAGGCCGGTCTTGCCATCGGTTGCGGAGGAAGCCAGCCCGACTGCTTTCTGAGCGGGGATTTCGGGAGGGTGCGAAAACATGCGTAAGACGGTGTCGAGCGCATCGAGGCGGGATTCATAACCTTCCACAACACCGATATCCATCAGAAGATCGGTGTCCATCATGCCCGGATTGAAAGCGTAGATACCCACGCCCGAGTCCTGATTTTCTTTCGCCAAAGCTTTGGTGAAAGAACGCACCCATGCCTTGCTGGAAGCGTATGCGTTTTGCATCGGTTGGGGCCCACGTGAGCCTCTGCCAAGCAGGTTGATCAATTTGCCGGAACCGCGTGGCAGAAAGTGCGCCAGGGCGATCCGCGAGCCGTTGTATACGCCTAAAATATTCGTCTCAACGACGCTATGGAAGTCCTCGGGCTGTATGTGTACGGTCGGGCCGTAAGGGGCCGAAATGGCGGCGTTATTGAGCCAGATATCGAAACGGCCGAATTTATCCGTGGCATGTTCGGCCAGGGCGCGGACCTGGTCAATGTCGGCGACGTCAACCGGTATCCCGTTGGCCTGACCGCCTGCATTCTTGAGATTTTTGACAGCCTTAGACACAGAGGATGATGAACGGGAGGCGACGACTACGGCGGCGCCTTCCTGGACGTAGGCCTGGGCGACCGCGAAGCCGAAGCCGCGTGTTCCACCGGTGATGACCGCGATCTTTCCCTCCAGTTTTCCCACTATGCTCCGACCTCCTTTGGATTGGTGGAACTATAGTTATCTGAGCCGAGCCAGGCCCGAACCCGACGAGCGATCCACAGACCACCGGCAAAGATTCCCGCCAGGAGAAAGATCGCCAAATATTCGATTACGGGGATACGGACAATTTCGTTGAGTAGAACCCAACCACGCCCGCTGTAGACCCACAAGGCGGTAGCGATGTAAACCGCCAGGATTAAGCCGCGCGCCTTCAAGGAAAGTTTCAATCCGTGCATCTGGGTGATGACGAAAATGCCGGCAAATCCAAAGGCGAACATCGGCCACAAATCGTTGCCGTTCATCACCGCGACCAGAGTCCCATGGACGAGCACCAAGACTTCCAACGTTGCGGTCCACCAGCGATTGAGATGCGCCTGCGTGTAGATCAGGCTTCCTTGCAGCATCAGCAAGAACATGTAAAAGAAGCCGATCAGGTGCCCACTTGTGGCAACCATGGGGTGGAACCAGAACGTGTAAATGACAGCCCACGAGAATACGTATCCGTGATACCGCCGGGCAAAGTTTATGATCTCCTTGGAGATCGAAACCCGCTTGCCAAAGAATAGGCCACGTCGGGGGTTTTCCATCAGCAGCACCCAGACCAGCAGGACGATAACCGAGCCTTGCGAACTCCAGATCGATACGTTTTGAGCCAGACCATCGTACCAGAGGTGAGTCTGCACCAGGTGCAGCAGGATGAACACTGCGTTGACGAACAAGGCGATCAGGTTAACACGGTGAAGCCCGTTGGTGTAATTTTTAACCCGTGTTTGTGCGTAGTAAATTAACCCCCAGCTGATCACCTGGTGGAGCAGGTAAAATCCCCAGGCAGTCGCCTGGCTCCAAAAGGTGGGGCTGGGAAGTTTCCAGTAATACCAGGAAGCGCCCTGGTCGGGCAGCAGTGGTTGTGACGATAAACGCCCGCCAAGCCACCAGATTAGACCCGTAAAGAGCAGGCTGAACAAAGCGCCGCCAAACAGCGGTAGCAAATCACGCCGCTGGCGGAGGGGCAGCTCTCGTTTTGATTGAATAATTGACATCACGATCAAAAATCTCCTTGGTGTTAATTCTCACGATACTATACCAGAATGTACAGATATTGTCAATATATTGTATAGATATTAAGAAAGGGAATACTGCTCAGGGCGACTCGGTGGGGAGTGGGGCGTATCCGGTCAGCTCGACGTACCCATCTCCGCCCACGTTAAAACCAGCGTGCGTCCCGGAGATTTGCACGGCGCCTTCCCAATAGGTGAAGGAGAGGCGTAACTCCTGGTCGGCTAGATAAGGCTCTAGGTTCAGGGTCAGGTCGAACTTGGGCACGCTGAGCGCCCAGGCGGCAGGGTAGAGCCCACCGCTGTGCGGACTCCGCCAGGTTCCGAGGGGTTGGATGGTGAAATCTGCCTGTTCCAGGTGCTGGCTGCCGCCGTCCGGATCAATCAGTGTGCCGCTTGAAAATGGGTCGACGCTCCCGTCCGCTCTGCGGATCTGGAAGACCATTAATTCGCTGCCATCGTCTAGCTGAAGCGAAAACCAGTCCCAGCCGACCTGGTTTTGAGCCAAAGCGCTGGTGCTGAATTCGTGATCCATCCAACTTAACCCGGAGACAGCAAAGCGCTGCTCGCCAATCCGGATCTCTCCGCTTGATTCTAGCCGGGTCTGGCTGAAATAATAGGATGCATTCCCCACCTGCGGACCTTTCCGGCTGTAACCCTGGTCACCATGCAGAATGATCCCCTTTAGATCCTGCAGCTCGAGTTGGATTGTCAAATCCTCTTGAGAAGCGTACAACCGGTAAGCGCCGGGTCCTGCCTGGACGATCTCCCAATCGTAGAGCCAGACGTGAAACGGGTCGGCGCTGGCGCCTGCTAAACCGGCTGCCCCGCGCGCGTATCGTTCGAAACTTTGGAAGCTCTCACCACCGACATCGCTCAAGGCTAAGTGGGCCAGGTAGACCTGGTCTGCAGACCAATCCGAGGAACGCTGCTCCCGCTCATCCGGAGGCAGCAAAGCCCGGCGAAAAAAGGTTAATTGATAGCCGAAATGCCGGCCTTTTGCGGTCTCCAGATTTCCGGTGTAATACCACCATTCGATCTGGTAATCCGGGTGGGGACCAAAGTCGACCGGGAAGCTGAGCCCGACCCCGGGTTGAGCCCGCTGGTAGCCTGCGCTGTCCTGTGGGCCGAGGGCATTCACAACATCGCTGCTTCCCTCCGCCCCTGAGAGGTCCAACCGGGCTTGTACCTGATCCTTTCCTGCGGAAGTACAACCCAATAGAGGCAGGAGAACGAACAGCGTAACCAGGCGGCTGAGACTAGTTTTTCTAAGGTTATTCATCCAAAAGTGTAGTCTTCCTTGAGAGAACCGTTAATTACTCCGAACGCAGCGCTTCAGCGGTGACCACGCGGCTCATTCGCCAAGCAGGATAGATCCCGGCTAAGAGCGCCGCGGTCAGGGCAAGGAACAAAGCTTGCAAAAAAGGGCCGGGTTGGACCTGCATCTGTAAGGTCCAGCCGAAAGAGCGCTGGTTGATGATGTAGACCAGGATTAGAGCCAGGACAAATCCTGTCGGCATCGCTAACAATCCAGCGACCGTGCCCATCAAACCGGTTTCAGTCAGGATCAGGCGGCGCAACTGCGAGGGGGTCAGGCCAATGGAACGCAGGATGCCCAGTTCGCGCTGTCTCTCCAGCTGCAGAGAAAGCAGCGCGCTCAAGATGCCGATAAAGGCGACCAGGGTGGCCAACAACTGCAAGGCAGCGGTTATGGCGAAAGTGCGGTCGAAGACCACCAGCACTTCCTCACGCAGCACTCGGTTAGGCCGAACTTGCAAATTCTGAATCGGCGCGAGCGCTGCGCTCAGCTGATCGGCGAGGTCATCAGCCTGGGCGCCGGGCGCGAGGCGCAGCGCCATGGCGGTCAGATCGGGATCATCCCAGTAGTTCCGGTAAGTATCCAGGCTCATCAAGATGGTGCCTTGTGTAGAGGCGTAATCGTAGTAGATGCCAGCGACCGGGAAGGTCCGATCGCCGCGGTCGGTGGTCAGGACGACGGTCCCATCCTGGCTGGGGAGGCCGAAACGGTTGGCGAACGGTTCGGAGACCAAGACAGCGCCGGAGGCGAACGCGGCTTTAACCTGCGCAGTTGAGCCCTGGGAGAATTTTAAGATACGCTCGTCAACCAAAGTTGGGTTGTTGGTTGCAGCAACGTTTACAGGCCCTAGCGGAGAAGCAACCGTCGCCGCGCGCAGCACATCGACCCGGGAGACCGCCGGCCAGCTGCGCACCAGGGAGACGATGCGGGGATCGAGGCTGGTGGAGGAATTCGTCGCGGTCGGGCTGGGGGCGGAGATATATACGTCGCCGAGCAAAGTCTGATCCAGCCAGGCGATCACCGTGTAACGGAAGCTGCTGACCATCAGGCTCACGCCAATGGTGACGGAAACCGCAACAACCAGGGCAGCGACCGCAACGGCCGTACGGCTCAGCGATTTGACAACATCTCTCGGCGCGAGGCGGCCGAGCCCGCCCCAGACTCTCCCCAGTATGGGCGCAGTCAGGCGCATAAATAGCTGAGTGAAGGCGGGCGCAAGCATGGCGAATCCAACGACGATCACAAAAGTACCGGCAAAACTGATCACTAGATTTCGGGTTGGGATAGCCAGCATTAAAGTCCCTGTTAATAACAAGACCATCCCGGCAACCGCGACGAACTTGACCGCCTTTTGGGCCTTGCCCTCCAGGCCAGAGCGGGAGAGCGCGGCGCGCGGTGGGACCGAAGCAGCTTCCCAGGCAGGCGGTGCAGCCGCGCACACGGTGGCCAGGATACCCAGAAGACCGCCTTTAATCAGGCTGAGAGGTGGGATCTGCACCCCGCGCACGCTGACGACGAAGAACAGGTCGTTAATGGTTTGGGTGACCAAACGAACCGCGCCCTGTCCAAGCAGGATGCCAAGGCCAATTCCCAGCGCGGCGCCGAGCAGCCCAACCAGGATCGCTTCACCGATCACCAGGGTAAACACTTCCTGCCGGGTGACTCCCAGGCAGCGCAGGGTGCCGAACATTCCTCTTCTCTGCACGACAGTAAAGGTCATGGTGTTGTAAATCAAAAACAAGCCGACGACCAGCGCCAGCAGGCTCAGCGCAGTCAAATTCAAGCGGAAAGCAGCGGTCATTTGTTCGACCGTCCCTTGCCGGGCCGCAGTAGTCGCCAGGTTCGTCCCGGGGGGAAGCAAGGCATCGATCCGGTCGATGGCTGCCAGCTCTGCCCCCGGAGGGTCTGCCGGTAAGATCAAATCTATCCGGTCGAGGCGGCCACGATTGTCCGTGATCTCCTGCGCAGTGGCGATATCCGCCAGGACCAGGTCCTGCAGCGCACGCGCACTGAGGCTATCTGCCGGCTGGATCAGACCGGCGATCCATCCGGAGTATTTTTTCCCGCCGAAATCGAGTTCGATCTGGCAGGCTTCTAGATCGGCGGGGCAATCGCCGTATCCGTAGCGCCCCGCAAGCTCGGTGGAGAGTATGACCGCGCCAGGTTGGGTCAGGAATCCAGTTAAAGCCACGAGGGGCAAGTTGTTCTCGCCGGCGAGGTAATCGCGGAAAGGCGCTTCGGCAAAGGGGTCCACACCAAGCAGCTGTAGTTGACCTCCGCCAAGTTGAGGAGAGGATAAATAAGCCGTTATCACCGGCGCGGCAGCGGAGACAACGCCGCCCCGTCGCAGACGCGTGTAGACATCTTGCGGCAGCCCATCCGGCCCACCGGTAATCTGATGGGTGGCGCGCCCGGTGACCGCCTCGGTGCTCAGGTCGAAAGCCCGGCTGGCGCTGGCGTTGGCCAGATCGATGGCGACGACAACGGCCACGCCCAGAGTGATGCCGAGAAGCATCAGCGCGCTTTGCCAGATATGGCCGAGAAGATAACGCCCGCTCACCTTCCAAAGGGCGAGTGAGCCGAACTTGGAATTTGCTTGCATCTTAAATTTCAAATAAGGAGTAAATTGGGGGTGTTCGGGCGGGCTAAGACCGCCCGAACACCTCCATACCCCAATAGTTATTACGCCTGTGGGTAATGGCGATCAGATCGAACGGGTGAAAACACGGTGGTTTTTATACGGTTTTCCCCCGATATTCTCCAGATCGTGGCGCATCTGCCCGGCTGTTTCAGCGACCTGGGTGAGATCGGCATGCTGGAAATCATAATCTCGAATGGTTTTTTCCATCTCCGAATAAAGCAAAGCATTGCCCCCTCGGCCTTGAAACTCTGGCAAGATACCAGCGCCATTGAGGGCGATCCACTTTGTCCGGCGCATCTCCAGCAGCAGATCGATCAGCCCAAACGGGAACAGCCGCCCGCGAGCCCGCTGTAAGGCCGCGGATAAATCCGGAAAACCAAACAGGAATCCAACGACATCATCATCGTGTGTGATGATCTTGATCAGGCGGTAATCGGCGACGATCATGATGTTGTCGACGACGAACTTGATCTCTTTGTCGGACAGCGGGTAATATTCCCAATTATTCACGAAGGTTTTATTATACGCCTCACCGATCCGCCCAGCCCAGGATACCAGCTCTCGTTTGGAACTAAAGCGTTTGACGTTCAATTGGCCGCGCTGCTGGACGCGTTCGGCGATGCTGTGGATCCGTTTTGGCAGATGGAAGGTCTCGGTATTGGCATAACATGAGACGAAATCCACCTCTTTCTTGAAACCCTGCTTCTCAACCAGAGGGATGTAGTACGGGTAATTGTAGTTCATCATCGTCATCATCTGGCGGTGTTCGAACCCTTCCACCAACATGCCATACCCATCCAAAGGCCCCATTCCTTTGGGGCCGACGATCTGGTTGAGGCCCCGGTGAGCTGCCCACTCGAAGACCGTTTCGAAAAGTCCTTGGGCAGCTTCTTCGTCCTCCTCACAATCAAAAAAGTAGAATTGCGCAGTGTGTGTCTGGTGATATTCGTTGAAGCGCGGGTTCTCAATCGCGGCGATGCGACCGACATCCTTCCCATCGCGAACTGCCAGGAAGAAATCGACATCAGAATGCTCGTGGAATGGATGTTTATCCCGGTCGAGGTAAGTCTTGGCGTCAGATAATAACGGTGGGACCCAATTCGGGCTCCCCTGGTATAAGCGGAAGGGGAGTTTTACGAAGCGATTGACCTGGGATTTTGAGCGCGTATCTACTTTTTCGATGTTCAGCATGAGTTTCTCTCGAGTTAGCTCCCGGTTTGGATCAAATGGCCCTCGACAAGCTGTAAAATTCGATCCGCTTTGCCGGCTGCTTCCCGGCTATGCGTAGCGAGGATCAGATTCTTTCCAGCCTGGCGGGTGAGGCTGTCCAGGAGGTATAACACCTGGTGACCGGTTTCGTTATCCAGATTTCCGGTAGGCTCGTCCGCCAGCACGAGGAGCGGGTCGTGAACCAACGCCCGGGCAATGGCAACACGTTGTTGCTCGCCGCCCGAGAGGCGATCGGGAAAAGTCTGGACACGATCCAGCAAACCGACCGCTTCAAGCAACGGTTCGGCGCGTTCCCGGGCGCGAGCAGCGCTTGATCCGCCGATCTCCAGGGGGAGGGTGACGTTTTCAAGCACAGTCAGGGTGGGGAGGAGGTTGAAGAATTGAAAAACGAAACCGATGTTAGCCCGCCGAAATAAAGTTCGGTCGCGCTCGTTGAGACCGGTCAGCTCCAGGTCGTCGATCCAGATCTCACCGCTGTCCGGTCGGTCAATTCCGCTGATCAAATTCAACAGCGTGCTCTTCCCACTGCCGCTCTTGCCCAAGATGGCAACGAATTCTCCCTGGCTGAAGTCCGCGTTGGCTTTCTCCAGCACCAGGCGGCTGGAACCGCCTTCTTGGTAGTGTTTGGTCAGAGCTTCTATACAGACGAAAGGTTGTGGTGAGTGAAGGCTCGTCAAGATGCGGGTCGGTGAAAGGTGATCAGATTTGTGGATCCTGGGATGGATCGTTCTTGAAGCGCCAGCTGCCGGTCAGGCGAGCAGCTGTTCGGACGATGCTTTGCAAGCGCGCCTGGCTTTCTACGTCCAAGAATAATACCATTCCGAAGACAAGCATAATATTGGTGATGAAGAAGAAGATTAGCTCCTCGAGGGGTAGCACCCTTCCAATCAACATCCCAAGAGTTTCATCAGGATTGATGGTCCAGGTCCCAGCCAGGATAGCCAGGCTGTCAACCAGGCCTAAATACAGGGAGGTTGGCAAGATGCCCAGTAAAACGATCGAGCGCCTTTTCCAAAGGATGTCGGCGCCGAAGGCGAGCTGTACGATTACCGGCAGTAAACCCCAAGAGAGGATCAGAGTCAGGTAGGTAGTCGGTTTCCACCCGGAGGTCAACAGTATAGTCGATAGAACCCATAACACCGCTGGGATAATCCAGGCGAACCGGCGGAGTGTATGTCCCGAACTCGCCCTGGCGCCGTCCTGCTTGAAGGCAGGGGAGATCAAGCTAAGCCATAAACCTGTGAAGAGCGTCTGCAGAATAAAAAACGTATATTCCTCGATAGGAACCCAGCCGAGTGTCAGGCCAGTGACGAGCCTGCTGTCGTACCACCACACTCCCGTGGCGACCAGGTAATTATCCCACGGTGTGGTGTAAATCAACGCGACGGCAACGAACAGGGACAGCGTTTTCCATAAAGGGATGGACCGCCAGTAGCTGGCGCGCATTGTAGATCTTCTGACCCTCCAGTAGGTTAAGGCGGTCAAAATTAGGATGGGCGGCAACAAAAATCGCAAGAGGAATCCAAAATATGTCATGTCTGTTTGTCTTTAGCCTGGGAATAGGTATCGAGCGCCCGCTCACGCGCCCAGCTGTGGTCCACGATAGGGAGTGGATAGTCTCGGCCGATCCGGCAGCCCGCCTGTGTCTGGATAGTTTCGGGCATTTTCCAGGGAGCGTGCAGATATTCATCCGGGACCTTTTTTAATTCAGGGATCCAACAACGGATGTGTTCGCCCTGCGGATCGTGTATTTCGCTTTGCGAGATTGGGTTGAAGATGCGAAAATAAGGCGCAGCATCCGTGCCGGTGCCTGCGCTCCACTGCCAGCCGCCGTTATTGGCTGCAGGATCGCCGTCCACCAGGTGACGCATGAACCATTGCTCTCCCCAACGCCAATCGATGAGCAGGTCCTTGGTCAGGAAAGAGGCAACGATCATGCGCGCCCGGTTGTGCATCCACCCGGTGGCTGCGAGCTGGCGCATAGAGGCGTCGATGACAGGGTATCCGGTCTGCCCGGAACACCAGTCGGTGAATTGCTCTCCATCATTTTGCCAACGTATATGCGGGTAGCGAAAGTTCTCCCGGCGCACGCGGGGAAAGTGGTACAGGTTGTGAAGGTAAAAATCCCGCCAGATCAGTTCGTTCAACCAGGTCTGAGCGCCCCGGCGTTCTTCCCGATCCCGGGCTGAATTAATCGCCTCGTAGGCGGAGGTCACCGCCTCGCGGATCGAGAGCATGCCGAAACGCAGGTAAGGTGAGAGCCGCGATGTGCCGGAAAGGTCGAGTCGGTCACGCCGGCGACCATACTGGTAGACAGGCGCATTTTCACCCTCTACAAATGCCTGCAAACTCTTTCTGGCAGGTTTTTCTCCCGGTTTGAATGGAATCTGCGGATCGAGTGCAGGGTTATCCGGGATTGGTTCGCTGGCAAGCCCTACGGGTGTGGTCAAGCGCTTAGGAGAGGGCAAAAGCGCTGATCTCTCCGGGGGCGGCGCCTCCTGCCATGTTCTGCTGAATGGCGTATAGACGACATAGGGCTGCCCATCCGCTTTTAAGACGCTCCCGGGAGAGCGCAACGCGGGGCTGCCGACCCACTTGACTGGAAGCAAACGGCCCGCGCGGGCATCCCGACGGCAGGCGTAGGTGGAAAAATCCGGCTCTGCAAAAATCGTCCCCGCCTGGGATTCTTCACAGACCCGGGTTAGTTCTCGGATTGGTTCGCCTCGTCGGACGATCAGCCGGCTGCCACGTTCCCGAAGATCCTGGTCCAGGAGGCGTAGCCCTGTGAAAAGAAAACTCAAGCGCTTAGGTCCAACGTAAGGTGAATCCAGCAGGGTCGGGTCGAGCACGAAAACCGGAACAATGGAATTGCCGGTACGCAAGGCGGCGTCCAGCGCCTGGTTATCATATAGGCGCAGATCGCGCCGGATCCACCAAATTGCTGCGTTCATTTTCCAAGTTCCCGGCTGGCCTGATCCAGGCTTGCAACCTGGCTGGGGGTCAGGCGCCAGCCAAGTGCTTCCATGTTTTCCCTCGCCTGGCGAGCGTTCTTCGCGCCCGGGATCGGCAGGGCACCTTTGCAGATCGTCCAATTGAGCGCAACCTGCGCGGGAGTCTTGCCGCCATGCTCCTGGCCTATATCTTCCATTAAGCGGACCAAATGGCCAGTTTTCCTGAGCAGATCCACCCGGTAGCGCAAACCGCGAATACCCGAAGGCGGGTTCTCCGGCGTGTATTTTCCGGTGAGCAAACCCTGCCCAAGGGGGCTGTAGGCGATCAGGGTGACGCCCAATTCCTTGCAGAGATCGAGCAAGCCGTTCTCTTCCACTTTGCGGTTGATCAGGCTGTACTCGACCTGATTCGAGGCGAGCGGTATATTATGCGCTGCCAAGGTGTCAAAAGCTCGGCGCATTTGCCCGGCGTTGTAATTAGATACGCCTACGGCGCGGGCCAGATCTTGCTCGACGGCGTCGGCCAAGCCCTCCACCCAGGTTTCGACCGGAATAGGGGGAAAGTGCCAATGGATTTGGTAGAGATCTACGCGTTCTAACCCAAGTCTTTGCAGGCTGCCGCGTAGAGCTGCCAGAAGCCGGCTTCTCCACAACCGCCACGGGTAAGGCATAAATTTTGTGGCTACGATCACGGGCTGCCCGCTTTCCCTGATGAATTCACCCAGGAATTGCTCGGACTTGCCTCGTCCATAGGCTTCGGCAGTGTCAAAGAAATTGACTCCGGCTTGCATAGCAGTCGTGAAAGCGCCCCGGACGTCTTCTTTTCCGTAACCTCGACCAAACCCCCAGAAGAGCCGTTCCCCCCAGGCCCACGCGCCGATGCCCAACGCGGGGACCTTGATCCCGGTTCTGCCCAGCTCAACCAAAGTCTCACTTGCGATGGCAGTCATTGGGCAGCCTCGGCATCTAGCTCGTCGATGGCGTCGTGAATCGTCCTGGCGCTGGCGGATAATTTTTGGGCTTCTTCCTGGCTGAGATTAGGATAGAAGGTCGAGACGATCCCGCTGCCTCCAACCAGGTGCGGTAAGGAGAGGGTTACATTTTCGACGCCGGCGACCTCCGCAACCGGTGTGCATAGGGTCAGAATCGAACGCTGATCGCGCAGTATCACTTCGACGATACGGGCAATGGCGCTGCCGACTCCGTAATAGGTGGCGCCTTTCCCTTCTATGATGTGATAGGCAGCCCGGCAGACGCTATCCTCAATGGCCTCATAATCTTCCGGGCAGAAGGATTTATTCTGGTCGGTGCAGAATTCCTCCAGCGGCATGCCTCCGACGGTGACCAATGACCAGGTCAGCACTTCCGTATCGCCGTGCTCGCCGATGACGTACGCATGGATGTGCTGGGCATCGATGCCAATTTTCCGGCTGATTAACGAGCGGAATCGGGCGGTATCCAGCGTTGTCCCGCTGCCGATCACTCGGTGGGAAGGAACGTCGTATTCGCGCGCGTAGCGCGCGGCCAGGTGAGTCATTACGTCAACCGGATTGGAAGCCACCAAGAGCACCGCCTCGGGCGCGTTTTCGAGCACCGCGGGGATGACCTGTTGGAACACCTGGGCATTTCGGCCGAGCAACTGCAACCGTGATTCGCCAGATTTTTGACCGACCCCGGCGGAGATCACTACCACCCGGCAGCCGGTTAAATCCGAATACTCGCCTGCATAGATCTGCATGGGATGGGCGAAAGGCACCGCATGCAGGAGGTCGTCGGCCTCGGCTTCAGCGCGCTGTCGATCCAGGTCAACCAGGACGATCTCCCGACCCACACCGCGCATAACCATCGCATAGGCCGAGGTGGCGCCGACGAACCCACTACCAATGATTCCAATCTTCATTGTATCTTCCTAACTCAGACTCCGTTCAGGATCAAAGGACGGAGCTAGATGTTGAGGGTTGATTTCCGGCATCGCTTCATTCAAGACGCTGCGGGCAACCCGTAATCCTCCCAGCGCGACGGCGGCAGTCGACTGTCCCGGGAAGATGCTGTCACCTACCATCCACAAGCCGGCGCTGACCCTCGGCCCGCGATGGCGCATCAGGCTGGTTTGCGGATAACCACCGACCCAGCCACGCTGGCGTTCTGTGAAGCGTTGAAAAGTGACCGGCGTTCCAGGTAAAACCAGTTCCGCCGCCTCGCGCAGACTGGGAAGTATCTGTTCAGCCCGGGTTAAAAGCTGTTTAGCGTAAGCTTGTTTACGCGTTTCGTAAGCAGGTCGATCGGCTGCAAATAGATCCCACCACGGCTGAAGCCGGGTATGCGTGCTGATTGTGATGGCGCGTTTGCCGACCGGGGCGCGGGTTTCGTCCCAGCCAGGGCTGATGGACAGGAAGATAGAATTGCCTTCTCCCAGAGGGCGTGCGGCGATGAATTGGTTGTGGAGCGGTTGGTCGGGCGGTACAGCGGCAGTGTCTGCACCTAAATATATCATGAATGCGCCCCAGTCTTCCGGCTCCGCTGCCGGACCCTTCTCGATGCGGGTAAAGCTTTCTTGAAGCAAGGTGTTTAAATTTTCTGGTGGCGTATTGGCGATCACCCAATCCGCGGGGAAGACTTCTCCGCGTTGGGTAAGGACGGCTGACGGGCGGCCGCGATGAAACTCAATCTTTGTAACCCGCTGGCGGTAAACAATCTGCCCTTTGTATCGCCGTAAGCTACTGGCTAATTTCTCGGCGATGGCGCCCATACCGCCGGTCAAGTGTACGACCCCACGCCGGGGTAAATCGAGCGCAGCAGCGCCGTAGAGGGCATTGGCAGAACGGCTGGTAGCCTGAGCCGAGATGATCAATTGGGCATCAACGAATAAGCGCAGCTGATCCGACGCCTCCAGCAGGTGAGCGGACACAGGACGAAGAGCATCGAATAGGAGTCCGGGGTATAAGCGACCTGGAGGGTCATCCTTCAGCCAATTTAGCCCCTTGTCGAACAGTCGTGTCCATTGCCTTGGCGATTGCGGCGGCCAGTCAGGTAATCTCAAGGCCAGATCCCAGAGCGCTTCGGCGGCATGTTCCTGCCAGCGCCAGAAAGGATCCGCACGGTTACCAAAAGCTGCTTGGCGCGCGGCATGCCGGCGTTCGTCTCCCCAGCGATCAATTGTCAAGCCGCCCGGCAGGTGGACGCGAATCGCCGGCTCCGCCGGACATCCAGACCAGCTGGACACCCCGGCAGCTCTGGCAAGCAGATCCATTGGCCCGCCCGGGTAAAAACCGCCTGCCAGGGTTGCCCCGGCGTCGAAGCGGTAGTCCTGGTGATAAAAAGTTGCTGCACAACCGCCGGGGTACGTCTGCGCTTCTAAAACAGTGACCTCGAGCCCGGCTCGTGCCAGGACTGCGGCGGCGGTCAACCCCCCGATACCCGCGCCGATTACGACGACTCGTTTTCCTTTTTCCATGATTAATTTACTTCCAGTAAGCGCTTGGTTTTCCAGCCCCGGTAAGCAAAGAGAAAAGGCAGGCTAATGCGCATAGCAATACCTAGCAACGCCCAGATTGGTTCCCGGCGTATCGTCAACTCGATCTCATCGCTTACTTCGGTGGCAGACTCCCCGCGAGGGATGAACCTGTGTTTGTGCTCCCAGGTCTTGAAAGGCCCTTCAATCTGCCGGTCAACAAAACCGGTGGGTGAGACCTGCTCAATGCGCGCTTTCCAGCGCACCGGCAGCGGCCCAAACCATAAAGAGAATTCCATCTCGTCGCCCTCGGACAATTCGGGCGGCGCGGCGTGCATCTGCACGATGATAGGCGGCGGCGTGATGGCGCGCATGCTGTCGGATTGGGCGTGAAAGTGAGCGACACGTTCGAGCGCAGCTCGAACCAGAAAGCGATGCTGAAATTTCACCACCGCTACTCGCTTTACCGGCCAAAGTACTGCGCCAGGGTCTCCCTGGCTTTGAAATCTCGCATGTAAGGAGCGATATTCTCAACCGTAAATGGCCGCGGCTTATAAACAAACTTGCCGATCGCATTGTCGCCGGGGACGTTGCTGACGGCGAGCAGCTCGAGCAAACTGCGCGTGACCGGGGGGTTGGGCAAGAAGGTCTCCATCAGCGCAACGATGGCCCGCAGAAGCAGCATCGGAAAAGGCACCATCAAACGGTTGGCACCGACAGCTTTTAACGTGCGCCTTTCGATTTCTTCGAGGGTCAAGACTTCCGGCCCGCCGAGTTCAAACTCCTTGCCCAAGGTGCTCTGATCCTCGAGGGATTTCTCGAAACTGGTGACGACATCCTCCACCCACACGGGTTGGAAGGTAGCCGTTTCATCCCCAATGATCGGGTAAATGAGCGGTGAGAACGGCAACAGGCGGGCGAAGGTGTTGGCAAATTCGTCCTCTGGTCCCCAGATCACCGAAGGGCGGAAGGCGGTCCACTCGAGATCGGACTGGGCGACGTATGCCTGAGCTTTTCCTTTGGAGGCCAGGAAGCTGTAGGGGACCTCCGGTTTTGCTCCAAGCTGAGACATGTTCAAAAAGCGCTTGATGCCAGCTTTTCGCGCCGCCTCGACCACGTTGACGGTGCCCTGATAATTGATCGCTTTGTACTTTCGCCCGCTTTTTTCCATCGGGATCGCCACAAGGTGAATGATGACTTCGCCGTTTTCGAAAGCAGGTTCAAGCGTTTCCGGTTTGGTGACATCCGCTTCAGCCCACTGGAGGTCCAACCCGCGCAGCCGGCCTTCCTCTTCTGCATGGGCGCGGTTATGCACCACCGCCCGCACCGGCCTTCCCGCTTCAACCAAGCGCCGGGTTAAATGGCTGCCAACATAACCGGCTGCACCCGTGATAATGATCATGGCTCCCTCCTCTGGGTTCCACTCATTGGCTGGAGACCATTATAAACCTTCGCTGTTGAGCTTTTCACCGCTACGAACGGAGGCGAGGGAGCGCTCGAGCTGACGGGTAGGATATCCGAACGTAGAACGCCACCAGATACCGGGCAGACGACGTAATTTACCTGCCAGGCCGATGTGAGCACGCCGATTGAAGACGTCGCCTTGGTTCGCGTAGATATCATCGAGAATAGCTTTGTACAGATCTGCTGCGGCACCGATAGCGAACCTTCCCTCCGAGTTGAGGTAGTTGATACCCGGCATGGCTTCCGAGTATAACTGCCGGTTGCGCTCGATTTGAAACCGCAGGAAGGCGCCCCAGCGATGATCGGTTACGCCGGCTGCGATGTCATCCGGGGCCAATCCAAACGCATCCAGCTCTTCACGCGGCAGGTACAGGCGACCCGTTTCCCAATCCTCACCAACGTCGCGCAAGATATTGGTCAACTGCAAGGCGACGCCGAGCTTGATCGCGTAGGGGACAGCCTGCTCTCCTTGAAAGCCGATGATGTGCATCGCCATCAGCCCAACGGTAGAAGCGACGCGGTAGCAGTAAGCGGAAAGATCATCAAATGTCTCGTAGCGCGCCGGGGTCAGATCTTCGGCTATACCGTCGATCAGCTGTTCGCCCAGTTTCACCGGAATCTGGTAGCGATGGCGTGTATCGGTCCAGGCTAAGGCCACTAAATCAGATTCATCTGCAGCTTCTCCCAGCGAGATCCGCCTCCAGCTTTCTAGGGTGCCGCGCGAGGCTTTGGGGTCTCCATCGACGAGATCGTCGCTCACCCGGCAAAAGGCATACAGCGCGCGCATGGCGCGCCGCTTTTCAGCAGGCAGGAGGGCGGAGGCCAGGTAGAAGGTGCGGGAGTGCTCTTGGGTGATCGCTTCGGCACGCCGATAAGCAAACTCGAGTAATTCGGTGTGGGCCGTTGAGGCCCTTGACGCGGCGCTATTAACTTCCGCGCTGTGATGCGCCAGGGCCTCGTAGGCCATGGACAGCAAGCGGTGCTCCCAGGGAGGGCTTTGTGCGGTCATCAAGCACGCTCCAGAGCGCCCGGAATGTGGGTCATCCGGGATTTGACCGGTTGAGCCTGTTCCTTCAAGATGCGTTCCACCGTGAGCTTGGCTGAGAGCAGCACGATCGGCAGCCCGGTGCCGGGATGGGTACTCGCGCCGACGAAATACAGGTTCTTATAACGTGAATGCCGGTTGTGTGGTCGCAGGTAGCCGACCTGGGTGAAGTTGTGGCTCAATCCGAAAGCCGCGCCTTTTGCCAGGTTTAAGGTTTTTTGGTAGTAAGGCGGTCCCCACTTTTCCTCAAAGACGATGCGATCTTCCAGATTGTTGAGCCCAAGATCGGCCAAGCCCTTCAAAACGGTTGTACGCGCCCGGTTTTCCAGGCGTTCCCAATCCTGAGGATTGGCATCATCGAGATGCCCGACGGGCACTAAAGCCATCAACGTATCGCGGCCTGACGGCGCGAAGGATGCATCTGTGCGGGCAGGCGCATTGACGTAGAAAGAGGGCTCCTCGGGCAAGCTGAGGTCTTTAAAGATGCGATCGAAAGAAGCTCTGTACTGATGGTCAGCCAGGAAAACGTTGTGGTGCAGCAAAGCGTCGGAGCGAGGTCCTTCTATACCCCAATAGAACATCAAGGCCGAAGAGGTGAATTTTTTCTTGCTCAGCCGGGCGGCGCTGCCATCATCGGGCAGCAAATTTGTGTAGACGTACGGTAAATCCGCATTGGCTACCACGAGGTCGGCGTTAATAACGTCTCCGTCTGTCAGCGTGACGCCGGTCGACTGCTGCCCTTCCAGGTTGATTTGATCTACCGGGCTGTCATAATAAAAACGAACGCCCAATCCTTCCGCAATGCCGACCAGGCTGGTGATTACCTCGTACATGCCGCCGCGCGGGAACCAGACGCCTTCGGCGAGCTCGGTATATTGAAGCAGCGAGAAGGTCGCGGGCGCGTCGTAAGGGCTCACACCCAGATACATATTTTGAAAAGAGAAAACCGCCTGGAGCCGGGGGTCCTTGAAATAACGCGCCGTATTCGCCTGGTGTTTGACCAGCGCTTTCAGCCGTAAGATCAACGGCAAATTGGCCGGATTGAAGTATTCCAACAGCGAATAGAAGTTCCGACCGACAAAGCGTTCCAGTGAGACGTTGTAATGGCGGTATCCCTCGCTCAGAAATCGCAGGTAAGCTTCGAAGGACCCTGGTTCCAGGGCGTCCAGCTGCTCGCGCATGGCGACCAGGTCTGAAGTCAGGTCCAGGTGAACTCCGTCGTGAAAATGAACCCGGTATGTAGGATCGATGCGGATCAGGTCCAGGTACTCGGACATATCCTCCCCCAGCGCACGATAGGTTTCGGCAAAAACCTCGGGCATCAGGAACAGGGTGGGACCTGTATCGAAGCGGTGCCCATCCTGCTCCAAAATCGAAGCGCGCCCCCCGGGGAGCTTGCCTTTTTCGAAAACGGAAACTTGATATCCCTGCCTGGCCAGGCGAGCTGCGGCGGTGATCCCACCAATCCCGGCGCCAATAACGATAGCTGTTGACATAGGTACTCCTTGTTTGCGTGAAATCAGGTGAATTATGAATATTTTAACCTGGTTCGCAGAATTTGTCAAGATATTGTCAATATTTCGTTTATGTTACTTGACAGATAAGTTGGTCGGTGCTATACTTTTCTCCAGACTGAATAATTTGGAGAAAGCATGTTACCTGAAGTACAAACTGGAAACAACGATCCCCTCTACAATATCGGCGTCGTCTCGCGCATGACGGACATTTCCATGGCTACGCTGCGAGCCTGGGAACGACGCTATGATTTTCCCCAATCGAAACGCACTTCCGGAGGGCACCGGCTTTATTCGGAAAGTGATGTGTTGCATCTGCGCTGGGTTAAAGCGCGGATTGATGAAGGTATGCAGACATCCCAGGCGATCAGCGCCTTGCATCACCAGGAAGAAAACGGTCGAGTTTCAACGGAACCCGATCTCGAATTTACCAAAGAAGAACGCGCCTCCTCACAGGCGTTCCTGCCAACCTTTAGGCAACGGCTGTTGAAAAATCTGGTGGACCGCCAGTTAAGCCATGCTGACCTCTTGTTTGGCGAAGCCCTGGCCTTGACCTCTCCGGAGGAGATCATTCTGAAAGGGATTGCCCCGGTGATGGAGAAAATAGGTACCGCCTGGGAACACCGGGAGATCAGCGTTGCGACTGAGCATATGGCGACAAATTATCTGCGCCACCGCTTGTTGATGTGGATGTTGAGCGGGCCTCCGCCACAGCCGGTCCCTCCGGTGGTGATGGCCTGTGCGCCGAATGAATGGCACGAAGGCAGCCTGCTGATCTTAGGCGCACTATTACGCCGCCGCCGATGGCCGGTTGCTTATCTGGGGCAGGCCGTACCGCTGTCCGACCTGGCCAATTTCGTGCGAGATATCAAGCCGTCATTGGTCGTTGTCGTCGCCATGACGGAAGAATCGACCAGCGAGCTGATCGAATGGCCGAACTGGTTGCCAGAGGCTGCTGAAACCGGTCGTCCCCCGATTGGTTACGGCGGGCGTATTTTTACCTTGCAGCCTGAATGGCGGCAGCGAATGCAAGGCATCTTCTTGGGAGAGACTTTCCAGTTGGGATTGGAAAACATCGAAAAGATCTTGCGCTGACTGCTGATCAGAAGCCGCCCCTCAAGTCTTAGATCCCCTTAGCGCGTTAAAAGTTTGTTCATCCCTCGCAAGTAGGGTATACTTCACCCCATGCCAAACCCATCTCAACTATCGGGAAGTTCCCAGCCTGAGCTTTTTCAACTGGGAGAAAGTATCGGCAATGTGGAACTATTTCCCGCGGTTTGGAGTGCAGCCGAATCCTTGTGTAAACCGGAATTTAGCGATCGACAAAAGGGACTGGACCGCTTGTTAGAACTCAATGCATCGCGGTTTTCCCCCCTGGTGGCCTACTTAATCGCCACACGATTAACCGACAACGAGGTCGAGTTCCGGGTGCGAATTGTGCGTGCATTAGGTGATTTGTTGTTTCCGGATAAGGACGGTAACCCAACTCCTGTAAATGTGCGGCAAGTGGTGAGCAGTTATCTCTCTCAGATGCGCACCCGGCAGGTCTATGCACTGCTCCAGGCGCTGGTTGAGGAGCCGGCGCTGGCTGAGCATGTCGCCAGGTTATTGGATGCCTGTCCTTACGCTGGCAACCACCTCGCCGACATCGTCTCCGACCGCACGATCGAGCAGCCTATTCGTGAACAGGCCGCGCTGGCCATTGGTCGCGTGGGTTTCCTGGACGTGCTACCTGTCCTGGAGCGCCTGGAGACGCGCCTGGAATCTCGCATCAACGGACAGCGTTCGATGCCATTTATGCCACTTTCGTCCGAAGAAGAAGCTGAATTATTGCCAGCTGTACAAAGAGCGATCGCAGCTTTGCGCGCCCCCTAATTTGAACAATTAATTGTAGGCCGGGGAGTTCGAGCGGTGACCGCCCAAACTCCCCGGTCTTTTTATTATGTCTCAAGGCGAACAGTTCTTATAGCCTTTGCCCGCAATTCGGGCAGATCGTCTCTTCGGACTTGACCACGAATCCGCAGTTGCTGCAAGTGCGCGGCTGAACATCCCCGAGAGGCGCGCCGCAGGCGATACAATTCGATTCTCCCGTGGGATTCGCAGACCGGCAGTACTCGCAAACCAGGCGGCGCAGTCTTTCCGAGATCTCGAAGCTGGCGCCGTGCAGGCGCGCCACGTTCTCGATAACCTGCCAGATCTGTTCGGAGAGCTGTAAGTGCTCGATATCTTGAGCCAGGTCGTCCAGACGTCCTAACAGGCTGAAGGGGTTTCGAAATGCTGATAAGGCGGTCACCCCCAGGCTGGCAGCGACCCCCAACCAATTTTGCTGGCCCAGCTGTACAGCGACGCCATCCTCGTATTCCTCCAGGATAACGCTGAGGGCTGTTTGCCCGCCGGAGGAGGGGCGTTGGCGAGTAGCGATCTGGACTATTAATTGGTTTCCTTTGCCGAACTGCTGCGCGACGAGATTATTGCGATTGAAATGGGCGATTAAGGCCCGGCTGATGTCGTACGGGGAAAGGTCACCGTGAAATATACGTCGCTCCATTGCTTGACTCCCGGACTCATTCATAATCGAATCTGGCAGGATCCAGTGGTTAATCCGCTAAGGACTTTCGCACTCGAGGAAAGAGAAAGTGTTAGGCGGGCGACGCCTGCCCAAACACCACATACTTTCTCGAAGGGCTGCGTAACCCCTGCCATTCTTGACTTGCGTGAAGCACTTTACGGTTGTGCTGTTGAGTGATTATAATCACCCTCGTGAAAAATGGAGTATATAAAACGATGCGTTTGTGGAAATACGGTTTCATCTTCTTAGCGATTATCGTTCTGGGAGGTATGTCACTGGCTAATACCCCCTTTGCCAGGGCAGGAGAACAGCTGCAGATCCCTACCGTCGCCATCGCGACGGTCACCGGTACGCCGCAGGGACCGATGGCTAGCGTGAACAGTGACCAGGAACAGATCAACGTGCGCGGCGGACCCAGCACGGATTACGATGTCATCGGTGTGCTGATATCCGGACAGCAGGTACCCGCGTTAGGTCGCTCGGTGGGAGGGCTGTGGGTGCAGATCGCTTACCCTGGCGTGGAAGGGGGAGTAGCCTGGGTTTATTCTCCCTTGGTTAACGTTGCGGGAACGCTGCCGATCATCGAACCCCCTCCGACGCCCACCCCGCGCACCACGCCCACTGTCGATCCGACCTTAGCCGCGCAATTTATCGTAGAAGTTCAGCCAACCCGGCTGCCCACGTTTACCCCGCCCCCGCCTTTGGTGATCCCCACTTTCACGGATGAGACTTCGCCGAGAGGAAACGTCGGCATTCCGATGGGACTGGTGATCACCGGCCTGGGTGTGATCGGGCTTTTCGGCACGTTTATATCTATCTTGCGGGGGCGTTAAACCCATCCAGGTCGACTCAATGAATCAAAAAAGACCGGGAATAAAGTCCCGGTCTTTTTAATTTCATCAATCAGAGCTTAGTGGCAGCCGCAGCTACCGCCGCTCTCGGATGCGCCCGCGTCATCCTTGGTGCGGAAGGAACTCCCGCAGCCGCAGGAAGATACCGCGTTAGGGTTCTCGATTTTAAAACCGCTGCCCATCAATTCATCCACGTAATCCACCGTGGCGCCTTTGAGATAACCTATCGAGATCTCATCTACCACGAGCCGGACGCCGTGTTGTTCGAAAACCAGGTCGTTGTCCCGAATATTGCCTTCCAGAGCCATACCGTATTGGTACCCGGAACAACCACCACCGGCAACGTAAACCCGCAAAGCGTAGCCTTCGAGCTCGCGCTTGGCTAACAATTCGGAGACGGCGCTCGCTGCTGCAGAGGTGAGTGTAACTTGATTGAGATCGATTTGTTCTACCAGCATAGCTTTTTATCCTTAGTTGAGGGAATTGTAAACACCTTAGTGGAGGAATTTTATCAAATTATCAAATTCAAGTCAATGGCGACTCGATGTTCATAACGGAAACGTTAGCCAAAAGGCTGCCATCCTGTATCAGTTGTCGGGCGCGCTCGATCTCCGGCCCCCACCAGGCATCGCCCGCCCGGTAGGGCACGTTCGAGCGGATCAGCCGGTAGGCTTGCCCTACTCCTCGCCCCATCTCTGCCTGAGGCATGTCCCGGATGCGCAGATCCAGTGCGCGCGCCGCGCAATAGACCTCGATCGCCAGTACATGCGCGACGTTATCGACCACCTGGCGGGTGTTGCGCGCCGCAGTCATCGAGTTGGCGTTGTGGTCTTCTTGCTCCGCAGAAGTGGGCAGCGAGTGTACCGAATCTGGGTTGGCTAGAGTCTGGTTCTCCAATACCAGAGAAGCCGCAGTATATTGGGGCATCATCATGCCTGAGTTCAGGCCGGCGTCTTCGAAGCTGTCCACCAGCATTGGGGGCAAACCGGCGTTCAACTGGTGATCGGTGAGGCGGAAAACCCGCCGTTCAGCGATCGCCCCCACTTCGGCCATCGCCATGCTCAGGAAATCCATGGCCAGACCGATCGGTTCTCCGTGGAAGTTGCCTCCCGAAACTGCCTCGCCGGGACCAAACAGCAGGGGGTTATCGGTTACGGCGTTGATCTCGTTGGACACGACGCCGTGTACATATTCGAGTGCATCCCGAGCCGGCCCCTGGACCTGGGGAGCGCAGCGCAAAGAATATGCATCCTGCACCCGCCCATCAGCGTCCAGCAGCGTGCTGCCGGCGGTGAGCTGCCGCACCCGCTTGGCGACTTTGATCTGCCCGGGGTGGCGGCGGACGGCATGCAGGCGGGGATCGAAGGCCGCAGAAGCGCCCAGCAGCGCTTCCAGGCTCATGGAGAGGGATATCTCGGCGACATCGAGCAGTTGGGCGGCGTCGTGGACGACCAGCGCGGCGATTGCGGCCGAGAAGGTCGCGCCGTTGGTCACAGCCAGCCCTTCTTTTGGGCCCAGGATCAGTCGGGATAATCCGGCTGCTTGCATGGCAGCTTTCCCGCTCATTTTAGCAGAATCCTCCAGGCCGAAGAATGCTGTTCCCGAATCGGCCTCCTGATCGGTCTCATCGGTAGTGAAGACCAACGCCAGGTGGGAGAGCGGTGCCAGGTCTCCCGAAGAGCCCAGTGATCCCTGGGCGGGGATGAAAGGGGTGACTTCCCGGTTGAGCATCTCCAGCAGGGTTTCCACCAGCTCTGGGCGCACCCCGGAATAGCCGCTGGACAAGGTATTCGCCCGAATTAGCATGGCGGCGCGCACGATATCGATAGACAATGGCGCTCCTGTGCCCACCGCGTGGCTCAGGATCAGGTTGCGGTTGAGCGCTTTGGCATCTTTCTTGGAGATGCGCTTGTCGGCGAAGATGCCAAACCCCGTGTTGATGCCGTAGACCGGTTGGTCGGTCGCCACGAGGTCTTGCAGCCAGGCATGAGCCTGCGCGACGCGTTGTTTGGCTGCAGCGGCTAGGGTAACTTTCTGCCCGTATCGGGCCACCTTTACAACCTCGGCAATGGTCAGGTGGCTGCCGTCGATTTGGAGTATCTCTGCCTGCATCTTTAGCTTCCTTGGGTGAGCCTGGTTTGTTTACTGAGCACAGCGAGGGACCCTGGTTGCGACATCCGCCCATTTGCCCTTCCCTCTCTCTTTAATAAAGGGAAATTCGGCATCGTTGCTGCTTACAACAAAACGTGACCCAGGACCAGGGCGATCAGGGTCACGGTGAGGTTATCGATATCCCGGAGGGGCAGCGATTCGACCAGCGTGCCAGCCAGCGCAATGACCGTGACGGGAAGCAGGAAACCGGAAAGGTCGCCAGGGAATAGCCCCAGCGCCAGATAAGCGCTCAGTACCCCGAGGGAAAAAAGCCAACCTCCGAAGAACATCCCCAGTGAACCAAGCCAGGATTTTTCCGCGTTCCAGGGCAGCCTTGACTTGCCGAGCCGGCGCCCGATAACATCGGCCAGGCCATCGCCGCCGCACATCAGCATCAGCGCGAGGATGCCGATGGGAGAATCTTTCCAGTAAATCATCGTGAGCGCCACGAATACGATCCCATAGAAAAGTGGACCCCGTAAGATCTCTCGGCGATCTCCGCTGCGCGACATCGCTTCGACCGCCGCTGGGTCCTGGATCAGGCCGATGCCCACCAGGAAGAACTGCGCGGTGATCAATAAAGGAACCAGCGCCGCTAAATAACGGGAAGCGGCGCTGTCGGTGAAAAGAGGCCAGCACAGGACGAACAAGGGGCCTGTACCCATGTGGATGAGCTTGCGGCTCAAATGGCTGCTTAACCAACCACGTTGGGCCGCAAAGTCGTTCAGTCTGAGCCAGATCAGGGCAACGCCGAAGGCAGTAATGGTCGCTAGCAGGTCGTTGCCTAACATCCGCTCACCAGGTGCACCCTGTGCAGGTCGATATGCCGGCGTGTTCGTTAATCTCTTTGTACATCGTGATATTGGTAAACGTCTCGTCCAGGATGCCATCGTGGATGGCCCAGGAACGCAGCCGGATGCTGTCGGCTGCCTCTGGCATACGGAATGGATTCGAGCCATCCAAGCGAGCGCGAAGCTCGCCCCCCGGCGCAAACCCGGAGTCGATGCGTTCCATCATCCTGCGGCCTTTCTGGTAGGCCAGGCCGTAGCGCTCGAAATTGACCGCGTTGTGATAATAGAGCGGTTCAACATAGTAGAGATCGTGATCGAGACTTTGAAGAAAGGACTCGAAGGAATTCACCGCGTTGGAGAGCATCCGCAGCCCGCAGCGGATCTGCCCGGGGGCTAACCCGGCTTGTAGGGCAGCCAGCTCCGCCTTCATGTTGCGAGATTCGGTTCCAAATTGAGTGGGGGTGCCGTCTGGGAGACGGTCAACGTCGTAGCGCGGCGAATAGGGGTTGTTCAATACGTAGAGCAAAATATGGAAATGACCCGTTACCGTATCCGCCATCTCGCCGTACAAAACCGGATCGGGGAAGCCGGCTTCGTGGAACAAGGCCAGCTCGACGGAAGAGGAACCGGGCGGGCAATCCAGCCTCAACAAATCATTGCCTTCTCGGTCAACGAAGTACGGGCTGAGGTGAAAACGTTCCTGCAGCTCGTCGGGGATGAGGCGGGCAAAGATCTCGCGTTTTTCGTTTTCGGGAAGCTGGCTGATCGCCATGATGGTGCTGGGAGCCATGTCAACCTCGGCGGCGCAACTGCCTCTGAATCTCGCGTTCAGCATCGCGCCTGGCAATTTCGGCGCGTTTATCGTAGAGTTTCTTGCCTTTGGCGACGGCGATCTCGACTTTGGCCAGACCGTCCTTTAAATAGACCCGTAATGGGACGATGGTCACGCCTTTTTGGCGAACGTCATCCCAGAGCTGGCCAATTTCACGGCTGTGCAGAAGCAGCTTGCGGGACCGGATGGGGTCATGATTGTAATGGCTGGCCTGATCGTACGGCGCGATATGCGCGCCGACCAGCCAGGCTTCGCGCTCGTTTTCTATGCTCACATACGCCTGGGCAAGGCTGACCCGCCCAGCGCGAATCGATTTGATCTCCGTGCCTTTTAAGACTAAGCCCGCCTCATAGGTATCTAAAATGTGATACTCGTGTTTCGCTTTGCGATTGGTAGCGACAACCTTAATACTCATAACCCAATTCTAACATATTCATGACACAGTGCGTTATTTAAGGATGTTTCCGTATTATTTTGCGCTTAACAACTGAGCGACAGCCTCGGCCAGCACCTGATCGGGTCCGTCGGCAGCCTCTTCGACAGTGATATCGGGCTGCAGGCCGTTGCCATTGGCGGGCAAGCCCAGGTCCGGAATCCACCAGCGTGCGGCGGTGACGTGCAAACTGGAACCGTCTTCCAAATCGAAGACTAGCTGGATGGTGTCCTTGCCGTAGGTTTGCGAACCGACCAACCGGGCGCGGCCGTGAGCCTGCAGCGAGCCGGCGATGATCTCCGCCGCGCTCGCCGTGCCATGGTTGATCAAGACGACCAGCGGGATATCCACCAGCGGCCCTGCCCGCTTGACGTTATAGGTTTCGACTTTCTGGCCGCGGTATTGCTGCTGCATGACCATGCCTTTGTCCAGGAAAAGGCGGGCGGTATCGACGCCGGTGGAGAGCAAGCCGCCGCCGTTATTGCGCAGGTCGAGGACGAAGTAATTCGCCTGGCGGGCTTTCAGCTCGCTCACTGCGTTCTCGATCTCGTCCGGCGTGCTGGCTGCGATCACGTTGACCTGGATCACGCCAACGCGGGGTTCATCCGGATCGATATGCCAGAAGACCGAGGGAAGTGGAAAATTCACCCGCACGACCGAAAACGTCTTGGGCTTGAAATCCGGTTCGCGGGAAATCGTCAGGGACACTTTTTCCCGTTCCGGCCCGCGCAGAGCTGCCTGGATGTCCTCCAGCGGGGTGCTGCTGTCGATCTCCAAACTATCGACTCTCAGGAGGCGGTCCCCTTCCATCAGCCCGGCTTCTAGAGCAGGGCTGTCGGGCAGTGGAAAGAGCACCACCGAGCCGTCTTGATCGCGGGTGAAATGGACACCTATGCCGCCAAACTGGCCTTGAAGATTATTGGTCTCGAGCTCGTGCTGCACTGGTTCAACAAAAATCGTGAACGGGTCGCCGTAGGCCTGCAGCATGCCGCGGATCATACCGTATTCGAGGACAGGCGAGCCGGGGAGGTCGTCGTAAGCGTGGTCGCGCAAGATCCTGTAGGATTGGCCCAAGATCGGAAAACTCCCCTCCCCGGGGTTTAGGTAATGGTCTAAAAAATAACCGGCGAAAAAGGCTGCTGAAAGCGCCATGATCGCCAGAGATGTGAATAAAAAACCGCGTTTGAAGTTCATAATGAGGCTAAGAAGTTTATCATAGAAAAGTTTTTGACAGTTTTATACCTAGCCACCCGACAGTTTGGGGTTAGCGAAAGGAACATAACGGGATTTTGAAGGCCAGTCCATTGGTCAACTGCCTT